>NZ_JAQREK010000006.1:0-205338 GCF_028599265.1 Pseudoalteromonas sp. Angola-4 | reverse complement strand
ATAACACTACCCTACTATAAATAGTAAGTGGCGTCCCCAAGGGGATTCGAACCCCTGTTACCGCCGTGAAAGGGCGGTGTCCTAGGCCTCTAGACGATGGGGACACTAAAAAGTGTCACTAGGACAACTGAATGGTTTGACTCGTTTCAGGCGAGTTTTATTAATAACACTACCCTACTATAAATAGTAAGTGGCGTCCCCAAGGGGATTCGAACCCCTGTTACCGCCGTGAAAGGGCGGTGTCCTAGGCCTCTAGACGATGGGGACACTAAAAAGTGTCACTAGGACAATTGATAAGTTTAACTCATATCATGAGGTGCTAAGGTAATACGTTTAATACACATAAAGACTCGAGCTTTAAGTGTTACGCTATTCTCTTGGTAAAACCACGCCTAACTATTTGTTAGATGGCGTCCCCAAGGGGATTCGAACCCCTGTTACCGCCGTGAAAGGGCGGTGTCCTAGGCCTCTAGACGATGGGGACACAGAAAACTGCTACCCTAGGACATGCACAAAGACTTGGTGGAGCTATGCGGGATCGAACCGCAGACCTCTTCGCTGCCAGCGAAGCGCTCTCCCAGCTGAGCTATAGCCCCAAACCTTTTAATACCTAACGCGTTTAACACGTTGTGTATCGCTGAGTGCGGGGCGCATTCTATGCACCCCCCAAAATAAAGTCAACAGTTTTTTATGCCACTTTATTTAAATGGTTTAATTTTCAACAAACTGACTATCAGACATGCAAAAAAATACAATTTCGACAAAATTTGGCCTGTACTTCATCTCACAGTACTATAAACAGGTTAATTATCTATTTATACCTCGTTGATGAAGTAATAATGTTTAACATAAAAGGTATACATTTATATGCAAATTGAGTTGGGGTTAAAAAAGTACTAAAACCAAGGCTAAACCCCGCATTTAAGTGTGTTATTAAAATGCGAGGGCTCTATTCGATAGCCTTATTATTAAATGCTCAACCCCTCCCTTTTTAAGTTGCTTGTACACACATATAAAAATTGAAGTGAATTAGGCCGTCGTTAAAAGTGCTAGCAAATAATTCGTGCTGTTTTTAAACACTATGTTCCAGTTTGGGTAATAGGCTCTGTTTTGTTGTCATTGTGCCAAAACCCATGGCGTTAATTAAAGTTTATTCGCACTAATGGCAATACAGATAACTGCTTATGCCCTTTAACGTGTTCGTACCTTTTAAAAAGTACCGTAAAAAGTACCGTATACCAGTTCAATAATTTAAAACCTTATATAGTCATAAATCTTCTTTTTGATAAAACGTCACGCGTACTGTATCAATTTCAACATCGCCTTTTATTAGCTTATTTAAGCAATGCTTTTTATTGTAAGTAAAAATAAGGCAGTCACTTAGTTCAGATTCAGCTGTTAATTTACCCTAACAACTTAAATTTGATGATAAAGTAAACGCCAACCACCCTACGCTGTTTATAAAACCTTCATTCAGCACATTTTTATCATTCAAGTGTTGACACATTTGCAACTCTATCTATAATAGCGCCCCACAACAACGCAGCAATGTAATGTTGTTTAGATGTGGGTGATTAGCTCAGTTGGGAGAGCATCGCCCTTACAAGGCGAGGGTCACTGGTTCAAGTCCAGTATCACCCACCACTTTATTAAGTGTACACATCTAAAATTCTATATGAGTTGTTAGCTCAGTTAGAAAAGAGAGCGTCACTGCTTTAAGTAAAAGAAGGTGAGGTTCACTGGTTAAAGTCCAGTACTATTATTTAATAGTAGCGTTTTAATTTATATGTGGGTGATTAGCTCAGTTGGGAGAGCATCGCCCTTACAAGGCGAGGGTCACTGGTTCAAGTCCAGTATCACCCACCACATATAAATCTATTATTATATTAATAGACGCGTTTTAAAATTGTAATATGGGTCGTTAGCTCAGTTACAAGAAAAGAGAGCATCACCGCTTTTTATAAAAGATGGCGAAGTTCACTGGTTAAAGTCCAGTACTATCTACACAGGTAGTAGCATGTAATATGGGTCGTTAGCTCAGTTGGGAGAGCATCGCCCTTACAAGGCGAGGGTCACTGGTTCAAGTCCAGTACGACCCACCATTCTTAGAATGGTGCATATTACACAAATCTAAATGGGTCATTACTCAGCTAGAAAAAGAGAGCATTACCGCTACTTCCAAGTAACGGCGAGGTTCACTGGTTAAAGTCCAGTACTATTTATTTAATAGTAGCGTTTTAATTTATATGTGGGTGATTAGCTCAGTTGGGAGAGCATCGCCCTTACAAGGCGAGGGTCACTGGTTCAAGTCCAGTATCACCCACCACATATAAAGCCTATTATTATATTAATAGTCGCGTTTTAAAATTTAATATGGGTCGTTAGCTCAGTTGGGAGAGCATCGCCCTTACAAGGCGAGGGTCACTGGTTCAAGTCCAGTACGACCCACCATTCTTAGAATGGTGCATATTAAATATATAATTTGGGTGATTAGCTCAGTTGGGAGAGCATCGCCCTTACAAGGCGAGGGTCACTGGTTCAAGTCCAGTATCACCCACCAAATTATACAAAACGTTAAATTGATAAAGTCATACCTATTATATGTGGGTGATTAGCTCAGTTGGGAGAGCATCGCCCTTACAAGGCGAGGGTCACTGGTTCAAGTCCAGTATCACCCACCACATATAAACACTTCAAAATACCTAAGTTAAAAACTTCCATAAATATCACTCTTGATTTGTCTTTTGCAAAACGATTAATCTATACGCTATAAAATTATATAAAGGTAATTAACTCAGTTATAAGAAAAAGAGAGCATCGCCGCCCTTTACAAATAATGGCGAGGGTCACTGGTTCAAGCCAAGTAATCACCCACCACATATAAACACTTCAAAATACCTAAGCTAAAAACTTCCAAAAATATCACTCTTAGTTTGTTTTTTGCAAAACGATTAATCTATACGCTATAAAATAATATAAATGTAATTAACTCAGTTATAAGAAAAAGAGAGCATCGCTGTCCTTTACAAATAATGGCGAGGGTTACCGGTATCAAGCCAAGTAATCACCCACCACATATAAACACTTCTAAAGCATCTAAACTCTTCTGAATAATTATTATAAAAATCCTATTTGGGTAATTAATCTAGCTGTAAGAAAAAGAGAGCATCGCCGTCCTTTACAAATAAAGGCGAGGGTTACCGGTATCAAGCTAAACCATCTCCCACCACATATAAAGACTTCTAAAGCATCAAAACTCTTCTGAATAATTATTATAAAAATCCTATTTGGGTAATTAATCCAGTTGTAAGAAAAAGAGAGCATCGCCGTCCTTTACAAATAAAGGCGAGTGCCACTGGTTCAAGTCCAATATCACCCGCCACGTACAAACACTCCACAAAAACCTAGATTATTTTAACTATTATTTAGAGCTGCTTTTTACCTATTAATTAAACATTGATTTTAAATCGCTAAGGCAAGGATAATATGAAGCCATCTAAACGTATGAAAATAACTTAATCTTCTAATAACCTCGGCTAATAGTTAAATTCCCTTGTAAGCAGCTAAACTGTTGATTATAGTCTGTGATAAATCAAACAACATGTAAGCCAATGCCAACTAAGATCTACGCCAAAGCCAAAATACTGATAGTGGAAGAGCAGCCCCTCGCTCAAAGCTATATGAAACAGTCGCTAGAAAGGCTTGGCTTTCGGCAGTTGCACTTTGCCGATCATGCAATTGCAGCAAAAGAGCAATGTTTGGCTGAGCAATTTGATTTAATTGTATGTTCATTTAATTTAAGCAAACACCAAGACGGCTACCAACTCTACGAAGAACTCCGTGTTAAGCAACTGATAAAAAACTCCACCGCGTTTATTTTTATTTCTGCAGAAACCAGTGGTGCGCTAGTGCATAGCGTTTTAGAGCTTCAACCCGACGACTTTTTGGTAAAGCCATTTACGGTACAAGAGTTAAAAACGCGGATTGAGCGTATTCTAAAACGTAAAAATGAGCTTCAGAGCATTTATACATTAGTAGATGATGGCAACGACTCTAAAGCAATAAAAGTAATCGATGCCGCTTTAAATAAAAAAAACAATATATACAGCCCTATCCTCCTTCGCTTAAAAGGAGATGCATTGCTTAGGCTAAACCGCAGTGAAGAAGCTAAAGACTTTTTTACCTCGGTGCTAGACATACAAAAATTTGCCTGGGCCAAAGTTGGTTTAGTAGAAGCCCTGATTGCTAATAATGAGCATATTCTTGCTCAACGCATGTTAAAAACCATGCTTGAGCGCCATGAAACACGTTTAGTTGCACTGGATTTACTCGGCCGATTAGAAATAAAACTAAACCAATTTGAATTGGCACAAGATTTTTTAAGCCAAGCAGTCGATATCGCGCCACGTAATATCCAAAGACAAAAATCGTTAAGCAATGTTTCGTTAATAAACCACGATTACGAAAAAAGCTACTTAACCCAAAAAGACATAGCCAGCTATGCGCGTCATTCTATTCATGACAGCCCCGACATCTATCTCAATGCAGCCCGTGCCGGTATAGACTTTGCTTTAACCACAGATCAAACAGACCAAATACAACGTATTTCGCGTCAAACTAATAAATACATAAATGATTTAAAAAAGCAGTTTCCTAACAACGCAAACCAATCTCAAATTGATGTACTTAATGCGCGTTTGCACTATTTAAAAGACGAGCATCAAAAAGCCAAGCGCTTGATAGAGCAACTCGACGATGACGATACGTTAATACGCTCTGTAGATGGGGCGCTTGATAAAGCAAAAGCGTTTCACGAGCTGGGTTTTCATCAAAAAGCACAAACATTATTTAGCCAAATAATTAGCCATTGTGAGCGCCACCCCAATATGAGTGATACAACTTACCTGCGTTACATTCAACAGCAGCAAAGTGAGCGTCGTGACATTAAAATGGGTCCTAAAGAGCTTAACAACCATGCAGTAACTCAATTTAATAGAGGGCAATTAAATACGGCGTTAGAGGCGTTTACGCAAGCATTTAGAGTAATGCCGCGTAACCCAAGCATTGCGCTTAATTTATTACAGTGTTTGTTTGATTCGACAAAACAAAAAGGCGGCACTTTTAACTTGGTTATTGCTAAAAAGTGTTACGCCCTTTTGAGTAACTCTACACTGCAGCCAGATCAGTCGCAGCGATTAGATAAAATTTTGCATATGGCAAAAGAAATGAAACTCGATATTCAATCCCCCTAGCGCTAACTAGCGGCTAAAATAGCTGTTTTATCTAGATTGAAGGCTAACTATATAATTAAAGCTTTTTCATTGCAGCGGCATTTACACAATAGCGCAAACCCGACGGTGCTGGCCCATCAGGAAAAATATGCCCTAAGTGTGCATCACACACATTACACACCACTTCAACGCGCTGCATACCATGGCTTAAATCGTTCACATAACCAATTGCATCGACAGTTGCAGGCTGCGTGAATGATGGCCAGCCTGTGCCGCTATCAAACTTTTCATCGGCATCAAAAAGTAAATTATCGCAGCATACACACGCGTATTTACCCGGTTCTAGTAATGTGCAACTTTGTGAGCTGTGAGGGCGTTCTGTGCCCTTTTTACGTGTCACATAATATTGCTCATCACTTAGCATTGCCTGCCATTGCGCGTCTGTTTTTACAACCTTTTCGCGTGGCGTAGGATTGCCATTATTGGCAAAATTTATAACATCATTCCAAGTAAGCATAATAGCCTCCTTCGGTATTAATAAGTGATTAGGGTCTGTTGATCTTTTAAGGTTAAATTTGCAGCAGTCTGTTTGGTATTTAGGCAAAGCAGAGCCTATGCAGTGTGGTTATTCCCCATAATTGGGCGATAACGTAGCATTAATGCCAAACAGGCGCTGCCCAACGGGTTCTTCCTAGGGGCTATTTACTCTTTGTTGCTCAGCTTTTACTTAGCCCACTAGGTTACAAACTTCGCGCCGCGATTAAATAGCCCCTAGTTTGAACAAACTTTAATCCGCAAAGTTCAACAGCCCCTAACTAAAGCGAATAGTTTGCTTTTCGTGATCTGAAAGTATGCGCTTCATGTAGGCGTCTATGTCATTTTTTTGTGCGGGTAAAGTTACACTAAATTGTCGCTCGTTATTGCTATAAATAATAAGCTCATCGTTCTTACTTTCTATATGTTCAATGTTGCCAATAACAAGCCATTGCGGGCCAAATTTTTTATCAAAAAAACCTGCCAAGCTAAATAACATTAAGTGCTGTGCATCGCGCTGAATAAAATTATCAAGCGTATTGCGCTTTTTAAAGGCGGGTGTCAGCCTGTAACAACACGAACAAAACACAAATAACCATAATCCTATTACGGCAGAAAACCAAATATGATCAGTTAACGATGTAAACAACACTAAAGCGCCTAAAATAATGCCAATACCAAGCACTACAATGGCAATTTTTTTATTAATGTTATCCATTTAGCTCCCTTTTATTTAGCGTTTTTATCATCTGCTTTTTCGGTAGGCTCTGGCCAATCGTTAAAAAACACCTGCAAATAACGACTCTTTGCCAAGTACCACATTACCCAAAACACAATCACCATTTGCACAGCTAAAAATAGTGAAAACCTGTAATGACTATGTGCAGCTTGTATTGTTAACCAGCTTAAGTCAGTTATTGCGCACACCAGTAACGGCCAGCGCATGTAGCGCCACACCATCGCTAAACGCGCACTTTGTTGATGAGAGTCGCGCGGGCGTCTTAAGCAAAATAAAAAAGTGGGCACTATCGCAATAGCGCCAATCGAAATTGCGATAAAAAAATCGTTTTTAGATTTAAAAAATAGCGACATTAAATCAAGCTCAGGGCGACGACTCAGCGCCGCTATAACCCAAATAAAATACGCACGTAGTAACACCAATAAACTCAGATGAAATGCAATTGGCGTACGGTAGCTTCCGTATTTATCCCAGTACTCGGGTCCATATCGGCTCATTTTATTACCCTAAGCATTGTACTTATCAAACAGTGCAATTAAGTCATCTTCGCTAAGTATGTCTATGCCTAAATCTTGTGCTTTAGTTAATTTAGAGCCGGCTTTTTCGCCCGCCACCAATGCATCTGTTTTAGCCGACACACTACCGGCTACTTTTGCACCTAACTGTTGTAAGCGTGCTTTAGCATCGTTTCGGTTTAAAGTATTAAGAGTGCCAGTTAATACATAGGTTAGCCCAGCTAAGGGTTGCTCATCCTCTGAAGGCGGCGTTAGCGCTGGCCAATTAATGCCTTGTTCAATTAAAGCATTAACTACATCTACATTATGTTGCTCATCAAAAAAGCCACGAACATGAGTTGCTACAATAACCCCTACATCGCTCACTTGTGTAAGGCTTTCAATACTGGCTTGGGTTACCTTTTCAAGTGTTAAAAAATGATTTGCTAAGTTTTGCGCTGTGGCCTCGCCAACCTCACGAATACCCAGCGAATATAAAAACTTTGCAAGCGTAGTTGTCTTTGCAGCTTCAAGCGCATCTACTAAGTTTTTAGCCGACTTAGGGCCCATACGCTCAAGTGACTCAAAGTGACCTTGTTTTAATATAAATAAATCTGCGGGGGTTTTTACCAACTCTCTATCAACCAGCTGATCAACTATTTTGTCGCCTAAGCCATCTATATCAAGCGCTTTGCGTGATGCGAAATGCTTTATCGCTTGTTTACGCTGAGCTTGGCACACTAAGCCACCGGTACAACGAGCCACGGCCTCGCCTTCTACTTTTTCAACGTGTGAGTCACAAATGGGGCAACTGGCAGGAAATACAATGTCGCGTGCATCATCTGGGCGGCGCTCAAGTACTACTTGTGTAATTTGCGGAATAACATCGCCGGCGCGGCGTATAATTACTGTATCGCCTACCTTTACGCCTAAACGGGCTATTTCATCGCCATTGTGCAGCGTTGCGTTTGATACCGTAACGCCGCCTACAAATACAGGCTCTAAACGCGCTACCGGCGTTATAGCGCCTGTGCGGCCAACCTGAAATTCTACATCAAGTAACTGGGTTATTTCTTCTTGCGCAGGAAACTTATAAGCAATTGCCCAGCGCGGCGCACGTGCAACAAACCCTAAACGCTCTTGTAAGGCTTTTTGGTTTATTTTAATTACTACACCATCAATTTCATATTTAAGCTCGCTTCTGCGCGTTAAAATATCACTGTAGTAATCTAAAGCCGCTTGCGTACCTTCAACTAACTTTGTTTCTGGGCACAGCGGTAAACCCCAGTCGGTTAATTTTGCCAATTGTTGGTAGTGATCCTCAGGGATTGTGCCATCGGCCACCAGCCCAGTGCTATACGCATAAAACATTAGCGGGCGCTTAGCGGTAATTTTTGAATCAAGCTGGCGTAAACTACCTGCGGCTGCATTTCGTGGATTTACAAATACTTTTTCGCCACGTTTTTCGGCTTCGCTGTTTAGCTTTTCGAACCCTGCGCTATCCATAAATACTTCGCCACGTACTTCAAGCTCTGCGGGGTAATCGCCACGCAGCTTAAGAGGCACGTTACGGATTGTTTTTACATTTTGTGTAATGTTCTCGCCAGTAAAACCATCGCCACGAGTTGCGGCCTGCACAAGCACGCCATCACGGTAAATAATTGACACAGCCAAGCCATCTAACTTGGGTTCACAACAAAAAGTGAGCTCATCTTGGCTCATTAAACGCTCTTTAATACGGCGGTTAAAGGCGCTAAATTCTTCTTCACTAAAGGCGTTATCAAGCGATAACATAGGCACTTGGTGAGCAACTTGTTCAAATTTACTCAGCGCAGCGCCTCCTACCTTTTGAGTGGGTGAGTCAGGCGTTAAAAATTCTGGGTTTTCTCTTTCAAGGGCGCTTAACTCGCGCAATAGTCTATCGTATTCTGCATCAGGAATACTGGGTGTATCAAGGACATAATAATTGTAGTTGTGTTGCTCTAACGTACTACGAAGATGATTAATTTGCTCACTAATGCTGCTAGACATTTAAACCTCAAAAAACATAAAAAAAGCCACTTTTAGGTAAGTGGCTTAATAAAAATAATGTGTGCGTATAAATTACGCAGAAAATGCACGAACCTGCTCAACATATTGACGAACGCGATCAACGGTCATTTCTTCACGCTCGGCATCTAAAATTTGTGCACCAAATTCATCGGCAATTTTCTTAGCTGCGCTATGTAACATATTAAAAGCAGCTAGCCCGTCGCCTTCACAAGGTAAAGTCATAAATAAGCTAACCCCTGCGGTGCTAAACTGTTCCATATTATCAATATCAAACGTACCTGGGTTATACATATTTACTAATCTAAATAACACTGGACCTTGCCCTGCAGGGTCTATGTGGCGATTAAAAAAGCCTTCTTCTGAATATTTAAATCCTAAGGTATTTACTGCAGGCAATAACTTACTGCCTTGCATGCTTAGCCCCTCAGGCATTTGAATATGCACAATAACAAAGTCAGACACATCTGCTGGCGCTTCTTTTTCGCTCTCTGGCTCTGGTTCTAGCTCTGGCTCTTGAACTACTTGCAGGTCGTCTTCAATGGGTGTTTGCGCCACGCTAGTATCTATTTGCGGCTCGTTTGCATCAAAGTTTAGCTCACCAAATTGCGGCTCATCTCGCTGGGCAACAACCGGCTCTTTAGGTTCAACTGGTGTATGCGAAGGTGTGTCTTGCATTGGTTCAACCCGCTCTGAAGGCGCTACCTCTGGGCTGTCTTTTTTTCTAACTGACCATAAACCATGTACTAATAAGCCACCTATGACAAGTACACTGATCACAATTAAAACCAATCTTAGTTCTTCGGCCATCCCCTCACCTTTTATTATTTGTTATGCCTAAACCCGTGTATTAATTAATACTAATACGCTTAAAATAAACTGTTATGTGTGTGCAAGTTGCACTGCTTGTTCTATATCTACTGCTACCATGCGTGATACGCCTGGCTCTGCCATAGTAACGCCAGTTAAACGCCCTGCCATTTCCATTGCAATTTTATTATGACTAATATAAATAAACTGCACCGATTGTGACATTTCTTCAACCAAACGGCAAAAGCGTACCACGTTAGCATCATCAAGCGGCGCATCTACTTCATCCAGCATACAGAATGGAGCTGGATTGAGCCTGAATATAGAAAACACCAATGATAATGCGCTCAGCGCTTTTTCTCCACCACTTAACAGATGAATTGTCGAATTTTTCTTGCCTGGTGGCTGTGCCATTATACTAACACCACTTTCGAGTAAGTCGTCACTGGTTAATTCTAAATACGCGCTACCACCGCCAAATACTTTTGGAAATAGCTCGGCAAAGTCGTTGTTCACTTGATCGAAGGTAGCTTTAAAGCGTGTTTTGGTTTCGCTGTCAATTTTACGAATCGCCCCTTCAAGCGTATTTAACGCTTTGGTTAAATCCTCAAGTTGATTATTAAGATAATCACTGCGCTCTTTAGCTTGTTCAAACTCATCTATTGCGGCTAAATTAACTGGACCTAGCTTATCTAATTGATGCACAAGCCCACTGATCTGATTTTGCGCTGCATTTAAACTCAGTGAATCAGGCAGTGTATCTAAAACACTTTTTAAACTTTGCTTTAATTCTTCAAGCGGCTCAAGTGCTGCCTGCGCTTTTATAATTAGGCTTTGCTCTTCAATACTTAGCTTTTGATGTTGTTCTTGCAAACCTGTCAGCTCACCTTGAGAGTGCTTAAGGCTGGCTTGTTTACTTATAAGTGTTTGCTTTGCCTCGTTAAGCTTTTTTTGTAACGCAACCAAGCTAGCTTCGCCCTGCTGATGTTTTATTAAAAGCTGTGCTATTTGCTCAGTGAGCTCTTGCTCGGGTATAAGCAACGCTTCCATTTGCGATTGCAGCTCTTGCGCTTCTTCTTGCGCACTAATGAGCTCTTGCTCAGCATGATTAAGCTTTGTTTGACTAAGCTGCCACTCACTGTGTGCTTTTTGCTCTTTTAACGTGGCCTGATGCGCTTGTGTTTTATATTGCTCAAGTGTAGCTGCAGCTTGGTTGTATGTAGTATTACTGCGTGTGCAAGCAGCGTCGGCGCTTGCCAGTTCGTCAGCTAAATTACGTTGCTGTTGCTGTAACACTTCAAGCGCACTGTTGTGCTCATCGCGCGTTTTTAATAATTGTGATTGCTCAGTGGTTAATGCACGCTTTTGTTGCTGGTACTTTTCTAGTTGCTGTAAAAATTGTGCTACTTGCTCTTTTAACATGTCGCTGCGCGTAGTGGCCACGGCAATGTTTTGTGCTAATTGATGAATTGCATTTTTAAGTACTGCTAATTCATCACTCAGCTTTTGCTGCTGTGTTTTTAGCGCATTAAGATTCTCAAAATTCCTTGCAAGGGTACTTTCGGCCTCTACTAAGCTCGCTGTTTTTTGCTTTAACTGTGTGTGTTTTAAAAGTTGTGAGTTTTCGGCGTTTTTGTCTGCGCTACGGTGCCAGTTTCGAGCATGTAAAGCACCGCTTTTATCCATAACCGCAATATAAAACGTATCATTTAACGCAGCGAGTTCGGCGTTTTCGCTGTACGCAATACGGGTCAATAAATCTGGGTAAACACCCTCAGTAATCAACGCCGCAACGCTATTTACTGGTATTTCACTTTTGTGAGGCCACACACTATTGTTGCTTTGCACATCAGCTACGTTTAGGTGCTCAAGCGTTTGCAGTGCCTGTTCAACTATATGTTCAAACCCTGGCTTTACTTTTAATTGATTAAATAAAGTGTGCTGCTTATTGTCATCTTCAATCCCTAAACTGCTTTTAAGTCCAGCAATGCGAGCTTTTAGCTCATTAACGTGCTGTAAGCTTTGCTGATGCTGTTGCTCAGAGTCATTTACTAAATCGGTTTGCTCTTTAAGCGCTGCGGTGCATTGTGTTTGCGCCGTTTGCTTACTGGCAAGCTCTTGAGTTAGGGTTTGTTTGTATTTTTGTTGCTCGGCTAGTTGCTGTTCTAATTGGCTACTTTTAATATCGTCAATTTGGCTATTTAGTTGGCTAAGCTGTGCGTTTACATGGGCTAAGGCTTGCTCTGTTTGCTTAACACTATTTTGCTGAGCCTGTACTTTATTATTAAGCGCGTGCTGTTGTTGATTAAGGCTTTGCCATGCGTTTGTGTGCTTATTTTTTTCATCAGCTAAATCTGCAAGTTTAAGGGTAAGCTCTTCAACTTGTTCGCTGTACTCTAAACTGTACTCGCTTATCTCTTGGTGGCTCATAGATAACTGCTCACACACATTTTGTTGCTGTGTTTTTAGCGCTTCACTTTGCAGCTTTCGCTGCTCAAGCTTAACCACACTTTGTTTAAGTGTTTGCGTTTGCTGTTTAATATTAATGTGTTGTTGTTCGGCGCGGGTCAACTCTGTGTGGGTAACGTGTTGCTGATGCTGCGCATCGTTAAGCGCATCTTGCTCTGCATTTACTTGAGCCTCTAGGCTTGCAAGCACATCGTCGTGGCCTGAGTGGGCCGTTTTAAAAAAGGCGATTTGCTCATTAAGCTTTTTGATTTGCTCACTTTTTTCAAGCTGTTGTTGATGCAGCTTTTGCCATTTTAATACAGCTACTTGGCCTTTTAAGGTACGCTCTTGCGCTTTTAAATCGCGGTATTTTTTCGCATCAACCGACTGCACAGCCAGTTTATCTAGTTGCGCTTGCAACTCTTTACGCACATCAAGTAAACGCTCAAGGTTTTCGCGGGTACTCTTAATTCGGGTTTGCGTTTCGCGGCGGCGTTCTTTGTATTTAGACACACCCGCGGCTTCTTCTAAAAATACGCGCAGCTCTTGAGGTTTGCTCTCGATTAAACGCGAGATCATCCCTTGCTCTATAATTGCGTAACTACGCGGGCCAAGCCCGGTGCCTAAAAATATATCGGTAATATCGCGCTTACGGCATTTGCTCCCATTTAAAAAGTACAACGATTGGCCATCGCGTGTTACTAAACGCTTAATTGCTATTTGGTTTCTGTCGGCAAATGTATTAGGTAAATCACCTTGAGTGTTATCAAAAATAAGCTCTACTGAGGCTTGCGAGATTGGTTTACGATTAGTTGAGCCATTAAAAATAACATCGGTCATGGCATCGCCACGCAAGTTTTTAGCTGAGCTTTCACCAAGCACCCATCGCACAGCGTCAATCACGTTTGATTTGCCACAGCCGTTAGGCCCAACAACACACGTCATTTGATCAGGGAATGGAATTTTAGTGGGCTCTACAAACGATTTAAAGCCCGCTAATTTAATAGTGCTTAAGCGCATCTTATTGTTATTACCGATTATTATTGTTATTACTTACAAACAATTTAACTCATAAACAGTTAAAAAGTTAAGCTTGGCGTTTAAAGTTATCTAAAATAATACCTGTAGCCATTGCCACATTAAGTGACTCTGCCTCACCAAAAGCCGGTATGGTTATTTTGTCGCTTACTAATTTTGCACACTGCTCGCGTATGCCATGCGATTCACTGCCCATAAGCAATACACCCTTTGCACTAAGGTCCGTTGTATGTACGCTTTGCCCATCTAAAAATGCCCCATAAATAGGCATATTTAATGTTTGTAAGTATTCAGGTAGCTCTACTTGGCTTACCGACACTCTGACAAATGAGCCCATGGTAGCGCTAATTGTTTTAGGGTTGTAAGCATCGGCGCTGTCGGTACTTGTTACTATATGTTGAATGCCATACCAATCGGCAACTCTGATAATAGTACCTAAATTCCCCGGATCAGAAACCCCATCAAGCGCCAATATTAAGCCGGTATTATTAGGTAAATCAGCCTTTGGCATATCAACCACTGCAATGGCCGCGTTATTACTTACTAAGGTACTGGCTTTAGTCAGCGACTCTTCTTCTGCTGGCGTAAAATCTACTTCTGGAAACTGGTTTTGGTGAGTATTTATAAACGCCTGTGTTGCAAATATATCAACCGCCTTTAATGGGCTGTTTAACAACTCAAGTACGTTTTTTTCACCTTGTACAAGGTATTGATTATATTGCTTCCGGTACTTTTTTTGGCCAAGTTGGCGAATAAGCTTGAGTTGGTTTTTTGAAATCATAACAGCCCCATAAAATTATCGCCCTAGTATACCAGAGATGATTTAAAGTGCAGCACCACATATATTAAAAGCAGCGCCATTGTAGGCTGTAAGGCTATTAAAGATTGAGCTTTGCACCAAATTTAGGTAAATTAACAAAAAAACAACATGGATATAATTTTAATGGAATCAATACACCCTACTCCCCCAGAAACCACCCCTGCAGTAAATGAACCTACGGCCCCTATTTTTAGCGGCAAAGTACAGTTTAGCGGTAAAGGCGGTGAGTTTTTTGGTATTTGGATAGTCAATATTTTACTGAGCGTACTTACTTTAGGTATTTACTCGGCTTGGGCAAAAGTGCGCACAATGCGATACTTTTATGGACACACTCGCATTGACGGACACAGCTTTGACTACTTAGCCACCCCGATGCAAATTTTAAAAGGCCGTATTTTAGCGGTTATTGTATTTTTAATTTACTCCTTTGGTAGCAGCTTTTTTCCTCTTGTAGGCTTACTATTTGCGGTTGCTTTTATCTTTTTAATGCCGTGGATTATTAACCAAGGCCTGCGCTTTAATATGCGTATGACCCGTCATCGAAATGTACGCTTTGCATTTAAAGGCGATTACGGCGAAGCCTTCATTAACTTTATTCTTTTACCTATTGCCAGTATTTTTACCCTTTATTTATTAATGCCGTATGTTTTAAAACGTATCGACACGTACATACATAGCAATATTAGCTACGGTGACACGCCATTAACCGTAAACCTTAAAGGTGAAACCTACTACTTAACCGCCCTTATTTGCTTTGTGGTGAGCTCTATCACTATGGTGATATTTATGGCTGTATTAGGCTTATTTGGGCTTGATTTAATGAATGTAGAAAACCAACAAGCTGCACAAGATCCAGCCAAAATGGGCATTATGTTTGGTGGATTAATGATTGCTTACGTATTTATGATTGCGATAGTAACCGCTGTGTGGGCTGCGGCTATTCGTAACCATATTTTTGATAACAGTCAATTTGAAGACGTAGCATCATTTAAATCAGAGCTTAAGCCTATTCCTTTTGCCATATTACTATTAACCAATATGCTGGCAATCGTGTTTTCTTTAGGGCTTGCCTACCCGTGGACCAAAGTGCGTACATCGAGAATGCTTGCCGAGGTTACAACCGTTAATATTTACCCTAGTGCGCTAAATTTAGTGGATACCGCGCAACAAGAGCAGTCATCGTTTGCTGAAGAAGCAGCCAATGTATTTGATATTGACCTATCGCTAACCTAAGAGCTTATTATGCACGTACAGGGACATTACTTCCCCAAGGCATCAAGCAATTACCAGCAAGGTGTCGCTAGCATTAGCGACACCTGTGTTGAGATTAGCTACGATGACCAGCTTATTTCAAGCCATGCAATAAGCGATATAACACTCACCTCTGGCCTAGCTGGGCTTGCTGATGAACTAAATTTTAATGATGGCAGCCGCTTTATTCCTACTGATGTAAATTATCGCTGGCCTTTTAAAGCAAATAAGCATGACCTACTAGAGCGCCTTGAAAAAAGTAAATGGGCTATTATCGCGGCCGTTATTTTTACACCGCTTTTTATGTGGTTAATGCTTTATAAAGTTGTGCCCGCTATTGCTGTTTACAGTGTTGATACTCTGCCGCGCAGTGTAGTAGAGCAAATGGGTGAACAAAGCTTTACCCTAATTGAAAAGCTCGCGCTTGATGACAGTGAGCTGCCTAATGAGCAACAAACTAAAGTACACCAACACTTTAATACCATGCTTAATGCGCTCTCGCTTGAGCCATCGGTTTATAGGCTATCGTTTTATAAATCAGAGGCCTTTGGGGCGAATGCGTTTGCAATGCCCCATGGACGTATTGTCGTGACCGATGAGTTAGCAAATTTATTAGCTGATAAGCCCAACGCATTAAAAGCCGTATTACTTCACGAAATTGGCCACGTAGTCCACCAGCATAGCGTACGCATGACTGCGCAATCGGCAGCCAGTACCATTGTACTTGCGGTTATATTTGGTGATTTAGAAGGCATAGCAGAAGTGGTACTAGGTACGGGGGCATCTTTTGCACAGCAAGGGTTTTCTCGTGATATGGAGCGCGAGGCAGATAGCTATGCACTCATTCAACTTGAAAACTTAGGGTATTCAAGCCACGACTTTGCCGATGCCATTGAAGCATTACAAGGTGCGCACACCAGCGAAAACGAACACCTTGAAAAGGTAAATAATTTGCTCGAATATTTATCTAGCCACCCAAGTGCACAAGAACGAATAGACAATGCGAGGAAATAACCCCGGTTATATACAAATTGCTCGCTATATTGTGGGGCTGAGTTGGATATACCACGGCTTTTTTCCAAAGCTTTATCATATTGCCCCGCTTGAAAAACTAATGACTGGCAGTGCGGGTTTTTCAGCAGAAGTGTCTGACTTAATTACACGTTCGGCGGGTATTGCCGAAATTATATTTGGCGTGTGCTTATTAGTGTTTTATAAAAATAAGCACATCGTTATTTTAAATGTTTTAGCGCTTGTAGGGCTTTTGTTAGCGGTTGTAGTAATGCAGCCACCATTACTCATTGAAGCATTTAACCCAGTAACCACTAACCTGCCGCTTATTGGCTTAAGTTTTATTTGGTTAAAAGAAATTAAGCTGCAAAATAATCGACACCTCTAAAATAAAAAAGGTATGCCAGTACATACCTTTTTGTAGTACTTAACTTATGGCGTTAATACTTATTTTTATGTGTCCACAGATGCAATAATTCACTGGCAATTGTTGCTGCAGCAATTGCGGTAAGCTCACTTTGGTCGTACGACGGTGAAACCTCTACCACATCCATACCCACCATATTTATGCCTTTGAGTGCGCGCAGTATTTTAAGCACTTTATCAGATGTTAAACCACCGCATACAGGTGTGCCTGTACCTGGTGCAAATGCTGGGTCTAAACAATCTATATCAAACGTTAAGTAAACGGGTAAGTCGCCTACTCGCTCACGTATTTGCGCTGCTATTTCATTAGCATGCAAATCGTTAGCTTGCATTGCATCAATCACTGCAAACTCATGCTTTGATTGGTCAAAGTCGGTACGAATACCTATTTGGATACTATGCTCTACATCAATCAGCCCTTCCATGGGTGCATGATAAAACATAGTGCCGTGATCAAAGCGCGAGCCATTGCTGTAAGTGTCGGTGTGCGCATCAAAATGAACCAGTGCCATTTTGCCATGTATCTTTGCATGCGCGCGCAATAGCGGAAGCGTTACAAAGTGATCGCCACCCAAGCCTAACAGCGTTGCCCCTTGGCGAAGTATTTGCTCTGCAGCCATTTCTAGCTGTGCCGTAAAATACTCAGGATCGCCTACCGGATAAGTAAAGTCCCCTGCATCTGCAACCGTTAAACGCTCAAACAAAGGAAATGTCCACGGGTATTTAGTGTCTTCCCATGCTAAATGTACCGACGCACGGCGTATGGCATCGGGCCCTAAGCGTGCACCGGGGCGGCCCGAAGTTGCTAAGTCAAAGGGTAAGCCTAGTACAACGACATCTGCATCAATGGCATTAATGTTTTGCACCATAGGACGACGTAAAAACGTCATCCCGTTTGAATACAATGAGTGGTCAACATGACCAAACAAGCTAGACATTGCTTATAACTCTTCTAAATAAGTGTAGCCATTAAGGCCGCTCTGCAACTCGTCTAAAACGCTTTGCTGTTCATTTTTATCTATTTTTGCAGACACTAACTGCGCGTACGAATGTTGAAAGCTCTCAACATCTAAATGTACATAGCGCATCATATCGGCTACCGTA
The DNA here is from genome assembly GCF_028599265.1 of Pseudoalteromonas sp. Angola-4. Classification (NCBI taxonomy): domain Bacteria; kingdom Pseudomonadati; phylum Pseudomonadota; class Gammaproteobacteria; order Alteromonadales; family Pseudoalteromonadaceae; genus Pseudoalteromonas; species Pseudoalteromonas sp. Angola-4. Next base: position 187,383 of record NZ_JAQREK010000006.1, on the reverse strand, counting down.
TCACCTTGGTTTATCTCACTAATACTGGCAACGCCTTGCTCATCCATATTGATAATAGCGCTGTGCGTATCGCCAAATAAATTGTGCATATCACCTAAAATTTCTTGGTACGCACCCACTAAGAAAAAGCCCATTAAGTAAGGCTTATCTGCACTGTACTCAGGCACGGGTAAAGTGCTTTCAATGCCTTGGCCATCAACATAGTGCTCAAGTGCGCCGTCTGAATCACAGGTAATATCAAGTAATACAGCACGTTTTTTTGGTGCTTCGGTTAAACCACTTAATGGCAATACCGGAAACACTTGATCAATCCCCCACGCATCAGGAAGCGATTGAAAAAGCGAAAAGTTTACAAAAAACTTATCGGCTAAACGTGCGTTCAACTCGTCAATAATCGGACGATGAAAACGGTTTTTGTTATCCATGTGTTTGTTAAGCTCATAACAAATACGTAAGTTAACTTGCTCTGCCCACGCACGCTGCGTTAAATCTAAAAGCCCAAGTGCAAACTGGTTATGCGCCTCAGCTAAATCCCCTTGGCTGTCGTGGTAAATTTCAATCAGTGCGCGGTCGTCAGTTAAATCGGTTAACTGCACAAACGATGCCCACATATTATTTAATAAAAGCGGTGCATCGCCAGCAGGCGCTACTAACTCTTCTGGCGTGTAACTTTCAGTACCAATAACATTAGAAATAAGCACGGCATGGTGCGCCGTTAGTGCACGCCCCGACTCAGAAATAATCGTCGGCATGGGCTGCGCGTACTGCTTACAAGTATCGCCTATGGTGTACACAATATTATTTGCATACTCAGCTAAGCTGTAGTTCATTGAGTTATGTGATTGGCTGCGGGTACCATCGTAATCAATAGCTAAACCGCCCCCTACATCTAAGCACTCAATGCTTGCACCTAATTTGCGTAGCTCACAGTAAAAACGCGCGGCTTCGCTCACACCTAAACGCACATCACGAATGTTTGCCATTTGCGAGCCTAAGTGAAAATGCACAAGTTGCATTAAATCAAGTTGGCCTGCCTCTTTTAAACGGTTTACTACATGTAAAACTTGCGACGCTGATAAACCAAATTTAGATTTTTCACCGCCACTTGCTTGCCACTTACCTTTGCCTTGCGATGCTAAACGAACGCGAATACCAATACGTGGTTTAACATTTAGCGCCTTTGCTTGGCTAAGTACCATGTCGAGCTCAGAGAGTTTTTCAAGCACTATGTATACTTTGTGGCCTAGCTTTTCGCCAATCAGTGCTAAGCGCACATATTCTTTGTCTTTGTAGCCATTACATACAATCACTGCACTGGTTTTTTCTGCCATTGCCAAAACAGTTAATAGCTCTGGCTTGCTGCCCGCCTCAAGGCCTAATTGTTTTTTTTCTAATTCGGCTTGGCTTGCTACTATTTCTTCAACCACTTCGCGTTGTTGGTTTACTTTAATTGGGTAAACTAATAGGTAATCTTTTGGGTAACCATAGTTTTCAATCGCGGTATTAAATGCACCACATAAACTGTGCACACGATGATGTAAAATTTGTGGAAAGCGCACTAAAGCCGGTAAGCTTAAGCCTTTTTCTTGAAGTTGTTTTGCAATATCTGTAAGTGCAATAGTTTGCTCTGGGGCGTGAGCCTTTGGGGCAACATACACATCACCTTGATCATTAATACCAAAAAAACCTTGGCTCCAATGACGAACATTGTAACTCGTGCGAGCTTGTTCTAGTGATGTTGTCTCTTTCATTTATCTTTCTCTTGTATTTAATGAATGCCGGTTCGGCTAGTTACGCGCATTAAAAGAAAAATAGACTTTTAAGTCCAACAAGTATTTTTACTCGTAACGAGTGATTTTTAGTGTTGAGAGAAAAAACACCTACACCTTTACTTTTACAGCTAACCGCCTTTAGTAAAGCAAGCTGGTTATGCGGCTAAAAAAATAAGTACAGTTGTACTTATTTAAGATAAAATAGAACAACTGTACTTATTTGGTATAAACATGAAACAAATTTATTTTAATCAAAACAAGCCACCTAAATTTTCTAAAATAACAAAGGCTGCCACTTTTGGTTTGACCAAAACATTTCCTAAACTCAGTGCCCGCCTTGCCATGAAGGTATTTTGTAACCCACATAGCCGACGCCAATACGAATTTAGAACATGTATACAGCCAATTAATATTAAACTTACTACCGAGCTTGGCGCTGTAAACCTGTACTATTTTAGCCTAGCCGAAAACACTAAAACGGTATTTTTATCTCATGGCTGGGCCGATAGCACTAATCGGTTTACTGCTTTAATAGATGAACTACTTGAAAAAGGCTTTAATGTTTACTCAATTGATCACATAGGCCATGGCTATTCGCACGGCAATACCTCGCACTTATACGGGTACATGCAGGGGCTAACAGCGGCTTTTGAGTACTTTAATGGGCAAAATATTACAATTAATAGAGTCGTTACACACTCTATGGGCGGTGTTGCTTTGTTAAACTTAGCGCCTCATTATTTAGAGAATAAAAAAATTGTGATGATCTCTGCCCCTGCACAAATATTTGAAGCCATGTTTGCTAAGGTCAGGCAAGTGGGTATTTCTGAGCTCATGCTAGAAAATATGCTTAATAGGGTGTCAGACAAATATGGTATTAGCTGGCAAAACCTTCACCCTGATCATTCTAAAAATAAAATTAACGAAAACATGTTGTTTATTCATGATAAAAATGACTCAGTGGCAAGCTTTGAGGCAATAAAATTATTAACTGAGAACACACCTGCAACACTTGTGGCCACACAAGAGCTGGGGCACGTGCGCATTTTAAAAAGCCAATACGTGTACGACCAAATAACACGCTTTATGGATTAACGATGAAAAAAAGTGAGAGCACAAAACGCAATATTTTGCACAAAGGAATGGCCTATGCGGCTGCACATGGTTTATATAGCTTGTCGATAGGAAAAATAGCGGCAGTGACTAACATGTCGCGTACTGGGGTGATCTCACACTTTGCCAATAAAGAAGATATGCAAGTGGCTATTTTGGCCTACACCGAAGAAGAATTTAGAAAACAGGTTGTTGATATATCTGTTGATGAAGATGCGTTAATTCATTTAAATAATTTTCAGCAACGTTGGCTTGAGTGGCTCAATTTTTTAGATACGGTATCGCCTGGTAAGCAGGCAAGTTGCCCGCTCATTAAAGCGTCGGTAGAGTTTAAAGCAAGCCCGAACTGTTTGGTAAGGCAGTTTATGCAAGACCAACACTTAAAAATGATTAACTACCTCACTAAACTTGCAGTTAACTGCCAAGCACAAGGCTACTTTAGCCAAGACAAAGAGCCGAGCATTTTTGCGTATGAGTTTTATGGCTTATATACCGGGCATGTTGTACAAACAAGCTTAATAGATAATCCAGCTTTAACGCTTACTTATAAAAAAGTGGTTGGCAATTTAATTGCGCGATATATGCGTTAACAGTGGCCTGTAAGGCGTTTTTTACCTTTAATATGGCTTAATTTTTATGCGCTTTTAGGTGCAAAAATAATAATAGCCATGCCCAGTAAGGCAACCGCCCCGCCCACTACATCCCACATTGTAAGCTTTACGCCATCAACTGCCCATAACCACAGTAAAGCCACGCATATGTACACACCGCCATACGCGGCATACACCCGTCCAGCGGCTGCTGGGTGTAACGTTAGCAACCACGCGAATAGCGCTAAACTGATTGCTGCAGGTATTAAAAGGAATATGGATTTATCTTCTTTAAGCCAAAGATAAGGTAAGTAACAGCCAATAATTTCTGCCAGTGCGGTAATAATAAATAGCGCGATAGTTTTTACTTCAAACATAAAACCTCACGTGATTTAAATAACGAGAGCATAATAAAGCTAAGTAACTGCAAACTAGTTACTTAGCTAAAATAGTGCGAATTCTGGGTAAAAAATTTTTACCCATATTTAAGTAAAACAGGTTACTCAGCTAGGGCCGCGTCGGCCAGCTTCATTGTACTTTCGAACGATTTAGTACCGGCTATAAATAAACCATTGTGGCAAAATACGGCGTCGTCTAAGCCTGTTTCAGCTTGAAACTCTTCATCAGATAAACCGGCCCACGCTTTAGGCAGTGACTTTCTGTCTTCAAACGAGCCAGGCTCTACTGGTACAGTTTGAATAATCCATTGGCCGTTTTGCGAAGGGTAAACCATAAATAAAGCGTCGCTTGATAAATGGTGTACTGTTTTTTTCCATGGTGTGTATTTTTCTAAAATAATCACGCGGGGATCTTTTGCCTCTTCTATTGCTTTTGCAACAATATCTTTGGCGTTAATGCTTCCTTTTGCTGAGGCAATAAAACGGGTTAATAAACGCGCAGCAAACTCAACGGCTTCATCAAAGCATTCATCAAAGTTGCCTTCCTCTTCCCATGTTGGATTAAACATAGAAAGCGTTTGGCTAAGCGTTATGCCCTCAACCACACCTTTAACGTAACCACAATCTATGGCATCAATTGTAGAGACTAAACCAGCGTCTACTCTATCAGCCACCGCTTGGTTATTATCACACAGCGCTAAACCATACTTTTTCCAAATTAAGCCAAATGACGAGTATGGCGTGCCATTTTCGCGCTCGCCTGCGCCGCCGCGTTGGTGGTGATCAAAGCGTCCTGTGTCAGGGTTGTATTCACCACCTACATCAACAACAATATCGGCACTTTCTATTACTGCTTTATCGCGGGTTCGTACCAAGTTAAAGGCAGGCAATACATGCTTAAGTACCGCAATACTAAACACGTCATCGGCATGGAAATTACCACTGTGGGTTACTACTGTTAAATCGCTCATTGGTTTTGGGCTACTTTTAAAAAAGATAAAATTCTCACTTATGAAGTGCTAAATAAAGGTTTATACCCGTTTGCTTAATCAAGTAATTTATTTTTATGCAAAAAAGCTTGTTTATAGCCAGGGTTTGCCTCTTAAAATCATTAAGTATTACTGTGCACAGGTATTAAATATACGTGGCGAATTTTATACGAAGATAGCAGTGAAAAACAGTGAAGTATTTTTTGCGCCTACAGAGTCAGCTATAGGCACACAGTAGTAAATAGCTTATTTATTCTGGCTCAGGGCTCAGGGCAAGCTCCATAAATACACTTTGTGGGTTATCTTGATACGAGCCAAAGCTTGCACAGCGCGCAAAACCTAAATCTTCATATAAACTAATTGATTCGGTTTGCTTTGGGCCTGTTTCTAATCGGATAAGTGGAATTTTTGTTTCGCCGGCGTAATGCAGTAGGTTTTGCATTATGCGTCTTGAAAAACCTCTACCACGGTAACTTGGTTTTACGTATAAACGCCTTATTTCGCCATATAGCGCGCCGTCATTTTGCTTAACAATAGCGCCACAGGCAATAATGCCATCTTCGTTTTTTAAACCAATTGCATAAACGTTGTCTTTGCTTAATTCTTCTAATTTGAGAGATTGGGCTGTAGCCACGGGGTATAAGGAGTTTATCAGTCTATCTATATCTGCAAACACATTAACTACATCAGGATCCTTAGGGGTTAATTCGACTAACTGCATCTCTTGTCGTCCATTTTATTATTTTGAATCGTTATAGTGACTTCATAATATATACTTAATACGCGTGTTCCTAGTGTTGTTTAAACAAAATGTTTTAATAAGGTAAAAATGGCTTTATTAAAACGTTAGCTTAATTTACAAAAACGACGCACAGCCTGCTAAGCACTTAGGCTTTGCTTTTTTAATTGATGGGCATGCCACTTAATATAATTACTGGCATTCATAGGTTTTGCGACTAAATAGCCTTGTATGCAATCTGCATTGAGCAAGTTTAGTAACTCAAATTGCGCCTCTTGCTCTACACCTTCAGCAACAACGGTAATGTCTAAACTTTTGCCTAGGCTTATAATCGTATTAACAATATTAAAGCCTTTGCCTTTATCTAAAATCTTATCGATAAAGCTTTTATCAATTTTTATTTCCTGTACGGGGAAAGCATTTAAATGAGCTAAACAGGAGTACCCTGTACCAAAGTCGTCAATAGAAAACACAAAACCTTGTTCTTGTAGCTCCGTCATTTGCTTTATTGTGCTGTCAATATCGCCCGATAGCATGGTTTCGGTGATCTCAAGTTTAATATGCTGCGGCTTTATGTTGAACTCTTTAATTGTAGAGCAGAGCTCACGGGTAAGCTGCGCAGAATTAAACTGTATGTGACTAATATTTATAGATACGCTAAAGTGCTCATCTATCATGTTTTTTTCATTAAGTTGATTAATAAGGCTGCATATATTGCGAAGCACTATGTTTTGCAGTTTTTGAATCAGCCCATATTGCTCTGCAATAGGAATAAACTGATTAGGCGCAATAACCCCTTTATTAGGGTGTATCCACCTTATCAGGGCTTCTGCACCTACTATCTTTCCTTGCATACTAATTTGCGGCTGAAAATACGCACAAAATTCGTTATTAGCGATTGCTCTTACAATATCCGTTTCTAATTCGGCTTGGTTTTCGAGTAAAGTTTGCAGTTTAGGGTCATAAAAGCTGCAGCTATTGCCACCTTTTGCCTTAGAGCGGTACATGGCGGTATCTGCAAATTTTAATATGTTATCGGTGGCTGTGTGCTCTTCGTTAATTAAGCAAATACCTATACTGCAGCTAACTTGAAATGCCAGCTCCCCTATTGCAAACTTATCATTAAACACGCCTTGTACTTTTTTAGCGACTATTTCAGATTCAATACAGGCTTGGTGATTATGCTCGCCAATGTATTCGAGTAAAATAATAAATTCATCACCGCCCACTCTAGCTAAAGTATCAGATGATCGTATTACGCCACCTAAGCGTTTTGCTAATTCTATTAATACTTGATCTCCGGCGCCGTGGCCTAATGAATCGTTTATTCTTTTAAAGTTATCAACATCTAAAAACAGCAATGCGCCCGTTTTTTTGGTGCGTTTAATACGCTCCACACACTTTGCTAGGCTGTCGCTGAGCATTCGTCTATTAGGGAGCCCTGTTAGTGGATCAAAAAACGCAAGCCGTTGAACTTCTTGCTCGGCTTTTTTGCGAAGGGTCACATCTCTTGCCATCCACACTACGTGCTTAAGTTCTGGTTTTTCTGGCTGATAGTTAGTAAGTGCAGCCGCTCTTCCTTCAAAGGTTATGTGGCCTTTGGGCACGGCTAAATCGTACTCAAATATTTGCATTTCATTGGTGAGAATGGTTTTTTTAATAATCCCCATGATCATGTCGGCATCTTTTTCTGGGAACAAGTCTTGCACATTTTGACCAATTAAATCGGTGGGCGATTCAAGTAATAAGTCACTCGAGGTTCCGTAAATATCGGTATAGACGCCCTCTTCGTTCAAAATCAAAATAAGATCGGGCATCACTTGCGTAAATGCTTTAAATTTTTCATTACTTTTTTGCAGGTCTGCCACTAGCTGCCTAGCTTTGAGCGACTCTGCGTTTTTTTCTAGTGCTATGCTAGAAAAGTGTACAAAATAGTCAATGAGTTCTAAATCTTGCTGTGTAGGTGCTTTAGGGGTGCCGTGGTAAATAGCAAAAGTACCTAATATTTCATTGGTGGTTGAAATAACCGGGGTTGACCAACAAGAATATAAACCGTACCTGTGCGCTAAATCTTTGTAATCTTCCCACAAGGGCGAAAGGTCAATATTTTGCGCAATAACTCGCTCATTTTTATAGGCTGCGGTGCCACAAGACCCTACATTAGGGCCTATAAACACACCATTAATTGCCTTTAAATATTCATCGTCAATATTTGGGGCAGCACGATGAAATAACTGATTACCTGTTAAAGACAGTATTGAGCATCTTGCAGAGCTGTCTTCAATAACTTGCTCTATAGCTAAACAAATATCTTGTAAAACATCGTCTAAGGCAATGCCTAACGCGATTTTAGATAATATATCCTGCTGGTGAGATAACAATTGTTTTAGTTTTGCAGTATTCATACTTCACCATGCATCTAGGTACTTTTATGTTGCTACGCACTTTAAAAAAGTGCAGTGCATCAACAAATTCCTGCTCTTAGTTCATATATTTAAAATGAGTATAGTTAATAAACTTACAGCGCGAGTTTTATTATTACGATTATGGAAATTGTTTTTTAATAAAATAGCTAAAAAACAACTTTAGTATGCGTTAAGCCTACATTATTTTGCAACAAAAAATAAACATCCATAACAAAAACAATCCAGCCAACACACTCTAAAACTTTTTAAAAATTTTGCAGGTTTAACACTTTGTTACTTAAAAAGGCTGTTCAAAATTATCAGTCTAATTATACTGCATGCAGATATGAGTCTTTTTTGAGGTTACTGTGCAGATCATACAAGGTATGGAATATTTTTTTTCAGGCTTTAAATTAATTAGCCAAAAAGGCCTTAAGCGCTTTGTGCTTATTCCACTTTTACTTAATATTTTATTGTTTGGTAGTTCATTATTCTTTTTATTTGGTTGGTTAAGCGACAGCTTTAATTATATAAACAACATGTTACCTGAGTGGCTAAGCTGGCTTGAATGGTTAATGTGGCCTATTGCCGTGCTTGTGGTGCTATTTAGTTACAGCATGCTATTTACGGTCATAACCAACTTTATTGCGGCCCCTTTTAACGGACTACTCAGCGAAAAAGTAGAGCTTTATTTAACGGGTCAAAAAATAAATGACGACGGTTTTGCTGATTTAGTAAAAGACATTCCACGCATGGTAGGCAGAGAGTGGACAAAGCTTTGCTATTACTTACCCCGCGCTATTGGCTTTTTTATTTTGCTGTGGATTTTACCCGTTATTGGACAAGTGTTATGGGTTTTATTTACATGTTGGATGTATGCTGTGCAATACAAAGATTTTGCCTTTGATAACCATAAAGTAGGCTTTAAACAAATGAAAGACGATTTAAAGTCTAAACAAGGTTTATCTTATGGCTTTGGCTTTGCTGTTATGCTGCTCACTGCAATCCCATTTATTAACCTAATTGTTATGCCCGTTGCTGTGTGTGGCGCTACTCGTTTGTGGGTAGATAATTATCGCTCTAAATACCGAGCGGGCTAACAAACACTATGGCAAATAATAAAAGCACCTTTTGGTGCTTTTATTTTATCTATATCAACTTAAGTGCAGTGTAATTTAGTCTAGCGCGCCTTGGCAGTGCTGCATTTTTTTCATCTTGTAAAGTAAACGCTGTGATCACTATCGAGAATAACTGCTTTTTAAAAGTAATATTAATGACTTCGCCTATTTTAGTTTTATAAGTGTGTTGCTGATTAAACAGTTTAAGTTCACCGTTTGCTAATTGCTCAACATACAAATAGGGGGTGTGCAAAGGCAGTTTTAACCTTATAACATTTAAACTGCTTTGCTCCTGTACTGCTACCCACTCCCCATCTTTATAAAGCGTATTAAAACGCGTTATGCCCTCGGGCTGAAGTACAGAGTCGTTTTGTATTGAACACGTGCTACACCCGTTTACTCGCCTTTGCTGCCAATTTACTGGCTTGTTATCATAATAAAGCGCATCAGTTAGTAACCATTCACTACTATGGCTACTACTGGCTTTATTAATAGCGCCTTGGCTACAGGCAGCAACTAAACAAATAATAGCTCCTTGTAAAAGTGCAGCATTTATAAATCGGTAGCTCATTTAGCGCTCTTTAATTGCTTTAATTTGGTTAATTATAGCCTCGCTTGGCGCTGCTTCTTTTATATAGCTAGGCAATGAAGTAGAAACAGCGTGAACACGCTGCTGTTGATACAGCTTATGGCTCATCGTATTTGCCACACCAAATCGGTTACCTGCACTTTGTGAGTAAAACTGTAAGTTAATCATGCTCCACTCATCGGTATCCGTTAATACAGTAATTTGCGAGTCTTGGTTTGCATCAAAGTTAGTTAATGTATCGCCTAAAATTGCATTACAATTATAATCGACCGCCTCAGAGCCAGGCCTGTTTAATCCTGCGCTTTCATCAATAGCACTTTCATTTATATTTGCAGCGCTGCCGTTTGAATAATCAATGATAAAATCATCCGTTGATCCTGTTTGATTATTGGTATTTGGCACAAGGTCGCAGTTAATGTTGTTGGTATAAAACCGGTCGTAATAACGATCACCTTCGTTATTACCTATGCTTGCAAGCCCCGTTAATTGATATAGATAATTCATAGAGCTTAAATGATTTGGCTTAAAGTTCACTTCTTCGTCGCCGCCATGATAAAGCCCTAAATTATGCCCCAACTCATGAAAAATAGTAGACGCTTGGTAATTATTCGTCACATTTTGTGATGTTTGATCATCAACCGATAACCCCCATCCGCCCATAGTCAGCATTAGGTCATTACCATTTATTTCGGCAATACCTGAGCCACTAATGCTGCCATCTTCGTTACCACTGTTTGCCATTAATAAATAATGAAAAATTGGGCGGCGCGTTGTATCGGCATATTCCATTTTATAGGCAAATAAATTAGCAGTACCTTGGTCATATTCAAAGGGCGTGTAGCTGTTAAACGGTACGGTTGTACCGCCTCCTAAATCAAAGTTAGCGGTGGAAATACCTGTGCTTTGGTCAAACAAATCGCCTACATCAAAATGCACTGTGTAACCGTTACTTGCAAATACGCTCACTACTTTTTCTAATGCTGTACGCTGTGGCGTAATACCTATATCGGTACTGTCCATATAATCAATTTCTATAAATATATCTTTTTGATTTTCCCGTGCGCCCCATTCATATAAAGGCAGCCCGCCAAATGTTGTGCCTTCTTGCTCACTGCAATCAGGGATCCCATCTAAATCTGTATCGGTATCACAGCTAATATCATTTTGCCCTGCCGGCGTATTAAACACTGAGTAAACCCAATCACTTGCTTGATTAGTATCTGTTGCATTAAGCGCACGTTTTAAGCTTGACCCTTGTTCGGCCTGCATTTGAGGTGCGTTATCGCCTTGCCATTGCGTGGCACTAACCGGTTGCTGGGTAGAATTACCAAATTTAACAAAGTCGATTGTTTGTGTGGCGGCGCTATTTAATAACTCTGCAAAGCCATTTATATACCAATAAGGACGTAGGGCATCGCTTTGGTTACCCACCAGCACAATTTTAGGGTTATTAAGTGCCGCACTTGCTAAAAACTCATCACCAAAACGACTTTGCAGTAAAATATAACTGCCGTTTTCTAATACTTTGTTGGGTAATGTAAATACTTGCTCTGCGCTCACTGAGCTATCAAGCATATTAATTGCGCGCGTTTTTAATGAATAGTTTTGTAAATTAACAGCCTCTCCAGTGCCGTTATAAATCTCTACCCAGGGCGTATCATTAGTAAATTGCACCGATATGAGTTCGGTTATTTTTAAATCTTGGGTTGAGGTGGTAAATTCACTCACTTGGCCTGCTGTCGCAGCAGTACCAGAAAAATTAACTAATTGATCATTTACACGCACTTTGTAAAGCGTGTTTTCTGAAAAATCAGCGCTTAAGTTAACGTTTTTAAAATAGTCACTCGTCTCATCAGGCGCTCCAGATACGCTCTCTACATTAAGTGCAACACAGCTTGAAAAATCATCACTTGATACCTGAACACTGCCTTCACAGCTCCCCGCGCTACTATTTACGGTTAACGAACTGCTCAGCATCACATCTGAAAACGTAATGCTGATGGGGGTGTCAACCAATACCGGTTCATCTGCCCCATTAGGCGTTATTTCTGTCACCGTTGCAGCGCTGGTATCAATAATTGTCGTATTAAGCAAAAAGTTGGTGCTGTCTTTACCATCACTAGCAGTCAGTGTGTAGCTTTTTGCAGAAATACTATTTACAGGCGGTGTATAGCTAAAGCGCAGCGCTTGGGCATCAATAACGCTCACCTGCGCCCCTTCTAGGTCATTTGGAAAAGTAATTTGTACCGTATCGCCATCGGCATCATTTACCGTCAAATTAAATTCAGCACTTAAGTTATATTGCACCTCAACGGTTACATCATCTGCCACAGGCGGATTGTTAGGCGGCACCACAATCACCGTTTTTTGGGCGCTATTAGTTGCATCGTCGTTATCTCTAACGGTGGCTAAAAAGGTAATATTGGTATTTTGAGCAACTGTTGGAGCATTAAACGTAATGCTGGAGTCGGTTTGCGTAAATTCGACCACGGGGCCGTTTGTTTGCTGCCAGCTTAGCTCGCTAATGGTGCCATCGCTGTCCTGCGCTGTAGCTGTTATTGTCACTGACTCATTTTGCATTGCCTCGTCAGGCCCAGCTAAGGTAACACTAGGTGCGCTATTTAATTGCGTAATAAGTACCGTGGCACTGCTTTGTACAGTGCCCCCGGCATTGTCGGTTACAGTAACACTAAAACCAAGCGTTTCATTTTCACTTACATTTGGGGCGGTAAAGCTTAATTCACCTTCAGTTTGGCTAAATTCGATGGAGGAGCCAGCAGATTGTACCCACACTATGGCGCTAATTGTGCCATCTATGTCTTGTGCATTAGCAATTAAACTCACTTGGGTATTAGCCAGTGCACTGCTTGGGCCTGTAATATTAACTGTGGGAGGGGTGTTTTGAACCGTGATAGTCCCAGAGAACACTTGCTCTGTAGTGGCGCCGTCATTATCGGTTACTAGCACCGAAAAACTAAAATCAGTGTCGCTTTCTACACTGGGGGCCGTTGCTGTGAGTATGTTGCCATTGGCAGTAAAGGTAAATTCAGGCCCCGACAGCTGCTGCCATTGATAACTAGACACCTGCCCGTCACTATCGCTTGCCTGAGCCGTAATAGTAAAGGTTTGGTTAGCAACAATAACGCTGCTGCTTACATCAACACTCACAGTAGGGGCGGTATTGCCAGTTGAGCCACTATCGGTGGCGTCACTATCGCTGCCACCGCCGCCGCAACCGGCTATTAAAAGTGATAAAAAAAGTAATCCTAGCCATTTATAAACATTATTTAATACCACTTTTATGCCTCTATGATTTAGCTATACAAATTTTGGGGCACCTTAACAACGTTTAAATGAACGGTGATTTCCTCACGATCATGATACAAATGCTTAGCTTGCAACTCATAGGTTATACCGTACTCAGTAAGCTCTTCTTTGATCATCGTTAGGCATTCATAAACACTATCAAAGCGTTTTTTCATAGGCAGCTTTAAATTAAATATCAGCTCTTTGGCGTATGCGTTTACTGCCCAGTCAATCATTAGATTAGTCACTTTGGTTGGTTTTTCCACCATATCGCACACTAACCAGTTAATATTTCTTTTTTCTGGGCGGTATTTAAAACCATCGGCTCTAAAGTGTTTAACTTGGCCTGTTTCCATCAAACTATCGTTCATTGGGCCATTATCTATTGCGCTAACAAACATCCCTCTGCGTACTAATTGATAGGTCCAACCGCCTGGGCAAGCGCCTAAATCAACCCCTCGCATGCCTGGTTGTACTCGCGCTTCTCGCTCTTTTTCAGGGATAAAAACATTAAAGGCTTCGTCAAGTTTTAACGTTGAGCGGCTCGGTCCGTCACTTGGCATACGTAAACGTAAAATGCCCATAAAAAACGGCGAATTATTATAACTATACGAATACCCTACATACGCGGCATTGTTTGCTAAAAATAGTACATGCATTACCGGGCGGTTTACCTTTGGCTCACGTAATACCGTGTTTTGCTTTTCGAGTGTTTTTTTTAACGGCGTTGATATTTTTTTACAAAAGGTCAGTAGCTCTTTACCTTCGTTAGTATCGGGGGTTTCTACGCGCAATTCACTACACAAAGGAAAATCCTTTGCGGCTTCTTTTAATGCAGTGACCCTATCTTCTACCGGCATATTTTCGATTAACGTGCCAGCAAACCACTGCCGCGCAAATACCATATTTTTAAAGTCGACCTTTTTGATTATTTCGTCGCTGTGTTGCGCTTCAAAACATTCATAAATCACGTAGCCGGTATTTGGTTTGGCTTTTACATAGCCGGCAAAACCTTGCTCGGCAGCATGAAACGTTATTTCAGCAGCCGCATCGTTTTCAAAACCACTACGACAATAAATCACAACACTAGACATATTAACCCTTAAACTCTTTAAAACTTAAATCGTGCAACTTGCACTAAAATAACAACCCAACCAATTATAAAACATAACCCACCTAATGGGGTTATTGGGCCTAACCACTTCATGCCGCTTAGGGCTAGTAAATATAAGCTGCCACTAAAAAGCAGTGTACCGGCAATAAAAAAACCTCCCGCCACGGTTAAATTAATACCCCACTTAATAAGAATCGCCACGGCTATAAGCGCTAAACCATGCACCATTTGATACTCAGCTGCGGTTTTAAATACCCCGAGAGAATACTCAGTTAGACGGCTTTTTAAGCCATGCGCGGCAAATGCCCCTAACATAACCGACAGCATGCAAAAAAAGCTGCCCGTGAGTAAAAATAATTTAATCATAATTGCTCCACTCTATTGGCTATAAATTTACCTGCTTCAAGCGCTGCAGTTTCACGATTTTGCAGCTCGCTCACACCACTTTTTTTGCGTGGTTTGAGTGAATGGTCGCCATCGCTAAGCCACACATAGCTTGGCTGTTTTGGCATAGAAAGCGTTTTAAGCTCTTCACGGGTGCCAAAGGTATCTCGCTCGCCTTGTAAGACTAAAAACGGGCAAGGTATGTCTGCAAAATGATCGGTGCGTAGCTTTTCTGGCTTACCGGGCGGATGAAACGGATAGCCAAACGCTAATACACCTGCAATCGGTTGTGTAGAGCTACAAGCAAGCATAGAAGCCATACGCCCGCCCATCGACTTGCCGCCAATAAATAACGGTAAATTAGGTTGCGCATTTGTTAGTACTTGCTCGTAATAAGCTAACAGTTTAGGGGCTCGCTCTGGCGGTCTACGTTTTTGTGTTTTTTTAGCAATTTGCATGTATTCAAAATCAAATAAACCTACATCAATACCCTGCGCACTAATGAGTTTAGCCATATGCTGCATAAAATCAGAATCTGATCCAGCTCCGGCACCATGCGCAAATATAAACTGTGCAATAGCCGGCTGCGTTGCGCTTTTAAACCATTCAATCATTATTAATACTCTTGTTCTTGTTCAACTAAGCTCAGCATCCAATCTTTAAACGAGACTATTTTACCCAGCTCTGTTTGCGACTCTCTAATCACTAAGTAATACGCGTTTTTACTCTCTAAGCTGTGGCTAAATGGGATCACTAAACGGCCCGCGTCAATATCGGGTTTAGCAAGCACACTATTGCCTATTGCTACACCTTGACCGTGCACCGCGGCTTGGAGCACCATTGATGAGTGGCTAAATATAGGGCCTTGATTCACTTGTACATTACGTACACCCGCCGTTTTCATCCAGGTTTTCCAGTTACGGCGCGTGGTATCGTGCAACAAAGTGTGCTGAGCTAAGTCACTCGGTTGATTAAGCGGTTTATGCCCGCTTAATAACAGTGGGCTACATAAAGGCACTAAATACTCGGTGTGCAATTTGTAAGTTTGAACCCCACTCCAGTGCCCTCGGCCGTAGTAAATGGCAATATCTACATCATCGGTTAACGAGTTTTCGTCTTGGTCTTGCGCTTTTATACGCACATCTATTTCGGGGTGGAGTTCGTTAAATAAACTTAATCGAGGTACCAACCACTGAATTGCAAAACTCGGGGTCAAACTTACGGTAAGTGAGCCTTTTGCACCGCGAGCAAGTAGCTTTTCGGTGGCATCTATCAGCTGGGTAAAAATCTCTTTAATATCTAAAAAATAGCCTTGGCCTTCTTCGGTTAATAATAACGAGCGATTTTTACGTAAAAACAATTTTAAGCCTAAATGCTCTTCAAGGGTTTTAATTTGATGGCTCACTGCCGCTTGCGTTACATACAGCTCTTCTGCTGCTTTAGTAAAGCTTAAATGGCGTGCCGCGGCTTCAAAAGCTTTAAGTGCGTTTAATGGGGGGACTCGTCTTGACATAGTAACCAAGCTTAGAATTAGTTTTTCTTATGCGTAAGATTATATACAGCATCGTTGTGTGTGTATATTAATGGAATAAAAAAAGCGACCTAAGTCGCTTTTTAAACATTACCTAAATAGGTGTTAAATTATAAATCGCTTGCGCTTGTATCAAGTGGTGCAAAGCTTTTAATTAAGTCATCTACTGCTTTCATTTGCGATAAGTACCCTTCAAGCTTGCTAAGTGCTAATGCACATGGGCCATCACACTTTGCTTCATTAGGGTTAGGGTGCGCTTCAATAAATAGGCCCGCAATGCCCAGTGCCATGCCGCTGCGAGCAAGCTCGGCAGCTTGTGCACGGCGTCCATCAGCAGAGTCTGCTCGCCCGCCTGGGCGCTGTAGTGCATGAGTGGCATCAAAAATAACTGGTGCCATGGCTTTCATGTCATCCATACCTAGCATATCAACAACTAAGTTGTTGTAGCCAAAGCTTGAGCCGCGCTCACACAGTGCAACATTATCATTACCTGCTTCATTAAATTTAGTAATGATATGACGCATTTCGTGCGGCGCTAAAAACTGTGGTTTTTTCACATTAATAATGGCACCCGTTTTTGCCATAGCTACCACTAAATCGGTTTGGCGTGCTAAAAATGCAGGTAACTGAATTACATCAACCACTTCAGCAACAGGCGCTGCTTGGTGTGGTTCGTGCACGTCGGTTATAAGCGGGATATTAAAGGTATTTTTAATCTCTTCAAATATTTTTAAGCCTTCTTCCATACCTGGGCCGCGGTAAGAATTTATTGATGAGCGATTCGCTTTATCAAACGAGGCTTTAAATACATAAGGAATATTTAATTTAGACGTTACTTCTACATAGTGCTCTGCAATACGCATTGCTAAATCGCGCGACTCTAAAACATTCATACCACCGAATAATACAAATGGTTTGTCATTTGCCAGCTCAATGTTATTAATATCAATTACTTGGTTGTTCATTTAAATTCCTTAAGGTGCAACTGCTTGCATCATTAATCCACAAATGTAGGCCATATATGTACCTACACCATACCCTAGTACAGCTAATAAAACGCCCACTGGCGCAAGCGAAGGGTGAAACGCAGAAGCCACCACAGGCGCCGACGCAGCGCCGCCAACGTTAGCTTGCGAGCCCACCGCCATATAAAATAACGGGGCTTTTATTACTTTGGCTACAATCAGCATTAAACTTGCGTGTGTTAGCATCCAAATAGCCCCAATTAAAAATAACCCAGGGTTACTAAATATAGCGGTTACGTTCATATGTAAGCCAATTGATGCCACTAAAATATATAAAAAGCTTGAAGCAACTTTTGATGCGCCAAACGCTTCTATTTGCCTTACTTTAGTAAATGATAAACTAATACCAATAGTGGTTGAAATAACAATTAGCCAAAAGAATTTACTGTTTAAGCTGTACTCTTTAGCCCACGCATAATTGTTTGCAAAAAACGGCCCTAAAAAGTCGGCACAAAAATGAGCTAGCCCCGTTATACCAAATGCTATGGCAATAATGGTCATGTAATCATTGAGTGTCGGCATGCGGGCATGCTCTGCATGGTATTGCTCAACACGGTTTTTTAAATCTTCTATGGCGGTTGTATCAGCCCCTGTTGCGGCATCAATTTTTTTATGGTTTGCGGCCATTAGTAATAAAACAGCCATCCAAATATTCGCCACAATCACATCAACGGTCACCATAACCGAAAATATATCGCCGCCCACTTCAAACATTTCTTTCATTGAAGCTTGGTTAGCGCCGCCGCCAATCCAGCTGCCGGCAACCGTTGTCATACCACGCCAAACAGCATCAGGGCCGTGGCCGCCTACTAAATCAGGGCTAAATACACTAACCACTAAAATAGATAAAGGCCCACCAATCACAATGCCCAACGTACCCACTAAAAACATAATTAGCGCTTTGGGGCCTAAATTAATAATCGCTTTTAAATCAATACTAATAGTAAGTAAGATTAAACATGCTGGCAGCAAATAGCGCGAAGCAACATAGTAAATATTTGAACTATGACCATCTACAATGCCAAACGTATTGAGTAAAGAAGGTAAAAAGTAACACAGCAATAATGCTGGTACATATTTATAAAATGCTTTTAGTTTGGGGTTTTCGCTGCTAGAGGTTTTAAAAATGAACCCTAAAATTACAGCAAGCAAACCCAGTACAACAGCATCATTGGTAATTAATGCAGTGTGAGTATCAGCCATATTTGTTCCTATTCTTAATGGTGTGTTTTATTATTATCTTCAAGTTCTTCTAGTTGATGCTGAATAATTTCGATTGCCGGATCGTCCGGGCACTCATCAATAAAAAACTGTAAATCATCGCGTGCCATTTTAGGACAATCTAACTGATTGAGTAAGTAACCTCTGTCGCGTCTCTCGTACGGATCATCGCCTAATAGCTCCATTAGCAACTCAACACATACCAGCGCGTGGCCAAATTTATTTTCGCTAATAAACGACCATTTTTGCTGCGCTAAAAACAATTTATAAACTTCATCGTTATAAATAAGCTCAAGTGGCTCTTGCTCTTGGCCATTTTCTTCATCCGCATTTTCAGGAATGATGTACCAGCTCTGTTGCCCACTGCTAGGCTCAATAATGTAGCCTTCTTCATCACTTATTGCGACATGCACGCTAATATCGCCCTGATTAATACACACACTGGCATCTAATTGCGCTTGCTCAAGCAAATGGCTCAATAAAATACCTAATGTGGTTATAGAGCCGCTGCGCATAGTGAGTGTATAGCTTAAGCTATTTATTTTATGCTCTGGCACCTTTAGCCCAGAGGCGCTAAATAGCCATTTGCTATAAAAAATATCAAGAAGGGCTTCTAATCTATCGTGTGGGTCTTTTTGCTTTGCGCACATAGCAGTGATCTGCTGCTCAAAGTCAGTTAATACAGAAAAAGTTGGTGCTAAATCTATTTGAGGGTCCCATTTCGATTCTGCATTAATACACCGATAAAGTGGCGGTGGAGTAAATTCATCATATGCATCATCTAAATAAGATTCGTCGTGTTCGTCATACCCGAGGGTGGTCATCAATACTACAACATTTATTAAAAAACGAAGGCGTAGTTTACCTAATTTTACGGATAGTTACCAATACAGCGAAGCTCCCACCCATAATTATACCCCAGAGGTGTGCTTTATAGTAAAAGGAGTAGGCCAGCCTGGCTGAAAAATGGTGAAGGCTATGAGACGGGCAAAGGTGTATTAACTGTATTAACTGTTACTCAAGTTCCTTGGGGGTTTAAGTCCCATACTTATAAGTATCGTGCGTGTTTAAAAAGCATATACACGCACCGACACTTAACTTGCAACAGAGTAGCTATTATAAAAGTAGCGGCGATTTTGCCGTTGCCAAATACCCTATCGCTAAAATCATAACCGTGTTAACTACCACATACATAATTTTTGGCAGCGTATTAGTTTGTTTAGAACTAATAATACCTATCGCAATATAAATCACTACAAGCACTATTTTTTCTAATAACCATAGTTGCTCAAAGGGGTTTATTTTTGCCATGAACACCAATGTTATTGCAGAAATAAGTAATAAAGTGTCAATGCTGTGACTGCCAATAAAAACCAGTTTATTTTTGGCAAGCTTGCCACTGCCCATACGCGAAAAAGAGCGGATGTAAAATAAGATAACGCTTAGCATAGCAATTGCCATGTGTGAGTGTTTTACTGCTAAATAATCCATAAGCCTCAGTACTTTTTGTTTTGTTAAATTTAGTTAAGTGCGTTTAATACCAATCCGCTTAATTAAGTGATCTATTTTGAGGATGGAAAAACGTGTTGATAGCTAGGCAAAAAATTTGCTATTTAGTTGTTCTAAATGAGAATTTTTTAACGCTGATAGCAACACGTTTAGCCCCCTCAAAATGATTAAGTATTATTGCTGCTTGGTATAATACCAAGTACTACGCACTGCTTTGGCTATTATGCCTCACAAACTAAAAAGCACATAGTCGCAAGGCTATGTGCTTTTTAAATTTATAGTAACGATTAACGTTGTTGTCGTTGCACGTTCTCAAATGCTAGTTGTACATTTTGCGAAAAAATCTCAATTAAATTACGTTGCGTATCGGTTATATTTTTAGGGATCCCCGATATAAATAACATCGAATTGTGATTGTACTCGCTGCTACAATAAGCAAATAAATAGTTATCTTTATAAATTATGCTTTTATCTTTAAGTGCTTGATGACACGCCTCTAGTTGCTCGTTTTGCAGCACAGCATCTAATTCTTTACCCTCGCTTTGCTCAAACTCACCCGTACCAGAGCGTACTATTAGCTTATCATTACTATTTTCTTGCGTATTTTGCGCCACTAACGTAGTGGCATACACCGCTTGATCAGCAATGCCTAATAACGAGGTAAGTTGCTGCATCACCCCTTCAATAAACTGCTCTATTGAACGTGTGGCAAATATATCGCGCGAGGCAACAATAATTTTTTCAAGCCCTTCGCGAGATTGCTCTATAGAAATAATATCGCGATACGAGCGTAAGCTCGACATAATCACAGTAAACAGCTTTTGCGCTGTCAGCTCTGTTTTCGATTTATAGTCGTTAATATCGTAATTAATAATGACTTGGCGCTCAGGCGCCTGCCCAGGCTGACCGGTTCTTAAAATAATGCGAATATGATTATTTTTAGCTTCTTCGCGAATAAATTTAGCAACCTGTAGCCCAGCGTCATCTGTTTCCATTACCACATCTAGCAGTACAATAGCGGCATCTGGGTGCGCATTTATTAATTCTTTTGCTTCAGCGCCCGAGTATGCGCTTAAAAATTCTAAACGTTTGTTCTGAAATTCAAAATCACTCAACGCAAGCTTTGTAACAGCATGAACTTCAGGTTCGTCATCAACGATTAATACTTTCCAAGTGCCAAGCTCTACTTCACTTTCTAACTCATCTGGCTCATCTGAAAATAAAAAATCACCCATCATATTAAAGGTTCCTTAATGCATTTATAGAACACACAATCATGGCTGTTTATTATCAAATTAAGGCCACTGTGCGAGCGTTACACGATCGTTATTTCCCAAGTCTTTTACTGTTTTAATATTTATATACGCCATTTGCTTAAACAAATGCCGAACAGCTTCACCCTGTTCAAAACCATGTTCTATTAAAAGATAGCCACTAGGGAGCAAATAGTCACGTGATTGTGTAATTATTTGTTTTATATCAGCCATTCCTGCCTCATCGGCCACTAACGCAGAAAGAGGCTCAAAGCGCACATCCCCTTCTTTTAAATGTTTATCGTCGTGTTCAATGTACGGTGGGTTGGTCACAATTAAATTAAACTGCTCATTTTTCAGTGCGCTAAACCAGTTACTTTGCTTAACTTGCACATTATTAATGGCTAAACGCTGCTGATTACGAGTCGATAAGGCCACCGCATCTGCTACTTTGTCGACTGCTGTAATTTGCCATGTTGGCATTTCACTGCCAAGTGCAAGTGCAATAGCGCCGGTGCCAGTGCCTAAATCAAGCACTTTTGCTTGCTCAGGCACGGTAAGTGCTAAAGCTTGCTCAACGAGTGTTTCAGTATCAGGCCTAGGAATAAGCGTTGTAGCATTCACCTCGAGCGCTAAGCTCCAAAATTCGCGCTGGCCAATAATATGCGCTACGGGTTCACCATTTAAACGCCGTTCACAAAATTCATCATATTGGCGCTGTTCGTCGCTGCTAAGTAGGTTATCTGGCCAGGTAAATAAGTAACTGCGGGGTTTTTGAAGAATATGTAATAGCAGTACTTGTGCGTCTAATTTAGCGCTGTCGCTAGTTGGTGCAAGTTTAGTTGCACCAACCGCTATTGCCTGCTCAAGCGTGTGGCTCACAATTACTCATCGCCCATTGCGGCAAGTAAATCAGCCTGATGCTCTTGCATTAATGGATCGATAATTGCGCCTAAATCACCAGTTACCACTTCGTTTAAGCGATAAAGCGTTAAATTAATACGGTGATCGGTAATACGCCCTTGCGGGTAGTTGTAAGTACGAATACGCTCAGAGCGATCGCCACTGCCCACTAAGTTACGACGCTCAGAGGCCTCAGCCGCATGACGTTTTTCATCTTCGGCTTGCTGTAAACGCGCGGCAAGTACCGACATCGCTTTAGCACGGTTTTTATGTTGCGAACGCTCATCCTGACACTCAACCACAACACCCGTTGGAATATGAGTAATACGAATTGCCGAGTCGGTTTTATTTACGTGCTGACCACCGGCGCCGGAGGCTCTAAAGGTATCTACTTTTATATCGGCGGTGTTTATTTCAATGGCTTCAGCTTCTGGAATTTCGGCCATTACTGCGACCGTACACGCAGAGGTATGTACACGCCCTTGCGACTCAGTCTCTGGTACACGTTGTACACGGTGAGCGCCCGATTCAAACTTAAGCTTACCGTACACACCTTCACCGCTAATATTTGCAATAACTTCTTTGTAGCCGCCGTGTTCACCTTCGTTGGTGCTCACTACTTCAACTTTCCATTTTTGTGTTTCGGCGTAACGGCTGTACATTCTAAATAAATCGCCTGCAAAAATAGCCGCTTCGTCACCACCGGTACCCGCACGTACTTCTAAAAATACATTGTTGTTATCTTTAGGATCTTTAGGAAGCATAAGCACTTGTAGCTCATCTTCTAATGATAAAATTTGCGCTTTAGCTTCTTTGTATTCTTCTTGCGCCATTTCACGCATATCTGGGTCTGAATCTTTTAGCATTTCTTCAGCAGTCGCTACATCGTCTTGCGCTTGTTGGTATGCTAAAAATGTTTTTACAATTTCTTCAAGCTCAGAGTATTCTTTTGAAAGAGCACGAAAGCGGTTTTGATCACTAATGACCGACGGATCGCTCAGTAGCGCTTGTACTTCTTCGTAGCGCTCTACTAAGGTTTCTAATTTACGATATACAGACTCTTTCATTTAACTGTTATTCCTGATCAATACCTAACATTTTTTTCAACTGAGTTAGTTGTGCCACTTCACCTTTTTTAGCCGCATCTTGAATTGCACGGGTAGGCGCGTGCATTAAGCGGTTGGTTAATTTATTGGCCAACTCTAATATAATTTTTTCTGCGTCTTTACCTGTATTTAGCTGGCTAACCGCCCGCTCAACAAGTTCTGACTTAATGGTTTGTACGTCGTTTCGGTAGTGGCGAATTAAATCAACCGAATCGAGAGAGCGAACCCACATTTCAAATTCTTTTACGCGCTCGCTTATTATTAATTGTGCTTGTTCTGCCGCCTGTTCACGCGCGGCCATATTCTCGCTTACAATGGCTTGTAAGTCATCAACGGAATATAAATAGGCTGCGTCAAGCTCGCCTACTTGGCTTTCTATATCGCGCGGTACGGCAATATCAATAAACAGCATAGGTTTATGGCGGCGCTGTTTTAATGCTTGCTCCACCACCCCTTTACCTATTATTGGTAACGTACTGGCGGTTGAGCTAATAACAATATCGGCTTTGTGTAAACGCTCAGGTAGTTGTGCCAGCGCAATCACATCGGCCGACACTTCCTGCGCTAAACCGCGTGCACGCTCAATGGTTCTGTTGGCAACCGTAATTTGTTGCGGCTCATTTTGATATAAATGTTTAGCTACAAGCTCTATTGTTTCGCCGGCACCAATTAATAACACATTGGTTTTATCAAGCTTGCCATAAATATGTTTTGCTAAATTAACCGCAGCAAACGCCACCGACACAGCACTGGCACCAATATCGGTGTCGGTACGGACCTGCTTAGCTACCGAAAAGGTTTTTTGAAACAACCTGTCAAACTTAACGCCTACGGCATCGTGTGTTTTGGCGCTATGATAAGCTTGCTTAATTTGCCCTAAAATTTGCGGCTCGCCCAATACCAATGAATCTAAGCCGCACGCAACACGCATTAAATGATTAATGGCTGCATCACCTTGGTGGCAATATATATTTTTGCTCAGTTCGTGTTCATCCAAACCATGGAAACTGGCAAGCCATGCTAGCAGTGCTTGGGAATTTGACTGCTCAAGGCTACAATAGATTTCGGTACGGTTACAGGTAGATACAATAACGGCTTCGTTAAAGTCGGCATGACCGCTTAATTGCTGGAGCGCCTCAGACATTTGCTCAGGCGAAAAAGCCACTTTTTCACGTAATTCTACGGATGCGGTTTTGTGATTTATACCAAGTGCTATGATGGTCATATTTGCCAAATATTGCTGCGCCCTACTTTAAAGGCGGCAATTTTACCAAAAATCAGCGGAATATGGAAAGTAAGGAACAACATTTGATTAGACATTATTTAATTTTATTCACTCTTTTTTTGTTTTTAGCGGGCTGCGCCCACCAAATTGATACAAAAACAACGCTTTACGATGATTGGAAACCACGCTTAGCAGCGCAAAAAACCTGGCAAGCACAAGGTAAATTAGCGTTTATAAGCCCTGATGAGCGCCAATCTGCAAACTTAAATTGGCAACAAGACGAAAAACAAAACAACTTAGTGCTCACTACGTTTATTGGTACTCGTATATTATCGCTTAAACAAACCCGCACAGGTGCGGTACTTGATTACGACGATAAAACATACACAGATACTAGCGCTGCGTTATTATTAAAACGCTTAACCGGTTTTGACCTGCCAGTTGATAACGCCGATAACTGGTTAAAAGGCACATTAACGTCGCAAACATTAAAAGTAGACGAACTTGGCCGTGCACAACAAGTTATTTGGTACGATAACAGCAATAAAAAGTGGCAAATAACGTATTCAAACTATAAACAGCAAGGTGGCTTTTGGGTTCCTAGCAATGTCACGCTAAAACATCAGCAAATTAAAATCAAAATTCAACTCTACAATTGGCAATTTAATTAAGTATGAATACTAAAACAGCTTTTTCGGTCATTGCACCGGCAAAACTTAACTTATTTTTACACATCAATGCGCGCCGTGATGACGGTTATCACGAACTAGAAACCTTATTTACCTTTTTAAATTTTGGCGACACACTCGACTTTTCAGTTAACGAAGCGCCCACTATTTTAATAACGGGTGATACGAAAGGCATAGCAGATTGCGATAATCTCATCTATAAAGCCGCGTTATTGCTTAAAAATCACTGTGGCACTTCATCAGGTGTAAAAATAAATCTCACGAAACGTTTACCTATGGGTGGCGGTGTAGGAGGCGGTTCATCCGATGCAGCCACCACGTTACTTGCACTTAATAAAATGTGGAATACACAACTAAATATTGATGAATTAGCAAACTTAGGCCTGCAATTAGGCGCCGACGTGCCGGTATTTATTCGTGGTAAAAGCGCCATAGCACACGGTATTGGCGAACAATTGGTTGACGTAGAGCTTGAACAAAAATGGTATTGCGTTGTGCACCCTAATCAGCATGTCAGTACCGCTAAAATATTCACTCACCCAGATTTAAAACGCGATACACCAAAAATTTCAGGTGATTGGCGAACCCATAAATTAACCAACGATTGTGAGCCTTTAGTTAAAAAGCTCTGCCCCGAGGTTGAAAAAACCCTGCAGTGGTTGCTAAAATACGCCCCGTCGAAGATGACCGGAACAGGTTCATGTTGTTTTGTCGAATTTGCTAGCCAAGTTCAAGCACAAGATGTACTTGATAACCTCCCCCATACTTGGCAGGGTTTTGTTGCTTCTAGCGCAAATGTCTCACCTGCTCATACGGAGCTTGCCGCCATATTCGATCAATGAAGTAACGTACAAGTAATCATAAGTTAACGCGTAGTGGGTTTTACCTATTTACCCGTTAGTCCAAAAATTCAGTGCCTGAGGAACCCTACCGTGCCTGACATGAAGCTCTTCGCTGGTAACGCAACACCTGAGTTAGCTCAAAAAGTTGCAAAACGTTTGTATATTGAATTAGGCGATGCTGTTGTTGGCCGTTTTAGCGACGGTGAGATCAGTGTTCAAATAAATGAAAATGTTCGTGGCTCGGATGTTTTTATCTTGCAATCAACCTGTGCCCCTACTAACGATAACCTAATGGAACTTATCGTTATGGTTGATGCTCTACGTCGTGCATCAGCAGGTCGTATTACTGCCGTCATTCCTTATTTTGGTTATGCACGTCAAGACCGTCGAGTACGTTCTGCGCGCGTTCCAATTACCGCTAAAGTTGTTGCCGATTTCTTATCAAGTGTAGGTGTTGACCGCGTTCTTACGGTTGATTTACACGCTGAGCAAATACAAGGTTTCTTTGACGTACCAGTAGATAACGTATTTGGTAGCCCTGTATTACTTGAAGATATGGAAGAGCGTGAGTTTGAAGACGTTGTTGTAGTATCACCAGATATTGGTGGTGTAGTACGTGCCCGTGCTATTGCAAAACTACTTCACGACACAGACCTTGCTATTATTGATAAACGTCGCCCTCAAGCAAACGTTTCTCAAGTAATGCATATTATTGGTGATGTTGAAGGCCGCGACTGTATTATCGTAGATGATATGATTGATACCGGTGGTACTTTATGTAAAGCCGCAGAAGCACTTAAAGAACACGGCGCTAAACGCGTATTTGCCTATGCAACGCACCCTATTTTATCTGGCAAAGCTGCAGAGAACATTCGTAACTCAGTAATTGATGAAGTAATTGTAACTGACTCAATTCCGTTATCTGATGAATTAAAAGCGCTTGATAAAGTAAAAGTACTGACTCTTGCTGACATGTTAGCCGAAACAATTCGTCGCATCAGCAATGAAGAATCTATTTCAGCGATGTTTGAACACTAAAATCACACATTCGTTGGAACATATAAGCGCCTTTTGGCGCTTTTTTTGTATGTGTTGTTTATTTTATTGGGGGGCGGTGTTATGATAGCGCGCCTTTTGGGTAGGGACCTTGGTCGCAAAGGCCCTAACACTTTTAATTATTGGAGACATTATGTCTAACGAAACTTATACTTACAACGCTGAACTTCGCGTAGAAACTGGTACTGGTGCGAGCCGCCGCCTACGTCGCGAAGACAAAGTACCTGCTATCCTTTACGGTGCAGATAAAGAAGCGGTATCGCTTACTCTTGCTCATAAAGACATGATCAAAGCACAAGAAAGCGAAGGTTTTTACACGCACATTCTTACGCTAAATGTTGGCGGCGAGTCTGTTGAAGCTATCTTAAAAGATATTCAACGTCACCCATTCAAGCCAAAAATCACTCACCTTGATTTCCAACGTGTAGATGCAACTCACAAATTAGTAACTAAAGTTCCTCTTCACTTCATCGGTGAAGAAGCAGTTACTAAAGCTGGCGCAACTGTTGTTCACCAGTTAACTGAAGTTGAGATTTCTTGTCTTCCTAAAGCACTTCCAGAATTCGTTGAAGTTAACGTTTCTAATTTAGTAGTTGGTGATTCAGTTCACATTTCTGACCTTGAACTTCCTTCAGGTGTTCAGTCTGTTGAACTAGGTAAAGGCGAAGGCCACGACCTGTCAGTAGTTACAATCAAAGCTAACAAAGCAGCTCCTACTGAAGAAGAAGCTTCAGACGCTGCTGAATAATATTTAAGGTCTTGCACCTTGAATTCTATTCAAATGCTTGTGGGCCTGGCTAATCCAGGCCCCGAATACGCAAACACACGCCACAATGCAGGTGCTTGGTTCATTGAAGAACTCGCAGCACGCTACAACTGCACGCTCAAACACGATCCTAAATATCACGGCCTAACTGGCAAAGTGATCATCCAAGGCCAAGAATTCAAATTATTGATCCCCACCACCTACATGAACTTAAGTGGTAAAGCGGTCGGTAGTTTAGCCAATTTTTTCAAAATCCCCGTGGAAAACATACTTGTTGCCCATGACGAAATGGATTTAGACCCAGGCGTTGCCAAACTTAAAAAAGGTGGCGGTCATGGCGGTCATAATGGCTTAAAAGACATTATTGCAAAAATGGCAAACCAAAAAGATTTTATGCGTTTACGCATAGGTATCGGTCATCCAGGGCATCGTGAAATGGTTACCGGTTGGGTGCTTGGAAAAGCAGCCAAAGAAGACCAAGAAAAAATGGATGCAGCGGTTGATGAAGCAGTTCGTTGTATGGAAATACTTGCAAAAGATGGTGTGTTAAAAGCACAAAACAGACTACATTCTTTTAAACCATAATCGTTTAAACGAATCTTAACAAGGTATCTTACTATGGGTTTTAAATGTGGCATCGTTGGCTTGCCTAATGTTGGTAAATCAACGCTTTTTAATGCACTAACTAAAGCGGGTATTGAAGCCGCTAACTTTCCTTTTTGTACCATCGAGCCTAACACAGGTGTAGTACCGGTACCCGATCCTCGCTTAGACGAGCTAGCAAAAATTGTAAATCCTCAACGTATTCTACCTACCAGTATGGAATTTGTTGATATTGCTGGTTTAGTAAAAGGCGCATCAAAAGGTGAAGGTTTAGGAAACCAATTTTTAGCAAACATTCGTGAAACGGATGCAATTGGCCATGTAGTTCGCTGTTTTGAAGACGAAAACGTAATTCACGTTGCAGGTACTATTGACCCTGCTGACGATATTGACGTTATCAATACCGAATTAGTACTTGCCGATATGGACAGCGCTGATAAAGCAATTTTCCGTAACGCTAAAAAAGCGAAAGGCGGCGATAAAGACGCTAAAGAGCAAAATGCAGTACTTGAAAAAGTTAAAGTACACTTAGACGAAGGGTTAACACTTCGCTCTTTAGAGCTTACTAAAGAAGAAAAAGCAGCAATTAGCTCAATTAACTTCTTAACTATTAAGCCTACTATGTACATCGCTAACGTAGCTGAAGATGGCTTTGAAAATAACCCACACCTTGACCGTGTACGTGCTATTGCAGAGTCTGAAGATGCTGTAGTAATTCCGGTGTGTGCTGCAATCGAATCTGAGCTTTCTGAACTAGATGAAGAAGACAAGCTTGAATTTATGGCAGACCTAGGTTTAGAAGAACCAGGCCTAAACCGTGTTATTCGCGGTGGTTACGAGCTATTGCATTTACAAACCTACTTCACAGCAGGTGTAAAAGAAGTACGCGCGTGGACTATTCCAGTAGGTGCAACTGCGCCACAAGCGGCTGGTAAAATTCACACCGACTTTGAACGTGGCTTTATTCGCGCACAAACCATTGCTTATGACGACTACATTGCCTTTAATGGCGAAGGTGGCGCTAAAGAAGCCGGTAAAATGCGTCAAGAAGGTAAAGAGTACATTGTTAAAGATGGCGATGTAATGAACTTCTTGTTCAACGTATAATTACGCCTAAACAATCTGTTTATAAAAGCCCGCTTAATGCGGGTTTTTTTATGCCTTTATCTAAATAAGTTTTATCCCAAAAGACAAATGGCCTTAATCACTTTTAGCTTTTTAAACCAATTAGCATAATTAAGCGATCTATTTTGGGGATAGAAAAACCTGTTGATAGCTAGGAAAAATTCGCTATTTAGTTGTTCTAAATGAATTTTTTAACACAGATAGCCACACGTTTAGTCCCGCAAAATGATATAAGTCTTATTACGGATTGGTATTATAATAACGAGCTAAGTTAAATACTTTATTTAACGTAAGAAATACGTATCAGTGATAAGCAAATTACCCTACCAACTACCCCCACGCGGTGATTAATATGTAATTTTTAACGCAACTAGCGCAAGTTATGCCTACTTAAAATGATTGCATAGCCTGGTTATTAAGTATCATAGCTTCATTCAATAGCTAAAATACTCAAGAAACTAAGCTTTAATACGACTTGATCGCAAAACGACTGCTGAAATACTCAGCAGTTTTTATATTAACGGTTTTAAGTTGTTATTACTTAGTGTACTTTGACAGTTGATTTACAGTTAAAAAAACAGCAAATTTATTAAAATTTAGCCTCTTAGCTTAATTTTCCTGCAAACAAACCCTGTTAAGTGTTTTTTTGCAAAAAAGGTGTTGACGGATTTGGGTCATATCAGCATAATACGCCCCGCACTCAGCGATGAAGTGATGACAAAAGAGATGGCTAAGTAGCTCAGCTGGTTAGAGCACATCACTCATAATGATGGGGTCACAGGTTCAAATCCCGTCTTAGCCACCATTTTTCTTTTGTTGCTCAATGAAGAGTTTAAAATAACTACCTTCCTTTGATTATTCAAAGTGAAAATGCGGGAGTGGCGGAATTGGTAGACGCGCTGGATTTAGGTTCCAGTATCTTAGGATGTGAGAGTTCAAGTCTCTCCTTCCGCACCATGTTCTGATATGAACTAAACTATCAATTGTTTTCTGTTGGGATATCGCCAAGCGGTAAGGCACCAGGTTTTGATCCTGGCATTCCCAGGTTCAAATCCTGGTATCCCAGCCAACAATGGCTAAGTAGCTCAGCTGGTTAGAGCACATCACTCATAATGATGGGGTCACAGGTTCAAATCCCGTCTTAGCCACCATTTCTTTTTTAGAAGTGGCTCTGCAAGAGTTAAATTGCAGCTCAATGAAGAGTTTAAAATAACTACCTTTCTTTGATTATTCAAAGTAAAAATGCGGGAGTGGCGGAATTGGTAGACGCGCTGGATTTAGGTTCCAGTATCTTAGGATGTGAGAGTTCAAGTCTCTCCTTCCGCACCATGTTCTCGATAAGAACTAAAATAATCAGCTAATTCTTTGTTGGGATATCGCCAAGCGGTAAGGCACCAGGTTTTGATCCTGGCATTCCCAGGTTCAAATCCTGGTATCCCAGCCAATTTCTTATACCAAAGAAATTGCTATAAAGAATGACAATATGCGGGAGTATCGGAATTGAAAGTAGTCTTGAATTAGACGCTGGATTTAGGTTCCAATACATTAACACCTGTGTATGTTAAATGCGGGAGTGGCGGAATTGGTAGACGCGCTGGATTTAGGTTCCAGTAACTTAGGTTGTGAGAGTTCAAGTCTCTCCTTCCGCACCATGTTCTCGATAAGAACTAAAATAATCAGCTAATTCTTTGTTGGGATATCGCCAAGCGGTAAGGCACCAGGTTTTGATCCTGGCATTCCCAGGTTCAAATCCTGGTATCCCAGCCAATTTCTTCTACCAAAGAAATTGCTATAAAGAATGACCATATGCGGGAGTATCGGAATTGGCAGTTGTCTTGAATTAGACGCTGGATTTAGGTTCCAATACATTAACACCTGTGTATGTTAAATGCGGGAGTGGCGGAATTGGTAGACGCGCTGGATTTAGGTTCCAGTATCTTAGGATGTGAGAGTTCAAGTCTCTCCTTCCGCACCATGTTCTTATCTAGAACTAAAACTATTCCAAATTTAGCGTTGGGATATCGCCAAGCGGTAAGGCACCAGGTTTTGATCCTGGCATTCCCAGGTTCAAATCCTGGTATCCCAGCCAATTTCTATATTATCCTGTACTCTTCCTCATTAGCATATTTGTGTATAAACTCATTAATGTTTACTGGCTTGCTAAAATAATACCCTTGCAAATAATCACAATCCATTAGCGTTAATGTTTGTTTAAGATCGTTATCTTCTATTCCCTCTGCCACCACTTTACAATTAAGTCGCGTCGCTAAAAACAATGTCGATTCAACAATCGCGTAATCTGCTATTTGAGTCAGCATGTCTTTTATAAATGACTGATCTATTTTTATTTGGCTTATTGGTAATTCTCGCAGTAATACCAAAGAAGAAAAACCAGTACCAAAATCATCTACACTAAATTCAAACCCTCTGCTATTTAGTTTTTGCATCATCGTGCGGGCGGCTTCTAGGTTTGTCATCATGGCGCATTCGGTTATTTCAAAAATAATTGCGTCGCTTAACGTTGGGTCATGCTTTACTAGTTCTTCAACAAACTCATAAAACTCCGGGCTTTCTAAATCTTTAGTAGAAAGGTTTACATGCAACGAACCTATAAACCCAGCTGCTTTTAACACCTTTAAGTGCTTTATTGTTTCTAGTAGCACCCATTTAGAAATAGTTAATATCAACCCACTTTGCTCAGCAATACCAATAAATACCTCAGGGCTAATAAATGAGCCATCACTTTGCGGCCAGCGTATTAATGCCTCTGCACCATGTACTTCATCGGCTCTGGCATCAAAAATAGGCTGTAAATAAAGCTCAAATTCGTGGTTTTTAATGGCGTGCTTAATACGTGAGGTCATATTTGAAAGCTCATTTGCTCGGGTGCTCAGCGCCTCAAAGTAATGTACATACAATTGCTGTGTGTCTTTAGCCTCATGCAGTGCTAAGTCTGCTTGCTTTAATAGCTCATTAGCGTGCGACGAGTGATTCGCAAAGGTTGTTATTCCCACAGTCACGTGTACACGTAAACTATGCTCGTAAATATGAAATGGGTGTTTGGTTGATTTTTTTATTGCTTCAATACATAAATTAATTGCCTCATTGGCTGAGTTATCAACAATAAGTGCAAATTCATCGCCGCCTAAACGGTACAGCTTGGCTATTCCCACAATATTATGGCTGAGAGTTTTTGAAAAAATGCTTAACAGCATATCCCCTACTTTATTGCCGTATGAATCATTAATCGATTTAAAGCGGTTTAAATCTATAAGCATTAAATAAAACGAAGGCTCGTACTTAACTTGTTTGTTAAGCACCTGAAAAAACTTTTTTCGATTAGGGAGGCCGGTTAAGCTGTCGTTTTCGGCAAGGGTTCGTTGACGTTTTGCAAAGCGGTCTATTTTTAAAATACTTTTATAACTAAGCTGAATAACTAAATATACAAAAGCGCCCCCGCCAAATAAAATAAGCGATACGCTCATAGCAATAAATCCGGCTATATCGTTATTTACAAAATAATAAAGTACATACCAATAACCCACTATAAAGCTAAAAATAAGCGCCAGTAGCAAAATCCACGAAACACGGTTAGTTTTTTTACAAATTTTTATTGTTGGCACAATGCTCAGCGTTAGTAGCAAAGCGCCGACAATGAGTATAAAAATAAAAAAAATATCCACAAACACACAACTTTTAATTGGTTAGTAGTTTGAGTATGGCAAAAAAACGCAATAACGGAATAAATTAATAGTGACAACTATGCAGGTGCCCAAGTGGCATAAGAAAGGGAGTGATTGGCTGTGCATTTATTAAATTAGCCAATCACTTAAGCGGATTTAATTAAGCTCCCCACTAATGGCGTATTTTAATACCCAGTTTTTTAAAGGACCGGTATTGTTAGCCATTTTTAAAAACTGGCTGCGTGCCCATTTTAGTGGCGTAATTTGATTAGAAAAACCAAAGTAACACGCATCCATCATGCTCATCATTAATAGGTTGGCTTTACGGCGGCTTCGCTCGTATTCTTTTAGTTTTAGCGGACAACCTATATCATCAGCGTCTTCAAGTGCCTGTGCGAGTGCTACCACATCTTGAAAGCCTAAATTAACGCCTTGCCCGGCCAGTGGGTTAATTGTGTGAGCTGCATCGCCCACTAACACCAAACGCCCATTAGAGTAATTATTTGCATGCTGACGGGTAAGCGGAAATACCGCATGGCTTTGCACCTCAAAATCTCCTGCAAGCAGCGGAAACTTATTTAACACATGCGCTTTAATTTGCTCGGCCGTTAACCCTTTAAAGTTTTGTAAGGTATTGGCGCTGTCGTACCAAATTAAATTAGCGTATGGCGCCTGCATAGGTAAAAAGGCTAACGGGCCTGTAGGGGTAAATTGTTGCCACGTTTTTACTTGCTGCGGCGCATCTAGCTTTATTAGCACGCCCATGCAGTGCTGCTGATACTGCCACCCTGTTACACCAATATTTGCCTTGGCACGTAGCTGCGATTGCCCGCCATCGGCTGCAATAACTAAATCAGCAGTGTAACGGGTATCACCATAAATGAGGGTGATTGACGTTATGTCTTGCTCAATAGCGCTTAAAGGTGCTGACTGTTCAATAACCTCAATATTATAATGTGCAAACTGCTGCCAAAGGCTTGCTTGTATTAAATTGTTTTCGATTAAATGACCTAAGTGCGAAGTATTAATATCGGCGCAATCAAATAATAGGTTGTCGCCACCGCGCTCAAATGCTTCTAACTGCGTGTAAGGTGCTAATCGATTTTGCCTTAAAATAGGCATAGCCCCTAGCTCGTCCAGCAGGTTTTCTGAAAAACGGTTAATAGCCGATACCCGTATATCTACCTGATCACTTGCTAAAATGGCGTCGGCGTTAATCAGTTTTTTTTCTATTATTTGTACTGATTTTCCTTGCTGTGCAAGCTTTATGGCCATGGCCGCACCGACCATCCCTGCGCCTACAACAATCACTTTGTTTTGAGTCATGTTTTTCATCATTTGGTTAATACGTGAAACTGTTTTGATTGTACCGTAACTCGCCGCATTAGTGCGAGAGTATATAACTATCACGCTATTAAACTGCCTGTGTATTGATTTGAGATCACAAACATGAAAACTATACTTGGATCTGGGCGGGTATCCAGCTAAAATACGCGTCCTTTAAGTGAGCAACCTTGCTCCTTAATCCCGTTTTAAGCACATTTTTGTGCCACTACCGAATTGAACACGAGGCTATATTTCAATGAGCAAAAAGCTGCATATCAAAACTTGGGGTTGTCAGATGAACGAGTACGACTCTCAGAAGATGGCTGATCTTTTAGATGCAACCAACGGCTACCAGCTAACGGAAGAAGCAGCAGACGCCGACGTTATTTTACTTAACACCTGTTCAATTCGTGAAAAAGCCCAAGAAAAAGTATTTCACCAATTAGGTCGCTGGAAGTTATTAAAAGACGACAAGCCAGATTTAATTATTGGTGTAGGTGGTTGTGTTGCCTCACAAGAAGGTGACTCTATTCGCCAGCGCGCACCGTTTGTTGATGTTATTTTTGGCCCACAAACATTGCACCGTTTACCAGAAATGATTAAACAAGTGCAAGGCGACAAAGGTTCATCGGTGGTTGATATTTCGTTCCCAGAAATTGAAAAGTTTGACCGTTTACCAGAGCCAAAAGCAGAAGGCCCGTCTGCATTTGTATCAATAATGGAAGGTTGTTCTAAGTACTGTACTTTTTGTGTTGTACCTTATACCCGTGGTGAAGAAGTTAGCCGCCCATTAGATGACGTATTATTAGAAGTTGCGCAACTTGCCGAGCAAGGCGTACGTGAAGTAAACCTGCTTGGTCAAAACGTAAACGCATACCGCGGTGAAACACACGATGGCGAAATTTGTTACTTCTCAGATTTAATCCGTTATGTAGCAGCGATTGATGGCATTGACCGTATTCGTTACACCACCTCGCACCCGGTAGAGTTTACGCCAGATATTATTGATGCGTACGCTGATGTACCAGAGCTTGTTGATCACTTACACCTACCCGTGCAAAGTGGTTCAGACCGTATTCTTAATTTAATGAAACGCGGCCATACAGCGCTTGAGTACAAATCAACAATACGTAAGCTGCGTAAAATTCGCCCTAACTTAAGCATGTCGTCAGACTTCATTATTGGTTTCCCAGGTGAAAGCAAAACAGACTTTGAAGCCACAATGAACCTAATTAACGACATTGGCTTTGATATGAGCTTTAGCTTTATTTACAGTGCGCGTCCTGGTACGCCTGCCGCCGACTTACCTGATGACGTATCAGAGCAAGAGAAAAAAGAGCGCTTATACCTATTACAAAACCGTATTACACAAATGGCACAACAAATTAGCCGCCAAATGTTTGATACAGAGCAACGTATTTTAGTTGAGGGGCCTTCTAAAAAGAACCCAATGGAATTACGTGGCCGCACCGAAAACAATCGTGTAGTTAACTTTGTTGGCCCACATACAGTGATCGGCCAGTTTGTTGATGTACGTATTACCGAAGCGTTACCAAACTCTTTACGTGGCGATTTAATTCGTACAGAATCAGAAATGAACTTACGTCGTGATATTGCTCCTTCAGCTATTTTAACAAAAGCTGCAAGCGTTGAGCCAAAAATCGATACAACCAACGAAATTGGCGTAGCTACTTTCGTACCGTAGTTGTATAAATTCATTGCGCCAGTAACCCTTACTGGCGCACCCGAATAGGAAGTAATTTTGAGTAATCAGTTAAAAACATTAGAGATTTATTTAGAACCTGCCGACAACAAACGCCTTTCTTCTTTATGTGGCCCGTTTGACGAAAACATCAAACAAATTGAACGCCGCCTAGGTGTTGAAATAATCCACCGCGACAACTTTTTTAAAGTAACAGGTAAACTGCACTCAAGTGCCGCGGCCGTAGACATTTTAAAAAACCTTTATGTTGATACTCAACCTGTTCGTGGCGAAATTGGTGAAATAGAGCCCGACAACGTACATTTAGCCATTACCGAATCAAAAGCCCTAGAACAAGAAGTGCCGCAAAGTGCGTACGGCAAAGAAATGTTTATTAAAACCCGCCGTGGCGTAATTAAACCGCGTAACGACAACCAAGGTTTGTATGTTGCTAATATTTTGCATCACGACATTACCTTTGGTATTGGCCCTGCCGGTACAGGTAAAACATACCTAGCAGTTGCAGCCGCAGTAGATGCCCTAGAGCGCCAAGAAATACGTCGTATATTACTTACCCGCCCAGCGGTAGAAGCCGGTGAAAAACTGGGCTTTTTACCAGGCGATTTAAGCCAAAAGGTAGACCCATACCTGCGCCCTCTTTACGATGCGCTATTTGAAATGCTTGGCTTTGAAAAAGTAGAAAAACTTATTGAAAAACACATTATTGAAATTGCCCCACTTGCTTACATGCGTGGCCGTACACTAAATGATGCGTTTATTATTTTAGATGAAAGCCAAAATACCACCGCCGAGCAAATGAAAATGTTTTTAACCCGTATAGGCTTTAACTCTAAAGCAGTAATAACGGGCGATATAACACAAGTTGATTTACCACGCGGTGCGCGCTCAGGCCTTCGTCATGCAATAGAAGTACTTAGCGATGTTGAAGAAATTAGCTTTAACTTTTTCCAATCGCACGACATTGTTCGCCACCCTGTTGTTGGCCGTATTGTCGAAGCCTACGAGCGCAATGACGAAAGCGAGCGACTAAAGCGGATAGAAAAACAAAAAGCCAAAGAGCAACTTGCCGCTCAACAGCCGCCTTCAACTAAAGAGTAATACCGTGAGCACCGAATTAGATTTACAAATAGCGTGTGAGTTTGACAACCTCCCAAGCGAAGAACAATTTGCACTGTGGGCCGATAAAGCCCTGAGCAAGTTTCGTGATGAATCTGAGCTGAGCATCGTTATAAGCGATGAAGCCCAATCACAACAATTAAACAACGACTACCGTGGTAAAAATAAACCAACCAACGTGTTGTCGTTCGAATTTGAAGCACCGCCAGGCATTGATTTGCCATTAGTAGGTGATTTAATAATTTGCCCAGCCATTGTACTGGCCGAGGCAATCGAACAAGAAAAGTCATTTCATGACCACTTTGCCCATATGGTTATTCATGGATGCTTGCATTTACTTGGATTTGACCATATAAAGAGTGAAGACGCTTTTGAAATGGAAAGCATAGAAAAGCAATTACTTGCAGAGCTAAACATAGCTGACCCATACCGGGACGAAATTTAAATTAACGGAGCATTTAGACGCAATGAGCGACGATAACTCGCAATCTAGCCAGGGTTCTTCTGGCAAAACGTGGATGGGCCGCATAGCCCAAATGTTGCAAGGGGAACCCCAGAATAGAGAAGAGCTGGTTGAAGTAATTGCCGACGCGCAAGAGCGTGACGTAATCGACCCAGAAACCAAAGAAATGATTGAAGGTGTGCTTGGTGTATCCAAGCTTAAAGTGCGCGATATAATGATCCCGCGCTCACAAATGGTCACACTTGAGGTCGACAGCCCCCTTGAAGATTTGATCCCCATGATGGTCGACTCCACCCACTCGCGTTTTCCGGTGGTGTGTGAAGACAAAGACCACGTTGAAGGTATTTTGCTCGCAAAAGACTTGCTGCCGCTTATTTTAAATAAAGATGAGCACCTACCCTCACTGCGCGAATATTTACGCCCAGCCATGGTAGTGCCAGAAAGCAAGCGCGTAGACACCCTACTAAATGAATTTCGTCAGCAACGCTACCACATGGCTATCGTCATTGACGAATACGGCGGTGTATCGGGCCTTGTCACCATTGAAGATATTCTTGAAATAATTGTCGGCGAAATCGAAGATGAACACGACGAAGAAGAAGATCAACAAGATATTCGCCAACTTGCTAAGCATGTATACGTAGTACAAGCGCTCACCCCTGTAGATGAC
Organism: Pseudoalteromonas sp. Angola-4; assembly: GCF_028599265.1. Taxonomy (NCBI): domain Bacteria; kingdom Pseudomonadati; phylum Pseudomonadota; class Gammaproteobacteria; order Alteromonadales; family Pseudoalteromonadaceae; genus Pseudoalteromonas; species Pseudoalteromonas sp. Angola-4. Next base: position 149,031 of record NZ_JAQREK010000006.1, on the reverse strand, counting down.
TTTAACGAGTACTTTAAAACAGGTTACAGCACCGATGAAGCCGATACCATTGGCGGTACGGTACTACACGCATTTGGCCATATGCCAAGTCGCGGCGAAACAATTGAAATAGACGACTATCAGTTTAAAGTAACTAATTCTGATAACCGTCGTATTTTACAACTGCAAGTCACCGTTCCTAAGGTTGATGAAAACGACAGTGAAGAAACTACTAACTAAACTCACCCTGTTAGTAAAAGATAAAAAAGCATGGCTCGCACTGGTTGCGGGCCTTATTTTAACTTTTGGCTACGCCCCTTACCAAATTTGGCCCATCGCATTTTTTAGCATTGCCGCCATTATTTTTTGTATTAACCCAAACAACACAGGTAAAACGCACGCGAAAAGCGCCGCTAAATATGGCTTTATATTTGGCTTAGGCTGGTTTGGCGCGGGTATTAGCTGGGTGCACGTATCTATTGCCACCTTTGGCGGCATGCCGCTTATAGCGTCGCTCTCGTTAATGACTTTACTGTGCTCATATTTAGCCCTGTTTCCGGCGCTGGCGTTTTGGGCTGCAACTCGCTTTGCAAGTGGCCCTAAAAGCATGGGGGCACTTCTAATTGCCAGCATAGCCATTAGTGAATACTTACGTGGACACTTACTGACTGGCTTTCCGTGGCTAAGTTTTGGCTATACACAAACAGATGGCCCGCTTAGGCTGCTTGCCCCTTATATTGGCGAATTTGGCTTAACGCTTACCTGTGTTGCCATTGGTTTTGCCCTTTACAGGCTCACCCAAAAAGATTTTAAAACCCCATTAATAAGCGCAGCCGCTTTAGCGTTACTTATTATTGGCGCATTAAATACCGGTAATAATCACTACTCTGGCAAAGAAATGTCGACCTTATTGGTGCAAGGTAATATTAAACAACACCTGCGCTTTGAACCCAGTGAGTTTTGGACCACCATGAGCAAGTACCAAGACCTAACACGCCCACATTGGGATGCCGACCTAGTGGTATGGCCCGAAGCCGCCGTGCCCGAAATAGAAGCCCTTGCCGACACGTACTTAGCCAATTTAGACAGCGCGGCCTCGTTTAATAAAACCGCATTAGTTACCGGTATTGTTGACTACCAGCTCGACACCAAAACCATTTACAACACCCTTATTGTGGTAGGTAATAAAGAGCACAACGACGAGCACGGCCATTATCGCTACCTAGACAAAAACCGTTACCGTAAGCACCAGTTGTTACCTATCGGCGAATTTGTACCATTTCAGGATATATTGCGCCCTATAGCGCCATTGTTTGATTTACCTATGTCATCGTTTACCCGTGGCGATAGAGTGCAAAACAACCTACGCGCCAATGGCTTTAACCTGCTACCTGCCATTTGCTACGAAATAGTATTTTCCGATTTAGTACGCGGTAATTACCAAAGCGACTCTGACTTGCTGTTTACCGTAAGTAACGATGCCTGGTTTGGCGATTCAATTGGGCCATTACAACACATGCAAATAGCCCGCATGCGCGCATTAGAGTTACAACGCCCGCTGGTACGCGTTACCAACAATGGCGTAAGCGCCGTATACGATCCAATAAGCCACACTCAGCAAACCATGCCACAGTTTGAAGCCGCGACCATGAAAGCCGATATAAAGCTTATACAAGGCGACAGCGTGTACAGTCAATACGGAAACGTCTTTGTGTGGGGGGTTGTGTTGCTGCTGGGAGTTGGTGGGTTTGGGGTTAGGTTTAGGAAATAAAATAGGGTTAGTAGCTGTGTAAAAAACAGCTATTAAAAAGAAAGGTGTTTTTTGTTGGGTTTCGCTTCGCTCTACCCAACCTACAATAATTACTTTTTGATCCAACCTATGCTTAAAATATAGCGAGTACCTTGCTCTATTTTTAATACTTGATGCCGCTCAATATCGGGCCTGAAAAGTTTAATTCGACTGTAATTTATAATCGGGTTTTCACACATAAACTCACCACCCCTAGCGGCATGCTTCAATACAACATTAAGCCTATAGTGCCCGCCAGTTTTAACTTCATCGGTATGCGGCTTTATTTCGCTGCCCTGCGGGAATTTAATTAAGTATGCATCCAATTTCAAAGGGAAAAGCATGTAGCACAATAACATTTTATCGTAACCCGACTTTTGTCGCCCACGTTGCCAACTAAATAATTTATTTGCCATAAACTACACTTTCACTTGTTCTGAAAATCCCTTAGAAAGAATATCAAAACCACTTAAATTTCAGTTTGGCAGAGTGTACTCTGCTCGCCTGTGGTCTTAGTAGATTGCAGTGAATATCAATATAGCTACTCTTATTTGATTCTATAAATATGTCATCGCTTTTACCTAAACAATTACCAACAAACTTGCCGTTCTTATCAAATGTAGAAGCAATAACTCCACCAGCATATATACTTTCGTTGGTTATATTTTTTAGCTCTGCAGTTATTCTTACGCGCCCATTTTCTTAAAAATATCAGAGAGAGTAAGTTTGTAATCATTGCTTAAATCAGACGTGCTATCTAATGTTTTATTAGAAACCTGCTCTTTAAATCCACTCTCCACCTCAGCAGCTATTGTGAGCGCGTACACACTAATACCACCTAGAGTTGCTATTACAAACCCTGCTCCCCAAAAAAAAACCTTTATAATCTCATTAAAAATATTACTCATTTAATTCCCTTTTAATTTCCCCACTGAATTTAGTAAATAATATACCCAAAGCAACTCTTTTTTCTTACCAAGTTTATGAGTTAAGGTTTACCTTTTTAATAACTCTTTAATCCCATAATACCAACTAAGCGCAGCGACTGTGCCATGAGTTTCATCTTTAAAGTAACGTTGATTAATAATTAGATTATTGCTTGGGTGCGCTTTTAACTTTTTAGCAAACGCTACACCCCATTGGTAATTTGTTTTACCAATTTCGCCAAACGCTTCGTCATTATTTGCAAAGGTAAAATATACATTGCCATTAAGCGGCTTATTTATAAGTTGTTTCTCATCAAAATAATGGTTTAGGTAGTTATTATCCCACAGGTAGGTTGCATCAATTATTAAGTAATCTGTAAATAGCGCATGGTTGCTAAGTAATACATAACTTGCAAACAAGCCACCGAAGGACTCACCTATTAATACGCGTTTAGTTGATGTTCGATAATTTTTATTAATGAGAGGAATAAGTTCTTTTTCAAAAAAGGCACTGTAATTTGCGGCGTTGCCAATATTTTCAAACTTTTCTAGAAGTTTACCGTTAAATGTCCAATCAACATTGGTTGGGGTAAAATCCCGCTCTCTTATCGCATTTTTACTATTAGGAATGGCTACTATAATTGCTTGTTGTATTTGCTGCTCAAGCCGCTGAGTACTAAGTGCCTCGACTAGCCCAGCGACAGCTTTTAGGTGTGTTTGGTCACCATCGAGCAAGTAAATAACTGGGTATGACTGATTGGGGTTTTCATTGTAGCTTGGCGGTAAATAAACGCTAAAACTGCGTTGTTCATTTAAAGTAACAGACTTAAGCTGATAGGTTTTGGCTAAAGTAATAGGCTCTGAGGCATTTACATTTATTGTAAAAAATAAATATAAAAATATTATTGATAAGACTTTCATACATATCCTTGTATTAAATTAATAGCTAACCAAGAAGAAACGCCCGCCCTTCTTTCAACAATCAAAACACCGCTTTTATTGATAAGCTATTCCTTAGCTCTTGAGGCTAACTTTTTATATATTGCATCTTTATCGCGTCTACCAATTGCGAGTACATATACCACAACTTCGTCATCAATAACTTCGTAAGCAAGGTGGTACCCTGCCGTACGCAATTTTATTTTATAAACATTATCAAAGCCGCGTAATTTAGAGGCTGGGACATGCGGATTATCTAAGCGCTCAGCAAGTTTCTTTTTAAACTGGCTTTTAAGTAGTGGTGCAAGTTTTTCCCACTCTTTTAAGGCTGCTGGTAAAAACTTTAACTTATAAGTCATCTATACTAACTTCAACCGCTTGAGATAAATCGCCTCTGCGGCTCTCAACAACTTTAGTTAGTTCATAATCATCCAATTGTTCCATAAGTTGCTCATACATTTGTGCAGGCACCAAGTAAGCTGCAGGCTTATTATGATTTAATATGGCTATTGCAGCGCCATCAGCTTCATTTAAAAGCGCAGTTGGGTTTTTTTAAGTTCTGAAATACTTGCCGAACAATCAGCTAAAACCTGTCTCATATAACACCTATAAAGAACTAAATTAAGACCTTATTTTAGCCCTTTTTTATCTAAAGCTATATATTTTATAATTGCTTATTTTCTAAGTAGTTTTTAAAGTCTCTTCTACCGTTTGTGCATTTACAACCTGGTTCACACTGCCCTGAATAACTACAGTCGCTGATATTTTATCTTGAATAGCTTGCCTGTTTGGGTCCCAGTACACTTGTAAGAAGCCTAATAAACCTGTTGCAAAACCGGCGCCGTATCCGCCGTATCTGCCAAAACAATCAAGCATACCTAGTGGCTCGCCATTTAGTGAGACCACCCGAATATTACATACTTTTTTACCTGGGGTTTGTCCGCGCCATAATAACGAGAACAACGTAAAGTATACGGCAGCCCAACCAAAACCAAGGCCTAGGTCTTGAATAATGCCTTTACCCCACTGCAAAATGCTGGTGACAGGTTTGGTTTGCTCGCTTTTAGTTTCAGCTTTTTCAGTGATATTGCTTTTATGAGTTACTTCGTCCGAAATACTTTCTCGCTCTGTCTCATTATTTTTAAAATCATCTGCCGCAACGGGTTCATCATCAGGTATGGCCATTAAGTGCAATAATGTGCGCGTAACTTCAATTCCTCCTACGTTTTGCATTTCAGCAAGCGCTGGTAATTGGCCAACTAAATTAGCTCGAGCAACGCTTTGGCAAGCGTCATCGCAGTTTTTATCGTCGTCTGTTTGCGTTAAATAGGTGCGTATTATTGCTTTATCATGCTCGCTTAGCTCATCGTTTTGCTGTGTTTTTTCTATTTGAGGTGTTTGTATAACGGTATCGCCTTCAAAAAAATCAATCGCTAACGAGAGTACGGTTAATGAACTTACAAATAAAAAGCTCGCGGCAAAAAGTTTTAAGGCTCTGCGCCAAAACGACGACATTTTTGGAAGATATTGCTGCGCAGTGCCTTTATAAAAAGCCATTGCAGCCACAAAGGCAATTAAAGTGGCGCTTAGCTTAGCAGCCATAAATATTAAAGTGACATCAATAGTCATCGCCAATGCACGTTTAATTGGGCTCGCTAATGGAATACCTAATAACGCTTGGTCAATTTTAAAGGCATACGGGGTGATCACGTCTTTGGTTTCAAAGTCTGATAACGCGAGTTGCTCTATCTCTTTGGTTTTCATTTTTATTTTTATGTTTTTAAAATGGGTAAGCTATTTAACTTACGCGCTTTTTATTGTTATATCAATCCGCTTAATTAAGTGATCTATTTTGAGGATTGGTATTAGCTCAAGTTAAAGCTATTGATTTACCAGCATAAAAAAAGGGCTGCATACATGCAGCCCTTAAAATACTTTATTTATAAATAATTAAGCGGTTGGATAATCGGTATAGCCTTGCTCTGCACCACCAAATAAGGTGTCGGGGTTGTGGCTATTTAGCGGTTTACCTTGCTTTAAACGTGCTGGTAAATCTGGGTTAGACACAAACGGGCGACCAAAGCCAATCATGTCGGCCCAGCCTTGTGCTAGGGCTTCATCGGCACGTTCTTTAGTGTACTTACCTGCATAAATTAATACGCCGCTGTACGCTTTACGAATAGCCTGTTTAAATTCAACGCTCATTAAAGGGGCATCATCCCAGTCGGCTTCAGCAATGTGCATGTAGTCCACGCCAGCGTCGTTTAGTGCTTGAGCAACGGCTAAATATGTTTGCTCTGGGTTATCATCAACCGTGCCGTTAAGCGTGGTAAGTGGCGCAAGTCTTACACCTACTTTTTGACTACCAATTTCATCGCTTACTGCATTTACGACCTCTGTTAAAAAACGCAAACGATTTTGCACACTGCCGCCATATTCATCAGTACGGGCATTTGATTGCGAGTCTAAGAATTGGTTAATTAAATACCCGTTGGCGGCGTGTAGCTCTATGCCATCAAAGCCTGCGTCTACTGCATTTTTAGCCGCTTGGCGAAATTCGGCTAGTACATTTTCAATATCTTGCTTGCTCATTTCGCGCGGTAACTGAGTTTCAACAAAGCCAGGTTCGCCGTTTGTATCTACAAATACTTTTACGCCTTTTGCAGCAATGGCCGATGCCGATATAGGCTGCACACCGCCTGTGTTATCGCTGTGTGTTACGCGCCCTACATGCCAAAGCTGCGCAAACATAACGCCACCAGCATCGTGCACTTTGTTGGTCACCGTGCGCCAACCTGCTACTTGCTCGTTTGTGTAAATACCTGGTGTCCAGGCATAGCCTTTACCCAGCTCACTTATTTGTGTGCCTTCGCTTACTATTAACCCAGCACTTGCTCGCTGCGCATAATAAGTGGCCATTAAATCATTGGCAATGTCGCCAGGCTGCGTTGAGCGCGAGCAAGTCATTGGTGGCATAACAATACGGTTTTTTAAAGTTTTACCTGCAAGTTCTATGGGTGAGAAAAGTAACGTCATAATGCCTCCTAAGTTTGATGGCGCTCATAATAGCGCAGCTATATAAATTCAAAAATAGCAAAAAACACAAAATAGCTTTGTTGTATTTGCAAAAGTGTCTACTTATTCTTCTGCTGAGCATTAAATACAAACCATTTAAAAGTGATGCTAGTGCTAGAAAATTTAATTGATACAATATAACATACCAATATATACCTATTAGTAAGTAAAATTAAATGATCAATAAACTGCCCGTCACAGTGTTATCAGGCTTTTTAGGCGCTGGTAAAACAACCGTACTTAGCCATATTCTTAATAACCGACAAGGAAAAAAAGTGGCAGTTATAGTCAACGATATGAGCGAGATAAACATAGATGCAGCCACAATTAAAAACGATGTGTCGCTCAATCACAGCAACGAAAAACTCGTCGAAATGAGCAACGGCTGTATTTGCTGCACACTACGAGAAGATTTACTTGTTGAAGTGGGTAAACTTGCCAAAGATGGCCGTTTTGATTATCTCGTCATTGAATCAACAGGCATTTCAGAACCTCTACCGGTTGCCGAAACATTTACCTTTGCCGACGAAAACGGGGTTTCTCTTGGTGATGTTGCCACCCTCGATACCATGGTAACCGTGGTTGATGCGGTTAACTTTTTAACCGACTACGAACAAGCAAACGATTTACAAGATACTGGCGAATCGTTAGGAGAAGACGACGAGCGAAGCGTGGCCGACCTACTTGTTGATCAAGTTGAATTTGCCGACGTTATTTTAATTAGCAAAACTGATTTAGCCACCAATGAACAGCTCAATAAGCTTATTGCCATTTTAAATACGCTTAATACTCAAGCTAAAATGATTCCTATATCAAACGGCAATATTAATATTAACGAAGTGCTCAATACGGGCTTATTTAATTTTGCACGTGCCCAACAAGCGCCGGATTGGCTTAAAGAAATGCGTGGTGAACACATCCCCGAGACCGAAGAGTATGGTATTAGCAGCTTTAATTATACGGCGCGCCGCCCATTTAACCCTGAAAAGTTTTATCACTTTTTGCACAACACCGAGCAATTTGGCCAGCTCATTCGCTCTAAAGGATATTTTTGGCTCGCAACGCGCCCTTTATTTTGCGCGCAGTGGAGCCAAGCCGGCGGTATAGCTCATTACGGGTTTGCTGGCATGTTTTATAAAGCAATTCCTAAAAAAGACTGGCCCACAGAGCCCGAGCTACTTGCTGGTATAAACAGTAAATGGGTAGAGCCCTTTGGTGATATGCGTCAAGAACTTGTATTTATTGGTCAGTCGTTAAATAAACACGCCATGATTGAGGCGCTTGATGACTGCCTACTACCAGAAGAAGCCGTGCTTAAAGGTAAAGATTTTTGGAAAACCTATAACGACCCGTTTCCTATTTGGGAGGAAGTGTAATGAATGCCCTAGCTCCAATAACGGCGCAAATAAAACCCACTGAGCAACTCCACCGAAGAGCAGCTAAAGACAGTAACGCCAATGTATTGCCACACATTTATGACCAAAACACTAACATCGTTATTTGGCAAAGAGACCTTGAACAAGCATTAACAAATGCCGTTAATACACTCATTAGCACTAATGCCATAAAACCACTTGAGCTTGCGGTATCACCCGATGATGCGTTTGATAAGTTAGTTACTGCACTTAAACCAAATGATAATAACCGCGATGAAACTGATGCGCTGTGTAAAGACATAACATTATTAGTTGAAATGTTTTGCTGCCTATTTGACTTAAAACGCGCCGGTTTAAGGCTAAAAATATTAGATAAACCTATGTGCCCGCGTTTTCATGTAGACAAAATTCCGTGCCGATTAGTGACTACTTACCAAGGCGTTGCAACGCAGTGGTTAAATCACAGCGATGTAGAGCGCTCAAAGCTTGGAACTGGTAATTTAGGTAAGCCTGATGAAGAGTCTGGCTTATTTAAAAGCCTAAATAATATTAATCAACTCCAGCAAGGCGATGTTGCGCTACTTAAAGGCGAGTACTGGGATGAAAACGAAGGCGCAGGGCTTGTACATCGCTCGCCACCGGTGGCTGCAAACGAGCAACGCTTGTTGCTCACCCTCGATTTTATTTAAAGTTTGTTATGGTGATAAACGCTGCACTAATGCGTGTTTATCACCCTCGCGATTACTTCATACAACCCTTGTGTATTTACCGGTTTAGATACAAAATCATCCATGCCTACACTTAAACAGCGCTGCTTATCATCTTCGTAGGCGTTTGCGGTAATAGCAACAATGGGCACATGTGCCTTTGTGTTTACCTCGTTAGCCCGTATTGTTTGGGTGCACTCGTAGCCATCCATATTAGGCATTTGGCAATCCATTAAAATTAAATCAAAGCGGTTACCTTCAAGTACTTTTAGCGCTTCTATGCCGTCGGTTGCCATCACTAAGTTTACCTTTGTAGGCTCTAGCATTTTTGCAATTACTTGGCGGTTAATGGGGTTATCTTCAACCAGTAAAAGTGTTTTATCGCTTAAATTAGGCAACGACTTCGGCTGTTTTACGGGCTCTGGTTTGTTGGACTGTGCTTTAGGTGCACTTACGTAAAATTTAAGTACGCTGCCTTTGCCTGGTTCGCTGTTGAGGGTAATTTCACCCTGCATTTTTTTAATTAACCCTTGGCTAATTGCTAAACCTAAGCCTGTGCCACCATACTTACGTGCCACACCTACATCTGCTTGCGTAAACTCACTAAATAACAACGACTGCTGATCTTTTTCAATACCAATGCCGCTATCGGCTACGCTTATTAAAAGTTGCTCGTTTTCGTAATCAAACGATAAACGCACAAAACCACGCTCAGTAAACTTATACGCATTAGAGAGCAAGTTAATAATGACTTGGTTTAAACGTAGGTCGTCTACTTTTACGCAATCTGGCAGCCTGTCGCTTTGGCTAACAATAAACTCGACGTGATCAGAACTTACAATGGGAGAAAACAACGACTTTATATTGGCAATAAACGGCGCAAGGTTAGTCGCCCGTGGGCTAATTTCCATGGCGTTAGCTTCTATTTTAGAAAAATCTAAAATATCGTTTAAAATTTTCAGTAAGTTTTGTGCGCTTTTTTGCTGCGTATTTAATAGCTCCCGCTGCTCATCGGTTAATGAATTATCGCGCAATAAAACCTCTCCCATGCCTAAAATACCGTTCATAGGGGTGCGTAGCTCGTGGCTCATATTGGCTAAAAATTGCGACTTTGCAACATTGGCTAAATTAGCCCTATTTACCGCTTTTTTAAGCTCGGTGGTTTGCTCTGCTACTTTGCCCTCTAGCTGCTGATTAAATTCGCTCAGCTGGGTATTTAACCCTTGGTTTCTGATATTAGAGGCTTGTAGGTTTTCTATTGAACGCTGCAGCGCATTAGCTAGTAATTCAAATTGCTGTTGCAGTTGCAATACCTCATGCCAGCTTGAGTCTGTATTAAACTTATGTGTTTTGGTTTTGCCAAAGCTTTGCATTAGCGTAGTTAAGCTAGTGATTGGCTGCACTAATAAATTAGCAAGTTGGTGTATAAAAATAACCACCATAAGCATCAATATCGCACTTAACAAAATAGTGGGTAGCCAAGCTTTTGCCACCGACATACTTAAATGCTTACGATTATAAAAGGTAATAACTTGCCAGTGATTTTGTGGATCAATGTACCTAGAGCTGTGGTACACCTCGTTTTTGCTTGAACGAAATAGGTTTTTATCACCTAAGTTACTGGTATTAAAGCCCTCCCCGTTAAAATGGCTCAGTATTTTAAATTCATCAAGGGAGCTAAATACCACTTTTTGCTGCGCATCTAGCACCACTAAATCGCCCGTGTACTCAAATAAGTTAGGTATAAACCGCTCTAAGCGGTCTAACTTTAACGAGCCCTCTACCACACCATAAAACGTATTGTTACGGTATATAGGTGCCGACAGCGCCACAATGGCCTCGTTACCTAGGCCGCGACCTTGAAACACACCACTGGTATAACCCAGAGGGAACTGCTGAGCTTGAGTAAAGTATGCTCGGTCTTTAACACTACGCTGCGCAAGGCTAAGCCCCTCTATTAAATCGCTGGGCGAGCTAAGCTCTACAAAGCCATCTGGGTTTGCATACAAGCTGGTTGTAAAGCCTGGAAATAACGACATTAATCGTTTGAGCTGCACATCGCTTGCAGTGCCCGCACTTATTGCGTCGCTACTCATAACAATGGCGTTTTTATGAAATGCTAAATAATCATTTAATTGCGTGCTAATAGACTCGGCTTTTTCTTTTAGTTGAGCGTTTACTTCATACTCTAAGCGCGCATGATGATCGTTTACTAAAATTACACTGGTTAGCAATACCACTAAAATAATAATGACACTAACCACATAGCTTAAAATTTTTGCCAGTGGCCTACCCTGATACGCACGGCTAGCGTAAGGTACAAATACACTAACTAAATCAACCACCGCCAAACTTATTAGCGCGTTAATTAAGTACTTTGATATCGCTACTATTAGCGTTAACCAGGCCAAGCCAATAACAAATTGGCCTATAACCCATACAAAGGGTAAACCAATACATAGCCAAAATACGCTACCCAGAGGAAGAATAGGTTTAGAGCGGCGTAAACAAAAAGCATAAAGCCAACAAAGCTCGAGTAAATACACAATACTCGGCCAACAATGGCCCCACCTATAAAGTAAAAAACCAGAAACAATAGCAAGGCTTAGGCACGCGTAACGCAGCCCAGTAAATACTAAGCTGCATAAAACAAACAATTGCCCAAACAAAAATTCGGAGCTGTCGAAAAAATACAATGGCGAGAGATTTACTAACCCGCCTAATAACCCTAATAAAACAGCGAGTGTCCACTTACTTCTTTGCGGCATTAATCAACCTTGGGGCACTTTGTTAACACTTTATATGTTAAAATTAATGTAATTTTTACATTATTACGTACAAGGCAAGGGTTGTCTAGCAGCAATAAAACAGGAACAGATACACATTACCCCCTGTCAAAAAGCGTGTTATGTGTTTTTACACTTACTCTTTTTATGACTGTCACTTAAATTTAACTTAATATCCTTAAGCATAGGCTTAGCATTTGCGATTGCTAAATAGGCATTAGCTAACGCTTCTGGAGCTGCGCAATAGTCTACATCGAGTATTACTGTTGAAACATTGAGTGACTTTAATTTATTGCCAAGCTCAGTAGATGTGAGTTTTGCTTTAGCGTTGCTAATTAAGTAATTTGATTTTTTTACATAAATAGTGAATGTTTCATCTGCTAGTGCAGTAAACGGCAATAATAAAAACAGTGTGAATGTAAAAATGAGGTAGAGCGGTAATAGTGTAAAATCGACACTCGAAATATTAAATATTTTACGGTATTACTAAGGAATAATTTAAAAAGGAATGTATTTTCACCCAAATTGTTGTTTGAAGTATAAGTTGACATAAAAACATACGTTTCTACTGGGCTACAGCGCCATAGGTGGAGTGTAACTTGGCATAAAATTGAAGTGTATAATGGCATAAAGTTACCAAATATAGGCTTTATGAGGTCAATCCCATAAAAATACTGCCAAGTTTAGTTGGCTGCTATGTGCCATGAGCGGACATTGAAGATTTTTAAAGTATGAATTCAAGATTTGACCCCATTCACTTACAGTTGCTGACAGAGGCGTCGAATATGCGCGTATTAACCCTAATCATGATAAGTCTGTTAACATTAATGATTAAGTAAATCACAGCTGAAATAGATTCAGCTATTTTTATTATGCTTCATAAATTGATAAAATTGCCTCTTTAATAATGATTTAGAAACACCGACTTTACTACTACCCAATTTTATCCCTGCAAAATTTTTGTAGTAGGTATCTTTTACTTTATCAGAAACAACTATTTCTAGGGTCTGCGGTTCAATTGATATTAAAAACTTATCGAATAACCGATGGAGATCAACTCTAAGACATAAGCCATTCTGTAACACGTTAGATTGTGCCCCTTTGTAAGGCATAATGTGTGCAGCCTCAAGCAAGGCTTGTTCTTCACTGCCAGATATAGCACATTTCAAATAGAAATTATCCAGAATAAGTGCTCGAAATCCCTGCTGACCGACCCTAGTTACCTGACTTCTAGTAACTCTACTCCGGTTATCCTCAGATAAGGCTTCTAAATCCAAACTCTCTTTCTGAATTAGCTTGGCAAATCTATCTTTCTCTTCAGATTCATCTCCCGCCTCGTCATAATCGTACTCTAAGTCAAGAATTTGTGGGTGTTCAAGAAAAGCTTTCCAGTGCTTCTTTTGGTTATCAATTTTATTGGTATAACGAATAATTGCTAAAGCTTCACAAGCGGCTGCAACTGAATTAAAAGAATAATCTCGTTCTTCCCATAATTTTATAATCTGCTTTAAAGGCAACTTAATGAGTTGCGATCGGCTATGTTTTTTTCTATCAAATGGATTATCAACTTTAATCGCTTCTTGACTTGCACAGTGATCAGCCCGAACGAATGCATCACTTTTTACTTTATTTTCAAATTCAGTAATATAGTCATGATTTAAATAACTTTCCCAGCCTTGATAGCTATCAACATTTCCATCATTTATATCCTTAAGAGCAAGCACCTCTGCCGCAGCTTCTTTTGTTCCACATAGCTCATACCTATGCAGCCAAACCTCTGAGATTTCATCAAGACTAAGTTCATTTACATCTTCTGGATCATAAACATATAGATGAAGTGGTACCTCATCACTTGGGCTATTTAAGTCAGGCTCTTTTTGCTGAAGCTCATCTAACTCATAAGAAAATGTTTGGGACGATATGAGCGAAGCATCACGGTCTATTTCGAGTGAACTACTCAGATATGAATCAGAGCTCTCCTTAGTTAGAAGATACCGCTCTACATTAAACTTAGGGCCGTAGCTTTTCTTTTCGAGCTTTCTACTAGCTAACTTTCTCTTACTTGTTTTCTTACTTATTTCATAGTTGCTTTTCGCGTCATCAAAATTTAATGAGCCTATAAAGTCACTTAAATCTTCTTTGCTTGATTTATTTGCATACTTCTCTCGAAACACTTCTTTCTCAGCTTTACTCAACTTCATCCGGTGTTTTGAAAAAAGCTGAAAAGCGTCATCTACTCTATTTCCTTTTGAATAAAGCGTTAAAATTTCTTGCTTAACCTTTAAAGAATAATCATCCATAATTTGCCTTCAATTTAATCTAAACAATTCTATTTTAATTAAAATTTAGCATGACCAAAAGCTTATTCCTTAGATCACATTTACCACTATGGTGAAACAAAAACCTTCAACTCAACATCATTATCATGAGCTGTTGCCAACCAACTATTAAATAACTGAAAAGCTTGTAAGGTTTCGCCATTAGCCTCTGGACCTAACTTTAATTGCCGCTCAAAATGTTTGGCTGAAAAGCCATTGGCAACAACAATCCAAATTTCTTTTTTTACTGCTGTTGAGCGTCTTCTTGCAGCAACTGTGCCCCATAACTCATTTAATTTTTCTAACCTTTCCTGCTCATTTTGAGCACTAAACTTTTCACCTTGAAAAACTCTAATTCTTTCAACAATATTTTGTGCGGCATCAGAATCTGGCCAAGCTGTATGAAGCCTATTCCAATTAAAAGGCTTCAGTTCAATATCTCCACTAATAAGCATGTCAATGTTTTTTATGGCTTGGGAGCCAACCTCTGCTAGTGCACCAGCCGACGATTTTGGCATTTTTGTAGCTTTGCCACATTTAACGTGAACAAAAGCCAATTTATTTTTTGACGAAACTATGAAGTCAGCAGGCTCAGTTCCCATATCCGTGTTAATTAACAAATCAGCTTCGGGTATATAAGGAGCAAATGGACCTAATTCGTTTTTAGTTGGGTTATCAAACCCGTTAGCTTTTAATTGATCCACTAAATAAAAAACAGAATGCGGACTAAAGCCATCATCCACTATTTGATGAAAACCCTTTTTATCCTTTTTCTCTTTTTGCCATCCCTTCTCATCTAAATCTTCACCAATAAGTGGTTTAAGCCCAATAACAACATTGGCAAGATTTGAAGCACCTAGTACGAAACTATCAGCCAGAGGAAGTGTTAATTGATAGAACTTACCGTTTGAAAAGCTTATCCCGTTAGCCAAAAGAGCTTTATGTAAGTGCTCGTTGAGAAAGTCAGTTATGTCTTGGTGTTCCCCACCTTCAAGTGAATATAGTATTTCCACTTCTGGTGTAATTTCTAGATAAGGTTCTTCTTTATTAAAGTTGACTAAGATTTTACTTTCCTCAACACCATCAACAAGTAAAGCACCGTTATCATAAATTAAATACAAAAACGAATTATCGAGTTTATATTTTTCCTCAGCTATAAAAATACTAATCGGAGACTCATACTCTGTTAAATCAAAAATCAAACTGTGAGCTTCAAAGTTTTCATCAACAGATATTGGCTTTGCATATGAATGTATTAAGGCGTTCTTTATATTAATATTTGCAGATATGACGCTATCAATATCTGTAAGCCAATCATTAAGATCACCCAAAGTAAACGATGACTCTTTTTGATCTGAGATTCGCCCAGAATCTGCGCCTACATAATAACTACCTTTCTTTTTATTGGATTGGTCATAGGTATCACAACGCATCGTGGCTAACCGATATGAAGCATTAGCTTGCATGTCAGCCATTTGCTCTAAGTTACGTCCTTTTACCGCGATGCTTTCAGGACGCTTTCTAGCAGAACTAATCGATTTACTACTCGCTTCTTTCGTTGAGGCTGATTCACCTAATGACATTACCTTAAGCAGTTTATCTAGAGATACCGCAGAGCCGAGTTTTATATCTTTCTCACCATTAAATCTGCGACCTCGGCTATCATAAATTGCAACAACGTTGTTCGAGAGCTGTTTATACAATGTTATTTCAAGTGAAGGCTCAAAGAAAAACTGGTCTGTTAAAAACCGAGACTTATTGAATGCGATTGATATAACACCATGAATACCAGTTTCTGTAGCAAATATTCTCGCGAGTTCACCAGCATTATTACATCGCCAATATAGATGATCAGATAAAAGCTGAACGCTGAATCCCTGTGATTGGTTCAAAAAACAAATTGATGCTGTTGGGATATTAAGAGAACTTTCCGGCTCGAAGGTATTAAGGTCAAACTTACTTACAAAGCGGTTCCCGTAATAACTCACATCAGGGAACGCTTCTAGGTAACGCTCAATCAACTTATTACTGTCTAGTGATGCTATGAATTTTTTTACTGAATCAGCACTATCTAGTGAACGATCAAATTTTCTGTAGTTTTGCCACATTTGGCTATTTGCATCGCTTTCAATTTCCAAAATTTTAGGTTCAATAGCACCATATAAACGAACTACTCTTCCGATTGTTTGAACTAGTTCCCGACCACTATTGACTGCATAGGCCAAAACCAATAACTTCGCCTCCGGAATATCGACCCCTTCATCCAGTTTCCTCTGGTGAATAATGACTTGGTAATCAGAACCTTTAAGGTTCGCTGGTACAGAAACTTTTACATTATCTCGTTCATCTTTAGTAAATTGCTCGTGTATAGCTAACACCGAAAAGTCATCGTTTAACAAATAGTAAAAGCGATTAATATCTTCAAACTTTTCACACTTGATAATGCACTTTGTGCCCTCATTAGCCTCTAAGAACTGTGTGATTTTACCGCTTAATTCAGCTAAAAAGATTTGTTCAAAAGTTGGCTCTTTCAAAACACCGTCTGCAAGCGCTCTTTTAAAGGTATAAATATAACTAGCGTCTTCGGTAACATCGAATTGATACAAATCATTCCTGTACGGAGTAGCTGTAATAACAACTTTATGAGCGTCAATACCACGCACCAATGTACTCCATACTGGAGAGGGTTCAGCATGACCCTCATCAATAATAATAAGGTCGATATCTTGCTTTAATCGCTCAAGTTGATTGCTATCAAAGGTTTGCAATTTTTGGAATGTAGAAACGTAAACACCATTTTTAGATGTATCGTTCACATCGCTGTAAACAGTCTTACGTTTTATAACCTCGCCTTCAACACGGTCACTAAAGAACTTGCCATCTATTTCTTTAAAGAGTTGGTCGCAAACGGCACGTCGGTGACATAAAACCAACACCCGTTTTTGGGTCGCTTTGTGAGATACAATACTTATTACACCAGACTTACCCGCACCTGTTGGCAAGCTAATCAGACAAGAGTTCGCATTTTCATTTACCGGCTTTTTTATGTAACTAAGCGCCGTTTGAATACTTTCTTTCTGGCAGTGTCTAAGACTTTGCCACAAATCTTGATTAACAGTGAAACCACTAACTTTCATTTAAACACCCTTGTTATTATTTTTATATTCCAATTATTTAGATTCTTAGTGATGAACACCTTTTTTGATTAATCAAGCTTTGCTCCAACATCATACATCACGATTAAAAACATTTACTTTCATCAAATGAAAAAGCCAACGATAGTCAAATCTTGACTTCAGGTATCAAAATTTTTGACTGACTGGTTCTCGCTCTTTGCGAGGTTCGGCGCGGTGCCAATTGCGGACTTGGTAACGGGCGCGTTTTTGATGGAGATTGTTAGGTACTTTATTTATCATCTTCTTTAATACCTTTTATCCAAGACTTAGGCATGAACGCAATGGCGATGAACAATAAAACGCCGCCTATTTTTCCAAAAACTTCAATAGCTAACAACATCGCAAAAATTAACCCAGCAATCACTGCACAATATACAATCAGAATCCTCACTGCTGTATGTTCAAAAATTCCTCTCCAAAAACCATGTTTAGCTATCGATGTAGAAAGAAAAAGAAAAAATAATACAAGCAAAGTTAAGCCAATCAATCCCCCTGTAAAATCACAGACAGCGCTCTGACAAATGCCACCGCGTGTTTGTGCATTTACAGTTATTGGTATGAGCGCCCAAAAAATTAGAGGTAAACAACGGTTTGATTTCATAGCACCACCTAATAATTAAATAGCGCGTTCATCGCGCATATTTCTGGGGACTTAACGCTCATTTATTTACTTTATATAGTTTTAACAAATTACCTAAGGTATTACTATCACTTAGCTTTCTAAAAAAGTAAAATAGAACAATCTGCGCGCGTCGCTCATATTCATGAATATATGCGCAAAGAGCAGTTTAACCAATAAACTAGGGATGAT
The DNA here is from genome assembly GCF_028599265.1 of Pseudoalteromonas sp. Angola-4. Classification (NCBI taxonomy): domain Bacteria; kingdom Pseudomonadati; phylum Pseudomonadota; class Gammaproteobacteria; order Alteromonadales; family Pseudoalteromonadaceae; genus Pseudoalteromonas; species Pseudoalteromonas sp. Angola-4. Next base: position 131,149 of record NZ_JAQREK010000006.1, on the reverse strand, counting down.
ATTAAGCAAATATCAATGTCCGGTTATCGCTCTAATCCGACTATCAGCTGGATAACAGAAGTGCTATTATTAAATATAACTTTTCTTGGCTTTGAGGTATGTATGCCTAGTGATATTCAACCTAGTGCTAATCATAAATTTGTAGATATACTCAGCAATGGAAAAGTTAATTTAAGCTCAAACCCTTTAGATGAAATTGAATTAATTCAGCGTGGTTTAGATATAAAGAGTGTTGAGGAGTTTAGGCTTCAGTTAGGTTGGGATATTCAATCCTTTGCTAAAGCAATTGGTACAAATATTAGAACTTTGGAACGTCATAAAAAAGAGTACACACGTTTAAATGCAACTTTGAGTGAAAATACCTTTGAGTTAGCTCATCTAGCATCAGCTTGTATTGATTACTTTGAAAATATTGAACGATGGAATAAATGGCTAAATACGTACTCCTTACAATTTAGCTCTAAAACACCTTTAACATTTGTAAATACAATTGCTGGTAGAAGGTTAATTAAGAACGTTATAAATAGCCTTAAATACGGTTATAACGCTTAAAAACATCCCAGCTTTTGCTGGGGTCTCTCTATTTAGCCTCTGCCTTTTCGGCAGTTAAAAGTCACAATTTGTGGTTATTCACTTCCCGGCCTAACTTCAGCTGCCTACTCGGCAGTTCACATCCATCTTTCGTTAAACCTGGTTGACCTTCAATTTCCAGCTGCCTACTCGGCAGTTCACGTGTAAAGCATCCCTATGATCCAGTCCTCTTCATTTCCAGCTGCCTACTCGGCAGTTCACTATTAAAAATAGTTTAAATTTCTATAAATACCAAACTGTTAAACGCATTTAAATTATTTACCCTTATTTTTAACCAACCTTATAACCAGTTGAAAATTAAAAGAGTGTTTTATAACTATTAAAAAAGGGTATTCAAAGAGGGAACTGTGCCTTGAAATGTTTGATTTGTAGCAAAGCCATAATTATTAAATTGATTTCCTACCGCATTAGCATTTTCAATTCTTTGTATATGAAGTATAAAATTTTCCCCGTTGCCTTTGCTTGATACGGGTATTGAATGAAAATGGCCTATGTCTTTTGCCTCAAATTGATATTCTGGATTGTAGACTTCGCCTCTGGCTTCAGCTCGTTTTTTAGCGCGTTTTAACCGCCTTTGCTTTTCGCCAACAAAAGCTTTGGCTACTGATTGATTGCGAATAAACATAACCTCATTTTGCTCTGTTGGTACTTCGAGTATTTTTGATAAGCCAAATAACTTATCATGAGCCATCATCTCAAAATAGCTTTGCTGAGATAGGTTGTTTAATTGCTTTTTATCTATTGATACAAACGCTATTTGATCACCTACCGTTTGCTCATTCCACTTAGGAAAGCACACACCAATATTACTTATTCCGCGTGAACTCATGAACCCGTGTAAAATGCCGATACACCTCCCAGCCAGCAGGCTTACATCACAATTTTTAGGTAGATAAGTAATGGTAAAGTAATAGCGCTTCAAGCTTTACTCCTTTGGAACAAGCCACCTTTGATCAACACTGACGCAATAAAGTGAACTGCGTTTGATTGTTCACTTTGATCTAAACCATGCTTTTCCATGTGTTTAATATGCAAAGCAATGCGCGGGAGTAATGAATAAAAGTCTGAATGGGTCTTAGGTGTTCTGTGTGCAACTAATATTTGCTTATCTGCGCCATATTCATGGGTGCGCAAAGGTTTGTAACCTCCCTCATACCAATCATCGATAGTTTGAATAGCGGCCCCTACTTTTTGCGAGTTTAAACTTGCTGCTTTTTTATCGCCTACTTGAGTATATGCAAGTTGTTTAGATGACATGCCCTGTTCAACAGTATCTACAAACTTTTGACTTGGGTGAACCTCTTGGCTAAATGCATTTTTAATTTTTGCGGTTATATCTAAATAACAATAATTTTGAGGGTTACTAAGCCCTTCTTGAATAGCTTCTGACAACGTTAATAATGCCGTTTGATTATTCTACCAATTGTCTTGCCATTTTAGTTTTTGTGCACCTTCAACAATAATTGGGTCTGCATGTTCTGTGAGGATTTCAATATCAACGTTCGGTGATTGACGGTTGCGCCAAAGCCAATTGCCCATCAGTATATTTTTAGCGTAACGGGTAGCAACTTCATTAAGGCCATTGTGCTTTTTATAGGTTTCAAAAAAACGTTTTAACCAATAAATAACTTTAGGATCATCACAAACATGTGGCTCATTGCTATTAGCCTCAACCCTGAGTGAAAAACGGCAAAGTAGCTCATTTACTGTTGGAGGCACATAGCACACATCAATTGTTTGAGGGTTCCCAAAAGCGAGATCTTGTGGCGCTAAGTTTTTAGCCACATTTTGCTTTTGATACGCATCGCCAAACCCTGACTTTTGCCCAACTAATTTATTTTGCTCTATTTGTAGCGGTTCAAAGTCAGACTCTGGTGTTTTATAAAAAAACACCGCTTTACTGGGTGAGAGAGAACGCGTGTAACTTAAGTGCCGAGGTAATTGCATTATTCATACTCAAACTTAGACTTTTTCATAAGCATAGACTCTTTTTGAACATCCATAACCCAAAATGCGTCATGAAAGAACTGCTTAGCGCCTGCGTACTTTACTGATGTATTGCTAACACACTCTAACAACCCGATTACGGGCTCAGCATAACAATGGTATTCATGTAGGGCTGTATCTCGCTTTACGGGTTCTTCAAGCGCAGCAAAACCAATTGCAGCGGGTCTTAAATTAAAGTTACCGTTAAGGGCATCAATCAATTGTTCAAAACTTTTAACTACTTTTTTCGAAGGGTATAACCAACTGCCATTTGACGATTTTGCCTTTATATTTTTAAACAGCTCACTTGGTTTAGTATGTAAATGGCACCAATCTATATTTTGATATAACGAAGGTGGATGCATAGTCCCGCCCTCAAACATAGATGGTAGTGCGGGCTTTATAAGCTGACTATTCAACTTATCTAAAAGCTCAATATTTGGTACAAAAAGCCTAAATACTAAATCGAGTGTTATATCGCATTTAGGCTTATCGATAATACCGGAACTTATCACATGAGTATGGCCAGCAACTTGTTTTAACTTACTTGGCTCGGGTAATGGTTTACCTGTATGTAGCTGATAGTTTTCAATGTAAATGGCACTACCAATACACTTAATTGAAGGGTCTATAAAATTTTTTAGCTTACGCTCAAAGTTATGAGCAAGCCCATTTAAAGCAGTAAGTGACGGCATGCCTTGAATATATGGGTTAGCCATTGCCTCGGCATCAAACACTCGCATATCTTGGCAATGTACATACACTATTTGCTCATCATTTAATGTTTCCTCTTCCGTTGCACAGTGAGTAAACACATAGTTTAACTGCGTTTTGAACAGCCCCATTAAATTAGGGTGATACGCAAAGCGTTTGAGCTTACTTAAATTACTAAGGCTCTCATTTAATACGTTACTAAATTGGCTAATGCAGTTAGTAATACTCTGATCTAAGTAATGCTTTGCCCACTCAGGGTAAGCTTGCCCTTGAGCGTTATTTTTAGCTTCCAGAATGTTATCAAGCCATAACTGCAAGCTAATACGTACTTGCCTAATAGCCGCGACTCCCGCTAATCGCTTTTGCCTTAACGTATTAAACTGCTTAATACCCACTAACACCAAAAGCGCCTGTTGAAATTGACTGCTTAATAGCGCACGAACTTTAAATGCTTTCTCAATATCATCATTGGCTACTTTAGGGCGGTTAATAGCCTTTGAATTTGTTTTAGGAAAGTAACGCAAGGCTCTTATATTGCCACCTACTGAGCTTGCTAAATCGCCTACATTGGCTGGCCTTGAGTGCTCAATTAAACCAAAGTTTAACTTACGCTCTGTTGTTAATTGCTGAATTTTAGCTAGCATTGCATGGCTTACTACAGGCGTAATCGCAAGGTAGCTTTGCTGGAATGGCATTTGTAGTTGTGGTGAAAAAGAGCTTACTTCTAATGGGAGTTCTGCCACTGGCAACTGTTGTTTTATTTTAGCCGCGATGTCTAAAACCGCCTTTTTAGTAAACCCGTAGGCTCTTATTAAATTAATCCAAACAGGCTCTTCAGTTATTAATAACTTTGCTAAACAAGTCAGTTCACCTTGCCAATTAAACGAGGTTAAAAATAACTTTGCATGATTAATTTCAGCACTGTTGTGCGACCAGCCAAAACTTAAAGGTAATGACCGGCTGCAAATACCCGCAATATCTTCACTTACAACCTCACTAATTAAACGTTGATGGCTTACGCGTATATCGGGGTATTTTAAGTTATGAGTATGAAACCATTTAACTTCGTTAATGCACTTACTCAGTAACACTTCATCGCGCAATACACTTTTAGCAGTTCTTACACTTGTTAAATCATCAATCTCACTGCGCTTATAAACTAGGTTAATGAGCACAGTCAGCGCTTGTTCTTCAAAGCCATCTACCGCAACATGAGGCGTGTATGGGGCAAACAACTTTCTAAGTGCTGTGGTTTTTTCTTTTAGTGATTCAATTGCAAATGCATCTTGTAAGTTCATAAGTTACCACGGCGCTATAAATTGTTTTTTTGTTTGAGTCTTTTCAGCTGCGAATGCTTGCTGTAGTTCAATTACTTGGCGTAAATAAAAAACATGGCTATCAGCTCTGAGCTGTTCGTGCTTTTTTTGTGGGTAAGCACAGTTTAAAAAGCCTTCTTGGTGAAGCCTGTAAACTTGCTCTGTGGTGGTGTTTAATAATACTGCGGTGTCAAAAGTACAAAGCAGTAAGTCAGCAATATTTGGATGTTTAGCTTTAGGATTACTATCAACTAATTCGACAAAGTAATTAATAATCTCATCAAGAACTTTGTTTTTACGGTTACTTGTTGCAGCTATTTGACCATCACGGATCACACTGCTATACACAGAGTTAAACTTAGTTTTATTAAAAGGGTTAAGTTGTTTGAGCCGCGCATTGTTTGTGAGTAAGTTTAATTCAGCTGTAAGACCATCAGGCCAAGTACTAAAATAATCAATAAAAGTACGGTTAAAGTCAGCATCACTTACATCAAGTTGCTTAACCTTCGCAAACCACGATATTAACCCCACTATTTTTTGGCTGCTACTACTTGCAAGCGCAGATGCAATTTTAAAGTCTGCATCGTTTAACTGTTCACTACTGGTTAGTTTACAACCACAATCACACTCTAAAAACGCCTCAGAAGCTCTATAATCAATTAATTCATGGCATTCACCACAATGTGTAGTTAATTGTGTTTTATGCTTATGGCACGTCTTATAGGGCTTTAAATGCCAATAAAAAGGAACGTAAGAAGATTCAAACAAGCATTCAATGCAAACAGGTATATTATCAGTGCGAAGTAGCTCAAGGGGAATAGTCAGCTCATTACGGCTTACTGCGGCAAGATTGCCAAATTTAAAGTTACTGCGCCGCCATGCAAGCGCAAGAATATTACCAGCGTTTACATCAGCTAATTGGGCTACTAACTTAAGCGCTCTTATTCTAAAGCTGCTCGCTTGCCTAGCATGATAAACATCAACTTTACTCAGCTCTAACGGCAACGCACCTTCAAGTTCATGATCTTGCTCTGCAAGCCATTGCCATAAAATATCAGCAAGCTCACTATAGCCATCGTATGAGTTATCACTTGCAAGCCTTAGTAAATAGCTTTCAAGCGCCTCATCTGGGTAAGGTTTTGTTTGAACTAAAAAATGCATCGCCAACCTAAACTAAGAAAATCTTAGTTTAGGTTTAGGCTAAATAAATTAGATAGTCAAAATAATTATCGTTAAATCATTCGTACTTCACAAAAGTACAATATCTGATACTGTAGAGAGCGTTACGGCATTTCTAAAGGATGTATTAATGGCCAGTAACATAATAAAAATTCAAATTTGATAATACAAAGCTAACTTATAAGGAGATTTTTATGGCTTGTAACTGCTGTGGCAAAGCTTTAAATAGCGGTATGGTTCAAAAGAAAGATTCATCAACCGGTCAAAAGTTTAAATCATGCCCTCATTGTTCTGACGCTAATGGTTCTGAACATATATTCCATCCATATCCGGCTTCTTTTGGAATTACTCCTGCTCGTAAAACAGCTCGCAACCCTGATGGATATCAAAGCTATTGCAGTGATTGTCGAAGATTAAAAAAGGGCATTGCTTCGAAAGCTTTTCACAATGGCCGTTTGTGTAGCACACTTTAGCTAAAGAGATTTAATGCAAGTACATAAAGATGATGCGGTAAATTGGTTATCAACACTTTCAACCGAGAGTGTTGATCTTTTAATTACTGATCCACCCTACGAATCCTTAGAAAAACATCGAAAAATAGGAACCACCACTCGCCTAAAAGTAAGTCAATCGTCAAGTAATCAATGGTTCGACATATTCCCAAATAATCGCTTTGAAGAACTACTAATTGAAATTTACAGAGTGCTTAAAAAAGGTTCTCATTTTTATCTATTCTGCGATCAAGAAACAATGTTTTATATTAAGCCAATAGCTGAAAACGTAGGTTTCAAGTTTTGGAAGCCAATAATTTGGGATAAAGTGACTATTGGAATGGGTTATCATTACAGAGCTAGACACGAATATATTCTTTTTTTCGAGAAAGGTAAGCGTAAGTTAAATGATCTAAGCGTGCCAGACATCCTCACTTGTAAAAGAGTATATAGGGGCTACCCTACTGAAAAACCAGTTAAGTTAATTGAAACGCTTATCTCTCAAAGCAGTAATGAAAATGAACTCGTCGTCGATCCTTTTTTCGGCTCAGGAGCTACTTTAGTAGCAGCCAATAACTTAAATCGACAAGCTATCGGATGTGATATTTCAGAATCTGCCCATTCACACCTAAAAGGTCGAATCACATAAGCAGTTATTGATTATGTGATTCAATAAAGTCCCAGACCCTTTTACATAATAAAGTTAGCTCTGGCGTTAATTTCCAATCATCAGATTCATTCATTAGTGAAATTGCAGTATGACAAAATTTAACTTTGTCTTTAATTGTACCTGATTTGTCAGAGTAAAAGTTCCGCTTAAGTCCTTCAGCTTTAACGACATTACGCTCTAAAACCTTACCGATACCAACATCTTTTTTTCTAAATGAGCTTTCTTTAATTTTATTAAATTTATCGATATCACAATCGGCTCTTTGGGTAAAAGTTCCCCATCTAGCTTTAGCAGTATCAATCAAAATATCAAAGGGTATAAAGTTTTCGATTTCCTTATATTCAAGTAAATAAAATGCCTCACCCAAAGCTACTCGTAAGCTTTCAACACGCTCACCTTTGCACTCAATATCTGCATCAGCAATTAGTAAGATATTTCTGTTGAGTCTTTTAGCGGGGGTTTCACTACCATCGCTTTCAAGACCGTCACTGAAATCCCAATGAGTAATATTACTGCCTTGGTACTCTGTGAAAACAAAATGAAGATTTTCATGATAACTTTTCAGCTTACTTTTCTTATCTTCATCTTCAAGCTCTTCGATGTATTTATTTAGATAGGCTCGCAAGTATAATTTATCAGTAACGCCCTCCACCCAAATTGAACAATTAGCAAGAAGTACCGACGATGCACGTACACCAAGCTCATTAAGTAACTCACCGTAATCTAATGAGGCTTGTACTTTACTCTCACCTTTTACCCTTGAAACTTGTTGAATAGAAATATCGTCACGCTCTTGAGCCAAATCTAAAAAGTGGTTTGAATGGGTAGTCATAAAAAACATATGTTCTTTATGCTTTGCAAATGTTTCAATTAATGTTCTTTGAAGTCCAGCGTGTAAAAAGTGTTCTGGCTCTTCAATAAAAAACATTGTCGGTTTTTCAGCCATAAAAACTTTATAAGTTAATAATATAATTGATTGAATACCATCGCCTAAATCATAGATAGGCCTGTCTGCATCATCACCTTCTTTGACATATACAACATCTTTATCAACCATTGGAACTAACGAAATATCCCTGCCAAAAAAGAAGTTTTCAGATAGATACTTTTCATACTCGCGGACTTTTTGCCGTTTTCCGTAAGAGCCTAGTAAGTGTTGTGTGAGATCTTTATAAAGGCTGTGACCTGTAAAAACCTCACATTCACCTTTTTTTAATTTAGGAAAGTAGTCTGAGTTTGTTCGAGCTTCAAAAATATCTTCCACAGCAACATGGCGCAATCCCCGAAGAGTTGGAATATATATATTACTCCATCCGGCAACGTTAGTACTTTCTTTGAGTTTCTCAATATCTTCATGTTCATAATATGAACTAAACACACTATCGAAGAACTTACTAAAACGCTCCTCTTCCGAATGAGAATTGTAATTTTCTGGTTTGCCAAGTTTGTATATCTTTTTACCAATGTCCGCAAGCCCTATTGGTGCTTTGATAAGTGCAGGTAGTTCTCTTTGAATTTTATTAGTATCTACATTACCAAAACTGGCTATTTGGCTAGACCATTTCCTTTGAGCAAGCCCATCTATAAAAAAAGACAACAACTCCTCCGCTATATATTCAGAAAACTCAAAAAACCACCTACTCTTCTCATCTATGAATAACTTTCTTAACTCTCTGCTTTTACCCGAATTATTTGGACCTATAAAAAAAGTTAACTGGCGCACGTCTTCTAAAAGCCAAAATTCATCTTCAATTTTACCAATATTTCTGATTGAATTCACATTTACCTCCATGTTACCTGATCCTTATAACTTATTAATTCTAATGGTATTTAATAATTCAATTTGCTCTTCTTTTTTTAACTTACCTAAAGCACAAATTAATTCCGCCAATGTATCTTCTTCACAGTAAAAGTAGGCAACTGGTACATCTAGCTCTTTAGCAATGCGTTTCATGGTTAAGAAATCAGGGGCATGTTTGCCTTTTTCGTATTGGTTCATGCGAGCACTAGCCGTGTTTGGCTCCATTCCTAATGCCATACCTAGCTGTTGCTGAGTAAGGCCTGCTGCCTTTCTTGCAGATTTTAGGCGTGAAGGTGTTGGAGTTTCCATGTGAACCTTAGCTATAAAACATATCTTGCTAAGATTCTCTTAGTATCTAACCTATAAGTGTACTAAGGATATTTTAGTTTTTAAATATAAACTTAATTAGTAATGTCTTAATGTATATATTTATGAGTTAAAAGGAATTTTATGCTTGTTTTTGCTAGTGATGCGTCTGGTAAGATTGTTTCAATAAGTAATGTCAAAAATGGTAAAGCATGTAATTGCTTCTGTATCGCATGTAATGACCCTTTAATTGCACGCAATGGCGGAAAAATAAAAGCACATTCATTTGCTCATACTACTAAAGAAGAATCTAGAACATGCTTAATGACCGCTTTGCATCGGTACGCTCAAGAATATTTTTTAACGGCTAAAACAATAAACCTCCCAGCGATTACTATTTCCCATAGAGGTTACAGCAAAACTGAACCTAGTAGAAAAGCCTTAATAAAGTCTGCAAAACTTGAATATAGCATTCATAACAAATACATAGCCGATGTGAAGTTAGAAACTGATGTCGGTGATTTATTAGTTGAAATTAAGGTAACATCGCCTTGCTCAGCAGAGAAAATTAACTTTTATCGTGAAAAGAAAATCGCTTCCTTAGAGTATGATTTATCAGTTTATATTGATTCAGATTATGCTGATTTAAATTGTGCTCTTAAGCATAATGATGATACGTCTAATTGGTTATTTGGTTGGTGTGAGGATCAATTAAGAGAAGAAATAAATCAAAAAGTTGAACTCAACCAAATAGAAATGAATAAAAAAATTCGACAACAAATTGAAGAATCAAGACAGCGATCGCTTCGTAAATTTAATAACTTAAAAAAGCGACAGCAACTAAAAATCCCCAGTCACAGCATTGAATTTAATCATAATGTCAATGGTAAAAATTACGATTTATCAGCCCAAGTAGTAAAAAGTAAAAGTATAAAGTTCGAAAAAGTGTCACTTGAAGTAGAGCATGAACATTTTTTACTTTTAAAATGCATTGCTTTCAATAAATCTAACCAAGAACGAGTGCTAAATATTGCTCTTTTATTTCAACATGATATTCCCGATATCCTCAAAAAAGAATCAGGCCAGATCATCGTAGGTCGAATAAAAAAATCAAAACATTTTAAATTCGAATGGCTTAACTTTACACCTCCACGTTCGGCTTTAGAAAGAGCAAAACTTACAGCTATTACTGAAAAAGAAAAGCAACTAGAAAAATATAAGTTTATAGAGCAGGTAACAAACTATGCTGACATTTATGCATCAGAACAAGATAGGTATTTTTCAAATGATTACCCTAAATGGAAAATATGGCTAGCTTCACAAAGCGATATGACTCACAACGAAAATTTTAATGTTAAAAATCCCAAGTATCCAGCTTTATTAAAAACAAATAATTCACACCCTCAGATTTGGATGTTTGATCGCTGGTATATATTAATATTTAGTAAGTTAGCAGAGTTTATTGACAGCTACCCAATCAATACCCCCATAGATACAAAATACATATTTGAGCTGTTAAAAAACGAATTTCCACCTTCCCATAATTACAACCTCTTTGTCGAGCAAGCAGAAAAAATGAATGTTTCATATAAATTAGAGCACTTACTAAAGCCTGAAAGCATTATAAATACTTGCTTATCATTTTTTGAGGAGACACTCGCTGTTGAAAAAATCTCTGGTGTTTTTTTTAGAAATTACAACTTGAGATTGCAAATGTCCCCTGCAATCAAATAAATTAAGTACTGGAAGGTTGCAGCCCTAATACTTCGAATGTATTTTTAAGCTCTAGAATGGCGTAGCCAGGGTCTATGCCCCAATTAAAAAAGCCGTCATTTATTGTTTTTTCCCAACTATCCTGATCTTCTTTAGGAATAAATTCAGCGGCATTAACATCACAATCTTTAGCTAAAATGACCATTAGAACTTCATGAACCGAAGGTCTATTATGACCTTCAGGATATGGGTTAACTTTCTTTATTCCTAAGATATTAGCAATCTCTTTAGCATCATACTTAGAGTTGCTTATTTCATTAGCTAAATCGGGCTTGAAACAATAGATAACAACAGCTAGTGTATTTAACAATAAATACCCCAAATAATTACCTTCTGAAAATGCATTTCCCTCGGTTAAGACTTGCAACACTTCCAGATATCTAACAAGCGTTTCGACTTCTCGTAAAGATAGTTCTAGGTTGATAATTATCGACTCAATAAATTTTTTAGGTAACTCAGGTGAGTAAAGGTTTGTTGGTAAATGCTGATTTTCCCGAACTAACTTTTCAAATAAGGTCATGGAAGCAAAAATTGGTTCAAGTCTATTTGGTATAGTCTTATTACTGAGTTTAATAGTGAATTTTAAAAACTTATCTAAATACTTTTGAGAGTCAACATCAGTACCATAACAATGATTTATTGATGCTCTCAATTGTTGGGAGTTAGTAATCAGTACAAATTGAACATTGTCGATATCAAACACGTGTTTAATCAGTTCTAGAACTTCTACAGCAAAGCTAGGCTTACACCTATCAAGCTCATCAACAAAAAACACTATAGCTTTTTCTTCTGCTACTCTGGATATCGCATCTTTAAGGGAAGTTAGATTTTTTTCAGCTTGTACCTGATCTTTTATAATTGACTCAACTGTAGCATCAATGGCTTTATCCGCGGCTTTTTGAATATCTTTGTCATAATCATCGGCGACACTAGCAAAATCTTGCCTAAGAATATGTCCAACAAAAGCTTTTCCTCCTGTTTTAAGTCCAAACTTTGTAGCTGGTATAATTTTTTTAATAAAGCCTGGCTGCTCTTTTTCTGGCAGTAACTTAATTATCTCTGATAGAAGCGTGACAAGTGGTTCACCTACATGATCAGCTTTAAATGCATCTACATAGATTAAATGGTGAGTGTCCTTTAATTTGAATAAATTAATTGTTTTTTGACAAAATTCAGATTTCCCCGTTCCCCAACTGCCATCAAGCATCATAGGAGATACATCCAAAGATGAACTCAAAAGTTTAATCATGTTTTCTGCTACAGGCTTACGATGAAACTCATCACGACTTTCAAATGTGTTATTCATATTTTCCCTAATAATTTAATTTTTAAATATTCGAATAATAGTAATCTAGATTCATGACTCCGTATAACCTATTTCCTCAACAACTGACTAATCGGCATCCGGTCAGTAAACTTGGTCGCTATAAACGGATCTTCATCTAGGGCGCTTTCAGGTTTGTATAGTGAATAGCGCTCAACTTCAGTTGCTGTAATTTCTGAAACGGGCAAGGTAAATAGGTTTGGTACGTCAGGAAACAGTACCTCAAATGCTTTAACTAAGTGCTTGGTTGTGAGTGTTTTTGCGCTGTCTATTAATGCATAAAGTACGGCATCATCTAAAAAGTATTTTAATGTTCTGAAACAACCTTTTGATAGTGAGAACAAAGCAAATACTGTTGCTTGCTCACTTAAGTTTGGCTTTTCGGTAAATGGCATACGGTTGGCTAGGCCAATTATTAGCTGTACAAAATGCTTTGGATTTTCTGATAATTTAAAATATGGCAGCTGCCGCCTTACTAATAAACGCGATGACCATTGAGGTTCGTCTGCTATTTTTTCTGCCCACGGCATTCCTACCAATACAATTGATACACCCGCTTCGTCGTTAATATACTTTAATCGGTTAGCAATCTCGCGGCGCTTTTTACCTTGGTTGTGCTCAATTAGCTCTTGGAACTCATCAATAATTATAAGCTCAGTACCACACGTTTTTAAATTTTCAATTAATGATTTCGTTAACCGAGTACCGTTTACTCGCAATTTACGCTCTGTGCTGCCTACTTGCCCTAAGTCTTTAAGAAGCTCGGCTAAAGTAGATTCTAGTGTCGGATTACTAGGTATGCGGCTGACTAATACAGGGTGATTCGTCACTCCATTAATAAATTGCGGTAAATGGCGTTCTTTATACTGTTTTATTAGTGCTGTTTTACCTGTGCCTGTATCGCCATTTAACAGCATACAAGGCTTTTCGCCCGCTAACCCTTTACCAAGTCTTAATCTGTCGAAGTCGTTAAATACAGTGCTTATTATTGGATATTCAATAAATACATCACGAAATTCATTAAGCTTTTCTTTTTGTTTGTCGGTCAGCATAATTAAAATCCATCTAGATCTGAGATAAAGTCATCCCAGCTATCAGCTGGCTGCTCTTTAGGTGTAACCTTTTTGGGTTCTACTGGCTCGCTCTGAGCTATTGATTTCTGCGAGTCGCTACTAACATTTTGATGCTTAGCTAACGCTTTACCCCCTTTTACCTTTGAGTGTTTTGGCGCATTTTTTAACTCTTCAAACTCGTTTTGAATTTTATCATGAATAAACATACGCGCTTTTGCTAAGCCTACATTATCGATAGAGCCCGAAATAAAATCGCGATGAATACGTATATTTATTTTGTGCTGATTCAAACTTAAATTTTGGGTGTAACCGTTTGGATCTATGCATGGCACTTTTATGTAATGCTCTAGCTTATCAAGGTACACGTAGATATAAGAGATATCATCTGGGTTTAATTTAATTAAAACTTCTTGAGATACTTTGTGGCTAAACTGCTTTCTATAGTTGGCTAGTTCAGTACTGTCGTAGCTTAAGTTTTCTAGCCGTATTCCACCTTTACGAAGCACCCGATGCTTTGAAATACTGAGCACAACATCCAATTGTTGAAGATCAGCATCACTCAGCATTGTTGGTGGTAACGTATTAAAGCCTTGATCCCATAATTGGCTTGGTATGTACTTAAAGCGGCTGTCGGCATCTTGATGGTAAACGTCTACTACCCATTTATGAAATAACTGCATAAAGGTCGTAAAACGCATAATTGCATCTTTTTTGGGATTGTATTCATACTTTTGTAAAATGTTAGAAAAGGTTTTACCAGGCACAGGGTCTAATAATTCAGTATTTATTGTGCCGAACATACGTTCTACAAATGGTTTTAACCACGGCTTCGCAACAGGATTATATTGAGTATTAATGCCTATTTCTTCACAAGCAAGCTCAAGGCTGTTACTCCAAAATTCAGCGCCATTATCAACAACAAGTGTTTCAATTTTGCCAGCGCACTTCCACTCATTAATCGTATCGGGGTATAGTTTTGCCACTTCACTTTTAGGTTTCATCGCATTTAGCATTGCTCGCCTTACTGCATCATAGCTAGGCTCACTGAAACTAAAGTAATAGCCAACAATACAATGGCTATACACATCGACTAACATGGTGAGTGTTGGCCGACCAAGCGGGATATGTAGCTCATCATCTAATAAAATAAGATCAAGCGGTGTATGGTCAATTTCAACTTTTTCGAGTACTCGGGTAGGCCGTGTATGCCCTTCTACTTTATTAAAAGCAATATCAGCAAGGCGCTTACCATAACGAGCGATCATTACTTCGTATTGTGGTAAGTTATCAATTCTGTTTTTAAACGCTTTGTATGTTAAAGGCTTTAGTGTGCTACCAACAACGCTGTCGTTTTCAATAGTCACTAAGTCTTTATAGAACTTGTAAGCCGAAGAGACAAAAGGCTTTTCTTTTACTAAGTAACGCTCAAGTGCTTTTTCGAAAAACTTATCGGTGGCTGTATCGCGCTCCCTGTTACCCTTTTTTTGATGGCTTGGTATTAGCGCCATGATATTTTTATCTGCATTTGTATAAGCGCTATACCATCGTGCTGCTGTTCTCCAGCTGGGCTTCTTTTCTCCCTCAACTTCAGGCATTACTTTCAATAAAGGCTCAAGGTTTTTTTGTGTCCAACCACCTTGAATATTAGCCTCAAGCCATTGAATATATTTAAGCTTAGCAAATGTTGTATTTTTAATTTTTTCAGGAAGGGCTTGTAAATCTTTGGCGTAATTTTGAGGTAGTTTGGTTTCTACTTTTGGTAATGGCTGGTTAAACTCATCATCAAACAAACCGTCATTAAACATTGTTAGACCAAATTGCTGTTTCTATTGATATTTCATTTGTAGTTAAGTCGGCAAATAACTGCCCTAGTGATAATAAGCGTAGCACAGTAGCAAGTAGCTCACCGGCAGTTACTTTTAAAAAGTTAACTAACTGGCCCACTTTAATAGAGCCGTATTGCTTAACAAGTTCTAGCACCGATGCTTGCAGCTCTGTTAAAGACTGAAAACCAGAATAGCGATGTAAAAGCTTTAAGTTATTGAGTGTTGGGTATACACGGATTTGTTTATCAGTAACCAGTATTAAGTCGCGTCCATCTTGCTTAGCTATGGTTTGCTTTTCAATAAAACGTGCACGAAAGTCTTCGTCAGTAATTTTGCTTTGCGGTTTTACTTCTATAAATTTTTGCGTGCCGTCTGTGTGGGTAAGTAAAAAGTCAGGTGTGTAACGGCATGTACGGTTATCAAACTGATATTCGTAACCGAGTGGTTGTGCCTCAAATGCGGCTATTGATGGTGAAAATTCAAAATGGAAACAGGCATCAAACTCTAAAGAGGATTCAACTAAACAGGTAGATTTATTTTTTTGACTAGCAAATTTATGGAGGTTTTTTACACGGGAGTGTTTGAGTTTTCTTCTGTACATGTGAGTCAACCATCTAACCATTTGGTTAAATACTAGACTATGCCACCTTATACTTCCAATTTATGCCATCTTTTAGTACAAATATGTCAACTTATACTTCAAACAACACAAATGAGGAATTTGGGTGGCAGTCTTACCAGCCACATCTCGGCACACACGTCACAAACTGTGGCTGCTCCCTTCCGGGCCTGACCAGGTTCGCCTGCTAGTGTTGCGAGAGGACCAATAAGACTACCATTGAGGGCCTTGGTTGGCGCGGGAAGGATTATCTCTACTTTTGGTGTGTTATTCAAGGGATAATCAAAAAAGAAAGTGCGATTGCATACTTCATATACAATCGCGGTTAAAAACAGCCTTTAATGCCTATTAATTACGCTCTAACTCGGCTTTAATTTTACGCAGTGCTGCTTTTACTTTTTTCATGTTTTCTGGGCCCATACGTAACAGCTGTTTTTGTGCAGCCGGTAATTGCTCCCATTCAGAAAACGCATACTGATAAGTAACCGAGTCTCGCAGTAGCGGTAACTCGCCTTCTGGCTCCGGTGTATCAAGTAATAACTCAATAGCATCTTCTAGCGTTTGATTAAATTCATCATCGCCGTAACCAATTTCACTGTACGCGTTGTTGATTAATGGCTTGTACTGCTCGTACATACGCACAGCTTGGGCGGCGCTCAAGCTCGTAAATACTTTTACATACGGTGTATAGCGCTCGTAGCTGTTAGGGTCAATTGTTAAAATGTCTCCTTCGTTTACGCTAAATTCTTCTTCGGGTTTAACCACTGGCGTATGCTTTTTAGCAATTTTGCCTTTGGCTATATTGTCTATAAATACGACGCCACGGCGAATTACATCGTCGGTTACCATTAGGCTCATTACCGAGTCGCTTAGGTATTCATCCATTTTGGCAACCACTACGGTGTCGCTTTCATCAAGCGTTGGTAATGGCTCTACAACCGGCTCTGGCTCAGCTGGGCGCTGAGCAGGCACGCTTAGCTCAACTGGCTTTTCAGGCTTAACTGATGGCGCATCTACCACAGGGTCGTTTTCTGGCTTTAGCTCCATCACAGGCTGTTCTTTTGGTGTTTGCTCTACCTCTGTACGAGTTTCTGGCTCGTCAGTGGGCGATAACAGTACGAACGCAGCGGCACACACTAAAATAATTAAAATAATAACGGCGAATAAAAAATTGTTTTTAGGCGGACGTTTTTGAACATCTGACGCTTCTGGTTTATCTGACATACAAACTCCATAAATTTAAATGCATATTACTCAGAGTACGCTGAGTGGAAAAAATTCACTATCGGTAATCACTATTACTTAAATATAGGCTTTACAACATAAACCTACACTTACTAATTAGAACAACGAGCCATAGTAACTCAGTTATTCTTTGATTCTTCTAGCTTAAAGACTTAAAGTTGATAAATAAAGAAAAGACGTTAAGCAGTTCAAAAACCACTATGAAAATCCAGCAAGTTGACCCACATAAACCTAAAATAGCCCTATTACTTACAGGTGGTGGCGCTCGCGCTGCTTATCAAGTGGGCGTGCTTAAAGCGCTTGCTCATAGTATGCCCCGCACCGCGCCTTTGCCATTTAGAATTATTAACGGCACTTCTGCAGGCGCGATTAATTCTGCAGCCTTGGCCTGTTATGCCTCGTGTGCACATTTGGCCGTGCGTAAACTTGAGTCTGTTTGGAAAAACTTTTCAACATCTATGGTTTACAAAAGCGACTTTTTAAGTGTATTTGGCCATATTGCGCGCAATATTTTAACCAGTTTTCAGTCTGAGCACATAAACCACCCACCCGGCAGTTTGCTGAATAACCGCCCTTTGCGCGGTTTATTAAACGAAATTTTAGACCTGCACCGCATTGAACGTAATTTACATCGTAATTATTTAGAAGCGATTTCTATTACCGCTTCAAGCTATACAACCGGTGACTCTGTTGCGTTTTTTCAGTCAAATACACAAACACCTTGGCAGCGTGCCAAGCGCGAAGGTCGCCCTATGCGCATTAACGTTGAGCATTTAATGGCCTCAAGCGCCATTCCTATGGTGTTTCCAAGTGTTAATGTATTTAACCACTATTTTGGCGATGGCTCTATTCACCAGCTCTCACCGCTTAGCCCGTCCATTCATTTAGGGGCTGAAAAAATATTTATTATTGGGGTAGACCAACCAAAAGAGTCGCATCCGGCGGGTTACTCGCCCCACTACCCTGGGCTTTCTGCGGTTGCTGGGCATTTACTCGATAGTGTATTTAGCGACACCATGCAAGCCGACCTTGAGCGCCTTGAGCGAGTCAATCGCACTTTAGGGCTGCTTCCGGCGCGCGACAAACACCAAGAGCTGAAACAAATAGAGACGTGTATTATTAATCCATCAAAAAACTTTAACGATATTGCCGCGCAGTACTACAGCGATATGCCGTGGGCAATTAAGTTGCTGCTGCGCACAATTGGGGTAAAAAAACATTCGCAATCGAGTTTAACCAGCTATTTGTTATTTGAAAAACGCTACACTCAGCACCTAATTCAAATTGGCTATGAAGATGGCATGAAAAAACTACCCGAAATACGCCAATTTTTAGAGCTCGACTAGCTAATGTTGGCCTTTGCTAATTAAAACTTGTTCTATGGGCTATTTAATCGCAGAGTAAGCTTAGTGAGCTCGATAACTACCTCTGCGTTATTTTAATAACTTGCATCTATGTCAGTAAAAAACATCAAATGCATTTTTATTCAAGCCCATCGAGTAGATAATGCTCTACTCGCTCTACCCGCCTAGGCTTACCTTGCAATACCAATACATCGTTTGCGCACAATGTGGTGCTGGTTGATGGGTCGTCTATTTCTTGCCCCTTTCGGCGCAAAGCTTTTACAGTCACGCGGCGTTTAGATAAGTTAAGCTCGTCTATTGTTTTATCCACCGCATAGGCTTGATCTGGCAACGCAACTACGTGTAAATATTCTAAGCGCTCAGAGGAGGTTTCTTCGTTGTCTTTAAAGTAACCGGCGTAAAAACTTTGCATAAGCGGGTAGCGATTACGGCGCTCTTTACTAACACGGCGTACAATGCGTGTCATCGGTACACCCGACATCGACAACACATGCGAAACCAACATTAAGCTTGCCTCTAACGACTCAGGCACCACCTCAGTAACACCCAACTCTTTTAAGTTGTTTAATTGGCTGTCGTCGCGGGTTCTTATTAGTATTTTAACGTTGGGTGCAAGCTGCTTTATGGCGTCTATTACCACGTGTGCATGCTCAAGCTCTGTAAAGGTAATAATCACTAAGCGTGCTCGCTCTACCCCTGCGCACTTTAAAATATCTTTTTGTTTTACATAGCCAAATATTACTGGCTCACCTGCGGCTTTGCCCTCTTGTACTAAAATAGGGTTACTTTCTATGGCAACGTAATCTATGGCTTCGGGTTTTAAAAATCGCGCTATAGTTTGTCCTACGCGTGAAAAGCCACAAATAATCACGTGATCGTTATATAAGGTGCTACTTTTAGGCTCGCTCTCCCTCGCCATACTGGGGTGATCTAAAATACCTAATTGCTTTAACATTAGTGGGGTTTTATCAATTAAAAACGGGGTTAGCGCCATCGAAAGCACCCCTAAGGCAATTAAAAACGACGCTTGCTCTGAATTGAGCAACTCATGCTGACCTGCCAAAGCAATAAGCACAAACCCAAATTCTCCCATTTGCCACAGCATAACGCCGCAGGCTAGCGAGTCTTGATTGCGCTCATGCATTAATCGGGCACTTAATGCCAGCACGGTAATTTTTAATATTAACAAGCCAAATAACGCGCCAATAATTACAAAACCATGCGAAAGCACAAATAAAATATCGAGCTGCATCCCCACAGTTACAAAAAACAGCCCCATTAATATATCGCGAAATGGCCTAATATCAGCCTCTAGTTGATGGCGGTAATGGCTCTCTCCTAGCATCATGCCAGCTAAAAATGCCCCAAGCGCCATTGATAAACCAAACATGTAAGTTAAAAAGCCGGCAAATAACGCCACCAAAATTGTGGTAAGTACAAACAGCTCATCGGTTCGTACCTGCGCTATTTCTTTAAATACTTTAGGCAGCACCCATTTACCAATCGCCCACAGTAATAAGCACACAAACGCGCCTTTTGTAAGCGCAAATGCCAGCGCCCAACTAATACTTTGCGAATCGCTTGAGGCAAACAATGGCAAAATAATAAGCAGGGGCACAACGGCAATATCTTGAAACAGTAATACGCCCACCGCCAGTTGCCCACGGCGCTGGTTTAGTTCGCCAGTTTCTTTTAATAGCTTAACCACCACCGCGGTTGAAGAAAGCGCCATAATTGTGCCAATGGTAAAGCTAGTGAGTAAGCTAAAATTTAAGCTATATAAAATAATAATGAAGAGCAAGCTGGTAACACCAACTTGTAACGAGCCCAGTCCAAACACAATATTGCGCATGGCCATTAGCCGCGATATAGAAAATTCGAGCCCTAAACTAAACAGTAAAAATACGATGCCCAGCTCAGCAATAAACTCTATTTCGTGAGATTGCGCAAGCCAACCAATGCCATGGCTGCCCGCTAAAACGCCTGTTGCTAAATACGCCAAAATAGGCGGCAAGCCAATGCGCTTAAAAAACCATACAAAAAGCACCGCCGCCACTAACAAGCCAAAAATTTGAGCGTTTATACTTTGCAAATTCGGCCTCCAGCGTCAATTAAACTACGGAATGAACTTTAAATATAGCAACCATATGTTTATCAAGCAATTTTAAAATATGGCATAAAAATAGCTTGGTTATTGCAAAGTAACACCCTGGGGGAAGATTTTAATGGAAAATGTCCATATTTTGACACAACGCGTGTCTGGGCGCGGCGATTTTTTGCCGTTTTCGGCAGAGCAAACACACACAAACGAAACAGCGGCAACGCACGATTTAGTTACCGAGCTACAAACAAGCCTAGTAATAGAAGATGTGTTGGCTATTTATGCAAAATTTGCCAAACAGCTACTTAACTTTTCAGGGCTGCAGTTTCAATCAACGCTCGGCACTGCACAAACCTCAGATAGCAACACGAACACTAGCCCGTACTCTTACGATTTAGCTATTGGTCGCGAGCACTTAGGACAGCTAATTTACTTTAGCCAATACCCTATTAGTAAAGCGATTGAAAACAAATTACGTGCCCTACACAGCGCCCTTGTGTACCCACTGCGTAACGCAATGATGTACAGCCGAGTGTTAAAACTTGCCACAAAAGATGCGCTTACCGGGTTAAATAACCGTAGCCAATTTAATGACATGTTATCGCAAAAGCTCGAAAATTGCCGCCGTTACCAGCGTCCTTTTAGTTTAATGCTGCTTGATTTAGATAACTTTAAGCAAGTAAACGACAACTATGGTCATAAAGTAGGTGACGATGTTTTAAAAGAGTTTTCGCAGGTACTTTGTAGCAGTATACGCGGCACCGACTCTGTATTTAGATTTGGTGGCGATGAGTTTTCGCTGATTATTGAAGACCCCGAGTTTACAACAAACAAAGTGGTTGCTGAGCGCATTATGCACTTAGTCAGAAACTCAAGTTTAATGTCTAAATATAAAGTAACCACCAGCATTGGCTTTACCCTAGCCAATAGCCAAGATTGCGAAACAGAAATATTTGCTAGAGCCGATAAAGGCTTATATAAGGCAAAAGCCTCTGGGCGCAACTGTGCAAAAGCATATTAGTATTTATATAACTGTATTATTTATAAAAGCTTAGCCTCCCCCGCTAAGCTTTTTTATTATAAATTAATTATTTATTAACCAGTAATTTATAAACAAACAAGGCTGCACAAAAGCCAAAAAAGAAGCCGCTCACTAAATTAAGCAATGCTGTTATGCTTGCAAGCGGGGTAAATAACACTAAAACCAATGGTAAACTTACCCCTAAAATAAAAAATAACCCGCCTTTACCTAACCAGTAGGCAAGCAGTAATACCGCCGATATCACCCCGCCCACAACGGCATAACCTAATGTAATAATATTAAGCTCTAGTAATACATTGGCTATAACAGCTACTAACGCTGTTATTAACATACCCATTGGCGCTTTGCTAACTAGCGATAAGCCTACATGTGGCTGATCTTTCATTTATTTACACTCCCAAAAAATGCCGTTTTCGTCTCGGTGTTTTTCACTTACAAAATAACCAACAACTTGCACAAGCTCATCGTTATAAAATATTAAAGGCACCCGCTCTCTTAACCACGGGGCTACTTTTGCATCTTTAAACCAGTGTTTAAGCGTATTGCTGCCTGGCTTTTTTAACGGCTTTATACGCGCACTATTACAATTAAAGCGCACGGTGACTTGCTCGTTTGGCAGTGGGGCACGTAGGCCTTTACCTTGTTGCTTTATTAAAACGCGCCCATCATTAAGTGCAAGCTCATTGCTCGTTAGCGCTTCATCGGCTAATAATGTGTGTGGTGTAACAAAATACAAATACCCTTGATGGCGTCGTATTTGCCCTTCGCTTAAATCAACTTGCATTTGCGCATCAGCCTGCGCATTTATGGCTTGGTTAATTATTTGCAAAAGCTGCTTTTGTGAGGGCATTACTTGGGTAAATAAGCTAAGCCATGCACGAACCACATTGGTTATGCGCACGTCGCTGTAGGTGGTTAGTTGGCTAACGCTCAGTGCTTGATGGGCGTTTACGCTTTGTTTTAAATCAAGTTCAGTGTACTCATCAAGTAGCGCTTGTTGTTGCTGTAGTAACTCAATGCTGCGCCCAGCACAATGTTCAAAACCTTTAAAGCGCTTTGCAAGTATAGGCACTACACGTGCACGTAAAAAGTTACGATCAAAACGCTCATCGGTATTTGAGTCATCAGTAATGTGCGTAATATTAAACTCTGTGGCAAAGTGCTCTATATCACTGCGCGTTATGTTTAAAAGCGGTCTGTAGCATATTCGCCCGCTTTGTAGTTCACGCATTTTTTGCATTGCGCCTAACCCTTTTAAGCCAGAGCCGCGCTTTAACCGCAGTAAAAACGTTTCTATTTGATCGTTTAAATGCTGACCCAACAAAATAACACTGCCCGCGGGGCTTAGCTCATCAAGTGCTTTGTAACGCGCCTCACGTGCCTGCGCTTCAAGGCTTGTTCGTGTTTTTGAGTTTATTGTTACCTGCGCGGCATTAAACGATATATTTAGCTCAGCGCACAAGTTTTGGCAAAAGCGCTGCCAGTCATTCGCGTATTGGCTTAAACCATGATTAACATAAATCGCGTTTACGTTTAGCTTTGGTTGCGCTTGTTTTAATAAGTGCATTATATGAAGCAATACCACCGAATCCACGCCACCCGAAAGCGCCACCGTAAAGTTATACTGCTGGTGCTTAAAAAAGTGCTCAAGGGCGTGTTTAACGTGCTGATAAATAGGTGATGCTTGCATGGATACGCTATAAATTTAATGTTTGCAGTATTTTAAAACAAAAAAGCCGCATAAGCGGCCTTTTTTAACAATAAATGTGTTGGTTAGCTAATTAGCAGTAACCAAACGACATTAAACGTTTGTAGCGTTGATCTAGCATGTCTTCAAGCGATAGCGCTTGTAAGTCAGCAAGGTCACGTTTTAAACGTGTTTTTAAGTTACGTGCCATTGCATCGTAATTGCGGTGTGCGCCGCCTAAAGGCTCTTCAACTAAGTTATTAATTAAATCGAGCTCTTTAACACGCTCTGCAGTTACACCCATTGCCTCTGCGGCAAGTGGTGCTTTATCGGCGCTTTTCCATAAAATTGAAGCACAGCCTTCTGGCGAAATTACTGAGTACGTGCTGTATTGCAACATGTTAACTCTGTCGCCAACACCAATGGCTAATGCACCACCAGAGCCGCCTTCGCCAATAACCGTACAAATTGTGGGTACTTTAAGTGCCGCCATTACTTTTAGGTTACGTGCAATTGCCTCAGACTGACCGCGCTCTTCAGCGCCCACACCTGGGTATGCCCCTGGGGTGTCGATAAAGGTCATAATTGGCATTTTAAAACGCTCGGCCATTTCCATTAAACGTAGCGCTTTGCGGTAGCCTTCTGGTTTTGGCATACCAAAGTTACGTTTAATTTTTTCAGCTGTATCACGCCCTTTTTGCTGGCCAATCACCATTACTGGTTCGCCATCTAAACGTGCAACACCACCTAAAATAGCCGGATCGTTAGCAAAAGTACGATCGCCTGCAAACTCGTCAAATTCCGTGAAAATGCGCTCGATATAATCTCGAGTGTAAGGACGCAACGGATGACGCGCTAACTGCGATACTTGCCAAGCGCCTAAATTTGAGAATATTTCCTCTTTTTGCTTAGCGCTTTTTTCTTTTAATTTGCTGACTTCCTCTTCTAACTCAAGGTCTAATTCGCCAGCGCGGCTTATGCTTTGTAATTCTTCAATTTTTGCTTCTAATTCTGCAATCGGAAGCTCAAAATCAAGATAATTGAGGCTCATGCTCTAAACTACCTAATCAGTTAAATTCTAGTTCTACATCTTGTGCCGCCATGAGTGATAACTTATGAATTAAGTCGTCGCTCGGCGTAACACACCATTCGATCCCTAGGGTTAATTGAGCCAACGCATCGGGGCGCTGGTAATAAACCTTGATCGGACACGTTCCCATTTTATAAGGTTCGAGTACTTTTTGTAATTTATCGAAGAAACCTGCCTCGATTTGCACCATGTTCAGCGTCATTTTAATCGCTTTAATGCGTTTTTCACGCGCTTGAGCAATGGTGTTTATTTCTCTGGCGGTCATTGTAATGCCACCGGAGAAGTTATCAAAGCTGACCTGTCCAGATATTACCAAGATATTGTTTACTTGAAGCATTTCTTGGTACATTTCGAACTGCTCAGGAAACAAGCGTACATCAATACGGGCGCTCTTGTCATCTAAAGTTATTAAGCCCCAACGATTTCCTTTTTTATTAATTAAGGTCCGCGCTGAAATAACTAAACCCGCCGCCGTAGAGAGTACATCACGATTTGTTGGCTGTAAATCCACCAGCTTGCCGCTTGTGTAATGTCTAAGTTCACGGCGATACTGATTTATCGGATGCCCTGTTAAATAAAGGCCTAGCGTGTCTTTTTCGCCATCAAGCCATTGGTTATCGGTAAGCGGTGTGGCTTTAATAAAGGCTTGCTCAACTTCATCAGGCTCGGTGGCCAGTAAGCCAAATAAATCGCTTTGCCCTAGTTGCTCAGCTTTGTTGTGCTGATCGGCAGCGCGCATGGCATCTTTTAAACTTGCCAGTAATGTTGCACGCCCTGCTTGGGTTTTCTCTGGCCCGAGTTGATCAAGTGCACCGGCGTAAATTAATTTTTCGGTTACACGTTTATTTAAGCGTTTTAAATCTACACGGGCACAAAAATCAAATAAATCTTTAAATGGGCCGCCTTTTGCGCGCGCTTCTAAAATGGCCTCTACCGGCGCTTCACCTACGCCTTTAATAGCACCAATACCGTAAACAATTTCACCTTGCAGGTTTACCGTAAACTTAAATTCTCCGGCGTTTACATCAGGCGGTAATAAGGTGAGCTTCATGTTTTCACATTCATCCACCAAGATAACTATTTTGTCGGTGTTATCCATATCGGCCGACATTACCGCAGCCATAAATTCTGCTGGATGGTGCGTTTTCATCCACAGCGTTTGGTACGAAACCAGTGCATACGCTGCCGAGTGAGATTTATTAAAACCATAACCTGCGAATTTTTCTACCAGGTCGAAAATTTTAATTGCCAGTTCGCCGTCTATACCATTATTGCGTGCGCCTTCTTCAAAGGTTGAACGCTGCTTGGCCATCTCTTCGGGTTTTTTCTTACCCATTGCACGACGTAGCATGTCGGCGCCACCAAGCGTATAGCCTGCTAGTACCTGGGCAATTTGCATTACTTGTTCTTGGTACAAAATAATGCCGTAAGTAGGCTCAAGTATGGGCTTTAAGCTTTCGTGTTGGTATTGGGCATCTGGGTATGAAATTTCTTCTCGCCCAAGCTTACGGTCGATGAAGTTATCTACCATGCCTGATTGCAGTGGGCCTGGGCGGAACAAGGCTACCAATGCAATCATATCTTCAAAGCAATCGGGCTTTAATCGGCGTACGAGGTCTTTCATGCCGCGCGATTCTAGCTGGAATACCGCGGTTGTTTCGGCGCGCAGTAATAGCTCTATACTTTTTTTATCATCCAGTGGGATGGTATTTATATCAACGGGCGCTTTGCCTTCGCGCTTCATGCGCACGTTGGTCATATCCACAGCCCACTGCAAAATGGTCAAGGTACGTAAGCCCAAGAAATCGAACTTAACTAGGCCTGCGGTTTCTACGTCGTTTTTATCAAACTGTGTTACCGGAAACTTACCTTCGTCATCGCAATAAAGTGCAGCAAAGTCGGTAATGGTCGTCGGCGATATTACAACACCACCGGCGTGTTTACCGGCATTACGTGTACATCCTTCTAGGATGCGACACATATCGATTAAATCTTTTACCTCTGAGTCGCCATCATAGGCTTCTTGTAAACGCGGCTCTACCTCAAACGCTTTGGCAAGCGTCATCCCGGGATCCCCTGGGATCAGCTTAGAAATACGATCAACAAAACCATAAGGGTGGCCAAGTACACGCCCTACATCGCGTATAACCGCTTTTGCAGCCATGGTACCAAAGGTAATAATTTGTGATACCGCGTCCCGCCCATACAATGCCGATACATGGTCAATTACCTCATCACGCCTGTCCATACAAAAATCGACATCGAAATCGGGCATTGATACACGTTCAGGGTTTAGGAATCGCTCAAAGAGTAGGTCAAATTCAAGCGGATCAAGGTCGGTAATTTTTAGGGCATACGCCACTAATGAACCCGCACCCGAACCACGCCCTGGCCCCACTGGAATATTGTTATCTTTACTCCACTGAATAAACTCCATTACGATTAAGAAGTAGCCTGGAAAACCCATTTGGTTAATTACACCAAGTTCTACTTTTAAGCGCTCGTCGTATTCGCCTCGTTTTTCTTGTCGCTCTTGTTCATCAGGGAATAAAAACTGCAAGCGCTCTTCAAGGCCATCTTCTGAAACCTTAACTAAAAAGTCTTCAATTTTTAACGAGCCTGTTGGGTAATCAGGCAAAAAGTAAGTGCCTAGTTGCACCGTTACGTTACAGCGTTTGGCTATTTCTACCGTATTTTGCAGCGCTTCAGGGATATCGCTAAATAGCTCTGCCATTTGCTCAGGCGTTTTTAGGTATTGCTCTTGTGAGAATCGTTTAGGGCGGCGTTTGTCATCAAGGGTGTAACCGTCAAAAATAGCCACACGAATTTCGTGCGCTTCAAAGTTTTCGGGCTTTAAAAAAACCACTTCGTTTGTGGCAACAACGGGCAGCTGCTCTTTTGCTGCAAGCTCTACCGCCATATGCAGGTAGTCTTCTTCAAGCGGACGGTCGGTGCGAATAAGCTCTAAATAGTAATGTTCGCTAAAATGCTGCTTATAAAAGCTCACTACAGATTCAATAACACCTGGGTTATTTTTTAATAAGGCCTTACCTAAGTCACCATCTTTTGCGCCTGAGAGAATAATAAGCCCTTCTTTGTGCTCAACTAGCCATTCTCGGTCAATCACCGGGCGATGAAATATATGCCCGCGTTGGTAAGCTTCAGATATTAATAAGGTAATATTTTTATAACCGTCGTTGTTTTTAGCTAGCAACGTAATACGGCTTGGCTCATCTGGAAACTCTGGGCTGCGCAACCAAAAATCGGCTCCCACTATGGGTTTAATACCGGCACTGTGGGTTGCGCCATAAAAACGCACTAAACCACAAAAGTTCATTTGATCGGTAATTGCCAGCGCGGGCATTTCAAGCTCTTGCGCTTTAGCAACAATAGGCTTGGTTTTAGCTAAGCCATCGACCATCGAAAAGTCTGAGTGAACCCGTAAATGTACAAAATCTGGAGCGGCCATTATTTATGCCTCGCCCTTTGCTTGCATTAGCACACGTTGTACCGGCTTAAAACTTTTACGGTGCTCATCAATAGCACCGTACTGCTCAAGCGCTGCAAAATGTGCTTTAGTTGGGTACCCTTTGTGCCCTGCAAACCCGTATTGCGGGTAGCGAGTATCAAGCTCAAGCATTTCATCATCACGCGCTACTTTGGCTAAAATAGAGGCTGCTGAAATTTCAGCCACTAAACTATCGCCTTTAACAACTGCTTGAGCCGGCATAGCTAATTTAGGTAAGCGGTTACCATCTACAAATACAAACTCTGGTTGCGTACTTAACCCCTCAACTGCACGCGTCATTGCAAGCATAGTTGCATGCAAAATGTTTAACTCGTCAATCTCTGTTGGGCTACAACGACCAATGGCATAACACAGCGCTTTTTGTTTTATTTCTATAGCCAGTGCTTGGCGCTTTTTGTCGGTTAGCTTTTTAGAGTCAGCTAAACCTGTAATAGGATGCGCTGGGTCAAGTATTACCGCAGCGGTAACAACATCGCCGACAAGCGGGCCACGCCCTACTTCATCTACACCGGCAATTAAGGTTACGTTGGGTCGTTCAATTTGCATTTATTAACTCCGCCACAGCCTTGGCTGCTTGTTTGCTGGCATTTAATCTAATTTTTTCGTGGATGGCTAAAAAGCGTGCTTTTAGTTCTTTATTATCGGTATTTAGCATAGGCGTAAGTGCGCCCGTTAAATTAGCCACGTTACATTCACTTTGTAAAAACTCCGGCACGAGTTCTTCATCGGCTAATAAGTTAGGCAGTGAAAAATATTTAATGTTAAAGGTAAACAAGGTTTTAAAAATCCAATAGCTCATTGGCTTAATTTTATAACCCACCACCATAGGCTTTTTATACAGCATGCCTTCAAGCGTTGCTGTGCCTGATGCCAGTAAAATGGCATCGGCTGCTTGCATGGCTAGTTTTGACTGACCATCGAGTAGGTTTACATTTAAATTTGGCGCAGTGGCATTTAAAATTTCACTAAATTGCGCTTTGCGTTTTTCGTTAACCAGCGGCACCACTATTTTAAGATCTGGGTTTTGCGCTTGTAACTGCGCAGCTGTATTTATATAGGTTTCGCTGAGCAAGCCTACTTCTGAGCCACGGCTACCTGGCAGTAAAGCCAGTACTTTGTCGTCGGTATTTAGGCCAAGTTCTTGGCGGGCTTGGCTATCGTCGTGCTCAAGCGCTATATCGTCAGCTAAGGTGTGCCCTACAAATGTACACGGTACTTGGTGCTTATCGTAAAATTCTTTTTCAAACGGCAGCAAAGCAAGCACTAAATTTGTGGCAGCACTAATGGTATGAATGCGTTTTTCGCGCCATGCCCAAACCGACGGGCTTACATATTGAATGGTTTTAATACCGGCATCTTTTAAAGGCTTTTCTACGCGTAGGTTAAAATCGGGCGCATCAATACCAATAAATACATCGGGTGGGTTATCTTTAAAGTGCTGCACCAGCTGCTTACGTATTTTAAGTAAACGCGGCAAACGCCCTAATACTTCAACCAGCCCCATTACCGAGAGCTCGTCCATGTCGTAAAGCGTTTTACAGCCTTGAGCCTGCATTTTTGGCCCTGCAATGCCTTCAAAAATAGCATCTGGGAAGTGCGTTTTAAGTGCTTTAATTAAGCCTTCGCCTAAAATATCGCCCGACAGCTCACCTGCCACAATACCAATACGTAGTTGTTTTTTCTCTTTATTCATTCGACTTTATTTATCAGGCGTTCATAGCGGTTAGTTTACCGTGTTTTAATGTTTGGTTAAACGCTTTAAATTAACGATTATTTGTAACTAATTTAGTACCAAACGATTGTTTGTATTTCATACTGATGTAGCATGGTGAATATATATTAACTTTTTCTAATATGTTTATTGACAAAAATTGTGCAAACGTAAATAATATTCCAAACTTTCAGTAATTACTGAAAGTTCATTAATTTTAACTTTGCCAATTATTAATTGCCTTGTTAACCCGTCACCCTCAAGGAGCCAAAAATGATAGATGAAACCTTTGTGGATCTATCGCGATTGCAGTTTGCTGTTACCGCACTCTTCCATTTCTTATTCGTACCTTTAACCATAGGTATGACCTGGATTTTAGTTATTATGGAATCGGTTTATGTTATGACCGGTCGCGAAATTTATCGTGATATGACTAAGTTTTGGGGAAAATTGTTTGGTATTAACTTTGCTATTGGGGTGGCAACGGGCCTGACCATGGAGTTTGAGTTTGGTACTAACTGGTCTTATTACTCGCATTACGTAGGCGATGTATTTGGCGCCCCGCTCGCTATTGAAGGCTTAATGGCGTTCTTTTTAGAGTCGACCTTTGTGGGTATGTTCTTTTTAGGCTGGGATAGGTTAACTAAACGCCAACATTTGGGCGCTACATTTTTAATGGCGCTAGGTACTAATATGTCGGCGCTGTGGATATTAATTGCTAACGGGTGGATGCAAAATCCGGTAGGGGCAGAGTTTAACTATCAAACCATGCGCATGGAAATGACCAGCTTTGCAGAGCTTGTATTTAACCCTGTGGCGCAGGTTAAGTTTATTCATACGGTATCGGCAGGTTACGTAGCCGCTTCTATGTTTGTACTGGGCATTAGTAGCTGGTACATATTAAAAGGCCGTGATTTAGCCTTTGCTAAGCGCTCGTTCTCGGTGGCATCGGGCTTTGGTTTAGCATCCATATTGTGTGTCATTTTATTAGGTGACGAATCAGGCTACGAAGTAGGCGAAGTTCAAAAAGTAAAACTTGCCACCATAGAAGCTGAGTGGCATACCGAAGAAGCACCCGCTGCGTTTACCGCGCTTGGTTTTCCTGACTCAGATGAGCAGGTAACGCATGCAGCAGTAAAAATACCTTACGCACTAGGCATTATTGCTACCCGCTCTTTAGATGAGCAAGTTATTGGTATTTCTGATTTAGAGAAAAAACACGAGGTACGCATTCGTAACGGCATGATAGCGTACGAATACCTCCAAAAGCTAAGAAATGGCGATGACAGCGAAGAAAACATAGCTAAATTTGATTCTCTTAAAGCCGATTTAGGTTATGGCTTGCTGCTAAAACGCTATACCCCCAATGTGGTAGATGCCACAGAGGAGCACATTCAAATGGCAGTTAAAGACTCGTTCCCTAAAGTGGGGCCTATGTTTTGGTCATTTAGAATAATGGTGGCCTGTGGTGTAGCTATGCTGGCCGTATTTGTATTGGCATTTTATTACAACGCACACCGTATTATTGAGCAAAAACGTTGGCTTCTGTGGGCTGCAGTATTAAGTATTCCACTACCATGGATTGCAATAGAGTTTGGTTGGATCGTTGCTGAATATGGTCGCCAGCCTTGGGCTATATCAGAAATATTACCGACCTTTTTAGCCACCTCGTCACTGACGGTAAACGATATTTTAATTAGCTTAACTGGGTTTATTATTTTTTACACTGGCCTTGCCATTGTAGAAGGTTGGTTAATGGTGCGCTTTATTAAACAAGGCCCAAGCTCGTTACATACAGGTAAGTATCACTTTGAGTTACCAAACAAAGCAGATAAAGACGCAGGAGAGCAATTATGATTTTTGATTATGAAACATTAAAAATGCTGTGGTGGTTGCTCATAGGCGTACTGCTAATAGGCTTTGCAATTACCGATGGCATGGATATGGGCGTAGCGATGCTGCTTCGCCTAGTTGGTAAAACAGACTCAGAGCGCCGCACGGTAATTAACACCATTGGCGCCCACTGGGACGGTAACCAAGTATGGTTTATTACCGCAGGCGGCGCTTTATTTGCAGCGTGGCCTATGGTGTATGCCGCTGCATTTTCGGGCTTTTACTTTGCCATGATGCTGGTATTGTTTGCGCTATTTTTTAGACCTTTAGGTTTTGATTACCGCTCAAAAATAGACTCTAAACGCTGGCGTAATAACTGGGATTGGGGCTTATTTGCAGGCAGCGCCATTCCGGCTTTAATATTTGGTGTGGCATTTGGTAACTTATTTTTAGGTGTACCGTTTAACATTGATAACTTACTGCGTGTAAGTTACCAAGGCTCGTTTTTTGGCTTACTCAACCCATTTGGCCTACTGGCAGGTTTAATTAGTATCACCATGTTAATTGCCCATGCAGGCATGTGGCTACAACTGCGCACAGCAGATGCCGTTGCAGCGCGCTCAGCGCAATATGGCCGCTACGCATTAGTGGTATTTATTGTACTGTTTGCGGCTGCGGGTTTTTGGGTGGCAAACATAAATGGCTACCAAATTGTTTCTATGCCTGATACGCAAAGCCATGCAGATCCGTTGGCAAAAGTTGTAAGCACAGCGCAAGGTGCGTGGCTTAATAATTACAGCGAGCGTCCATGGACAATGACCTTCCCTATTTTAGGCTTTGTTATGGCACTCAGTGCTTTACTGTTCTCTAAACTAAACAAGCCAGCGCTTGGGCTTATTTCAACCAGCATCATGTTAATTGGCGTTATTATGACGGCGGGTGTGTCGCTGTTCCCATTTATTATGCCATCTGTTAATAACCCAGATATTAGCTTAACTATTTGGGATGCGGTGTCGAGCCACAGAACGCTTAATATTATGTTTGTTGCTGTTGTTATATTTATTCCGTTAATTTTGGCCTACACCACCTGGTGTTACGTAAAAATGTGGCGCAGAGTAACGGTAGACGAAATTGAAAACAACACGCATGGTAGCTACTAAGGAGACTAAATTATGTGGTATTTCGCTTGGATTTTAGGTGTACTTTTAGCCTGTACCTTAGGTGTTATAAATGTAATGTGGTACGAGTTTCATCAAAATAAAAACAGCATAGCTGATGATGAACAACCGATGCACGATTTACTAAACGAAGCTAACAACACAAAAGATGACGACTAATCCCCGACCAAATCGCGCGCAGCAGCAATCTCTGCGCGCTTTTTTAAAACGGCAAAGTAAGCCTGCGGGTGCATGGTTAAAGTTAAGTATTGCACTGGGCACATTTAACGCTATTTTAATGATTGCAGGCGCCTATTTACTGGCACAAACTATTCATAACGTAATGTTTGAAGGCGCAAGCCTTAACCAAGTAACCCATTTACTTTGGCCACTTGCGGGTATTATTTTACTCAGAGCCCTGTTTTTAGCTATCAGTGAAAAACTCAGTGCTTATGCGGCACTTAAAATAAAGTCGGCTATGCGCCAAACCTTATTGACCAAATTAACGCAACTTGGCCCAAGTTATATTGAACAACACGGCCAAGGAGCCACGCTTAACACCGTGCACGATGGCGTTGAAGCACTGCACGACTACTACGCTAAATACTTGCCTGGCGTTGCTTATAGCGCGCTTATTCCGCTGGCAATATTGGTGGTTATTTTTCCAACCGACTATAAAGCAGGCTTAATATTTTTATTAACCGCTCCGCTTATTCCGTTTTTTATGATTTTGGTGGGCTCAAAGGCCGAGGCGTTAAATCAAAAAAGATGGCAGCAACTGGCCGTACTAGGTAATTACTTTTTTGACCGCGTACAAGGTTTAACACAACTTAAATTGTTTAACGCAACGCAAAAAGAGCTTAAACAAATAGCCAAAATTTCTGATGACTTTAGGCACGCTACACTCGGTGTTTTAAAAATTGCCTTTTTATCATCATTTGCGCTGGAATTTTTAGCCACAATTAGTGTGGCACTGGTGGCGGTAATCATTGGTTTTAGACTGTTTTTTGGCACGCTTGATTTTGCAACCGGCTTTGTTGTTTTACTACTTGCCCCAGAATTTTACTTACCCCTGCGCCAATTAGGCAGCCACTACCATGCCCGTTTGCAAGGTATAAGCGCAGCGGCCGATATGGTCACTATTTTAAATGCCCCACTTCCTGAGCAATCACAGCAACATGCATCAAAGTTTGAGGAGCATATAAGCTCAATAAACATAAACAACTTAAACTTTACCTACCCAAACAGTAACGAAGGCATAAAAAATATAAACCTTACGCTACCCGCTAAAGGATTAGTGGCAGTAGTAGGTGCTAGTGGCTCAGGTAAAAGTACTTTATTTGATTGTTTATTAGGGTTTCATCCGCAGGTGATTGAACAAATAAGCATTAATAATAAACCACTTGATGCTACAAGCATGAGTACATTACAAAACGCAATTGCGTGGATCCCACAAACCCCAACGCTTTTTTATCAAAGCATTAGCGATAACATAAAAATAGCCAAGCCAGCCGCTACGCAACTCGAGCTTGAGCAAGCGGCACACCAAGCGGGCGCCTTAGATTTTATAAACACGTTAGAGAATGGGTTCGACACCCTGATAGGTGAGCAAGGTGAAGGGCTCTCTGGCGGTCAAAAGCAGCGTATAGCCCTTGCACGGGCGTTTTTAAAACAAGCACCTATTTTAGTGCTTGACGAACCGACAGCCCACCTTGATAGCCAAACCGAGCAGCTTATTCAGCAGGCTATAAATAATTACGCTAAAAACCACTTAGTGTTGGTCATTGCCCACCGGCTAAATACAGTGAAAAACGCAAGCAATATCCTTGTTATGAAAAATGGCGAAATAGCACAGCAAGGGACTTACAGCCAACTTGAGCAACAACAAGGCGCATTTAAATCACTCCTTAATTTACAAGCGCAAGGAGCAAACAATGACTAATTTTATTAGGCTATTAAAGCTTTGCCGCCCCCATTATAAAGCCATGCTACTGGGTACTTTTTTAGCGACGTTAACGGTACTTGCAAATGTGGGCTTATTAGCTATATCGGGGTGGTTTTTAGCCTCAATGGCGGCAGCAGGTATCGCAGGCGTACAAATGAACTACTTTACACCTGCAGGAACCATTCGATTTTTAGCGATTGTACGAACTGCATCACGCTATGGTGAGCGCTTAGTAACACATAACGCGACGTTTTTATTGCTTAGTGAAATACGCGTTAATATGTTTGCCACGCTAAGTAAGCTAAACAATGTAGATTTAGCAATGAGCCGCAGCGCCGATTTAGTTAACCGCTTACAAAATGACGTGGATGCGCTTGATAAGTTTTACTTAAACATATTACTGCCAATGCTGGTAGCGCTGTTGAGTGTGCCCATAATTATGGTGTTTATGGCGGCTTATAACGCCAATGTTGCGCTTATTTGTTTTATAGGCATTTTATTAATTGGTGTTGTTTTACCTGCGCTGTTAAGTGCTAAATTAAATAAAAATAGCCATAAAGAAACACAGCTCAGTGCACAACTTAGAGCTGAGCTTTCTGACACCCTAACCGGCCTTAGAGAGCTGAGTATTTATCAGGCACGTGCTGGGCAAATTTCAAAATGTAATGAACTAAATGAGCAATATAACCAACAACTTTATAGTCGCCATAAAGCACTCGCAAATAGCGACGGTTTAAGTTTGCTGGTTGTGCAGCTAGCTATGCTTGGCGCCATAGTCACTATTGTGCCTTTGGTTTACAGCGGCGCTATGGTAAATGTTGAGCTTGCTATGTTAAGCCTATTTGTATTAGCAAGCTTTGAAACTGTATTGCTGTTGCCCAATGCATTTATAGAGCTGCCCACTGTACTCAAAGCCGCTGAGCGGCTATTTACACTGGAGGATAAAGTCACAGCGCAAGAAGCTAATAGCGCTGAGTTAATTGAGATGCAGTTTGATAAAAACCATACAACTTTGGCGCTTAATAACATTGGCTATAAATACCAAGAGCACAGTGCTTTAACTAATATCAGCTTTACCCTTAAAGCACAGCAAAAAGTAGCGATTGTAGGCAGAAGCGGCAGTGGTAAAAGCACCTTGGTTAATTTACTTACCGGTTTATGGCCAGTGCAGCAAGGCAGTATTAGGCTAAGCGATGAAAATAACGCAGAAGAACTCCACGCACTAAGCAGCAACACCCGCGCAAGCGTTATTAATATACTCGCGCAGCAGCATCATATTTTTGATGGCACATTAAGTGAAAACTTACGCTATGCAAAGCCAAGCGCCACAAAAGAAGAAATGCTTGAAGCCATTAACCTTGCACAGCTAAAACCTTGGTTTAATGAGCTACAAGATGGATTAAAAACCCGTTTAGGCACAGGTGGGAGAAGTGTTTCTCAAGGCCAATCAAGGCGCATAGCCATTGCGCAAGCTTTATTACAAAACCCAGCTATTTTAGTCCTTGATGAGCCTACAGAAGGGCTTGATAACCAATCTAAGCAAACGGTAATGAGCGCTATTATGCAGGTAATGAGTAACGCAAGCGTACTTACCATTACCCACGACCCTGCTCTTTTAGCGCAAATGGATAACATTATTTGGCTAGAAAATGGCAGCCTTGTAGCGCAAGGCACTCATAAAGAGCTTAGCGAAACATATACCGATTATGTTGCCTTAACTACTCGGTTCTAATACGCTGATTGATACATCTATAACGCCGACTTTAGGGTCGGCAATTTTTTTAAACATACCTAACGATAAATCAATAACCCGCCCTCTAACGTACGGGCCTCTATCGTTTATTCTCACGATCACCGATTTGTTATTTGCCAAGTTTGTAACCTTCACTTTTGTACCAAAGGGTAATTCTAAATGCGCAGCAGTGGATGCGTTTTGGCTAAATGTTTCGCCGTTTGCTGTTGTGCGACCATGGTATTTATTAGCGTAATAAGAGGCTTTACCTAACTGAGTACGCTCGCCATTAGCAGAGGTAACTATAGGTTGGCTGCTACACGCAGCTAAAATTGATAAAAAACTGAGGGTAAAAATTAACTTAGTAAAAGACATAGATGCGCTTTAATTATAAAAATTCGCGCAAAGGTTAACCTTACGTGGCTGAGTGTGTACTGAATTAAAATATTTTATAGGCAATAAAAAACCACCGTCGGTTACTCTTAGGTGGTTTTTTTAAAAAGCATAAGGCGCTTATCTTACGATACCGCGCTCAGAGCTTTTCACAAAATCAATCATGGTTTGTACTGCAGGATACTTAGCAGCATCTTCACTAAGTGAGTCAATCGCTTCGTCCACGCTTAAGCTCTTACGATAAAACGCTTTATAAGCACGGCGTACGGCCATAATTTCGTCGCTTTCAAAGCCACGACGCTTCATACCTTCTTTATTGGTCGCAGCAGGGCCTGCTGGCATACCAATGGTGGTTACAAATGGCGGTACGTCTTTATTAACGCCTGAGTACATGCCAATAAATGCGTGATCACCAATTTTACAAAATTGATGCACACCTGAGTTACCACCTAAAATAACCCAATCCCCTACATGCACGTGCCCTGCAACGCTTGCGTTATTAGCAAATATAACGTTATTACCAATTACGGCATCGTGAGCAACGTGGGTATACGCCATAAATAAGTTATTGCTACCAATTTTAGTAACACCTTGGTCTTGAATAGTACCACGGTGAATGGTTGCACACTCACGTATGACGTTGTTATCGCCCATAATAAGAGTGGTTGGTTCGTTGTTGTATTTTTTGTCTTGGCAGGCTTCGCCTACTGACGCAAATTGAAAAATATGATTGCCAGAACCAATAGTAGATGGCCCTTTAATAACAACGTGAGACTCAATAATACAGTCATCACCGATCACAACATCATTGCCAATATAGCTATATGGACCAACTGAGACATTGTTGCCTAGTTTAGCGCCAGGTTCGATTATTGCTGTAGAATGGATCACTATTAAAACTCTCTTCTCGCACACATAATTTCGGCACTACATACAACCTTGCCGTCGACTCTTGCTTCAGCGGCAAATTTCCATATATTGCGACGCTCTTTTAAAAACTCTACATGCAAATGCATTGTATCGCCCGGTATAACTGGCTGTTTAAAACGTGCGTTATCGACTGCAGCAAATAAGTAAAGCTCGTTATCGCTACGGTTTTCTACTGTTTTAAATCCTAATAAACCGGTGGCTTGCGCCATGGCTTCTAATATTAGCACACCAGGGAAAATTGGCTGATTTGGAAAGTGGCCAGTAAAAATAGGCTCGTTAACCGATACATTTTTAATCGCATGCAGTGACTCGCCAGGCGTAAAGTCAATTACACGATCAATTAAAAGCATCGGGTAGCGGTGTGGTAATAAACTTAAAATTTCTTGAATATCAAGGCTATTTAATTCGTTTGCCAAAATAGCATCCTTATTAGTGTTCAACGTTATGACTTAGCCAATGCTTCAAGCGCTTTGAGACGTGATTTCATGTCTGAAAGATTACGCAAGTGGGCAATTGATTTACGCCATTCTTTATTAGTTGTATGGGGCATACCAGATGAGTAAATACCCGGCTCGGTGATCGATTTAGTCACCATACTCATACCGGTAATTATAACACCATCACATACTGACATGTGACCATTAATTGCGGTCATGCCACCTATTTGGCAGTTTTTACCAATGGTTACACTACCTGCTAGTACAGTACAGCCTGCAATTGCAGTACCCGAGTTAACTTCAACGTTGTGTGCTATTTGACATTGGTTATCGATGATCACATTACTATGAATAATCGTGTTATCGAGTGCGCCGCGGTCAATTGTTGTGCTTGCGCCCACTTCAACCTTGTCGCCGATAATCACAGAGCCTAGCTGAGGAATTTTAACCCACTGCCCGCGCTCGTTTGCATAGCCAAATCCATCACTGCCAACCACACTGTTTGCTTGAAATAAACAATCAGCGCCAATTTCAACATCGTGATAAATAGTCACACTCGGCCAAAGCTTTGTGCCAGAACCTATTTTAACACGTTCACCGATGAAACTGTTCGGACCAATTTGTGCGTTATCACCAATCACAGCACCGGCTTCTATAACTACATTTGCGCCAATGGCAGCACTTGTGCTAACCGTTGCACTTGGGTGAATAGTCGCACTAGCGTGTATACCTTGCTGCGCCGCTTGCGGGGTTGTATCCATAAATTGTGCAAGCTTTGCGTAGCTCACATACGGATTTCCAACAATGATTTTTGCGCCACTAAAATACGGTGCATCGGCTTTGCTAAGAATAACAGCGCTGGCTTGTGTGGTTTCAAGCTGCGTACGATATTTTGAGTTCGCTAAAAATGCAATATGCCCAGAACGGGCATTTGCAAGTGTAGCTATTTTTGTAATTTCTAAAGCGCCATCACCTTGAAGTTCGGCGCCTAGAAGTTCCGCAATGTGCGAAAGCGTATAATTTTGCATAGAGTGATTATTTCTTACTAACTGCTGATACAACTTTGCTTGAAAGATCAGTTACTTCTTTAGGGTTAAAGTAAATAGTAGTGTCTTTAACTTTAACTTCATCGAAGTCGCCATCTTTAGCAATTTCTTCAATTGTTTTAATAATTAAACCCTGAACTTTAGCAAGCTCTTGGTTTTGACGTGCTTTGATTTCTTGCTCTAAAGGACGACCTTTTTCAGCAAGGTTTTGTTGCATGCCTT
Source organism: Pseudoalteromonas sp. Angola-4 (assembly GCF_028599265.1). Lineage (NCBI taxonomy): Bacteria > Pseudomonadati > Pseudomonadota > Gammaproteobacteria > Alteromonadales > Pseudoalteromonadaceae > Pseudoalteromonas > Pseudoalteromonas sp. Angola-4. The sequence goes on along the minus strand of NZ_JAQREK010000006.1, from coordinate 92,016 downwards.
GAATTTTATCACGTAGTGCATCTTTTTGAGCTTGGCTCATTGTAGTGCTTTCACGCTTAAATTTTTCTGCTTCAAAGCGAATGTCGCCTTGTAGTTTTTCAAGCTCTTGACGACGCTCAGCAAACTCAGTTTGTAAAGACTGCTCAATTTTAGCCATTTGAGGAATTTGCTTGTAGATCTCTTGCATATCAACAATGCCTACTTTGTGGGCAAATGCACTTGCAGAGGTGCCCATCATCAATGTTGCTAACACGGCTACTGCTGTTGATTTAAATAATTTTTTCACAAAAAACTCCTTTAGAAAGTGTTACTAATATTAAAGCTGATGGTCTTTGTATCGTCATCTTCTTCTTTTTGCAATGGATACGCAAAACTAATCAGCATTGGACCCATTGGAGAGATCCATTGTAAAGATAAACCGGTTGATACCCTAAAGCGCATTGGATCAGAGTAATCATCTAACTTAGCACGCTCATCTGGCGCTAAGTTTTGGAAACGGTCAACGTTAAATTCAGTATCCCATACGTTGGCAGCATCTACAAAGAAACTGGTACGTACAGAACTGGTGTTTTCTTCATCTAAGAACGGCGTAGGTACAATTAGCTCCATACCTGCAACCGCTTTTGCATTACCACCAATACGCCCTTGTGGTACTAAAATATCAAACTCATCAGAGCCACCAATGCTACCGGTTGTAGTACCATCAGCACCTGGCGTACCAGGGATTGATAAAGGAACACGTGATACAGCACGCGGCAATATAGTATTACGGTCAAAGCCACGTAGTTCCATTTCCGTTATACGGAAGAACTCTTGGAATGGCAGTGTTTGCTCATAACCGTTTGTTGACCCATAACCATTACCGTAACCAAGCGCTGCACGTGTTGAGAACACCCAACGGTGGTCATTCGATATTGGCCAGTAAAAACGCGAATCGTAGTTCAGTTTAAAATGCTGAAGATCAGAGTTAGGCGTTGTGGCTGTTAAATTTAATGTTTGGCGCGAACCCGCTGTTGGGAATAAACCACGGTTAACTGTGATACGCGACCAACCAACGCTTAGCTCATATTTAGTAAAGTCAAAGCCAGCATCTGGGTTTTCTTCATCTAAGAAGGTTTCGCGTAGTACACGTGTTTGTTCGTACTCGGCAATTTCTGAAAGTTCTTCTTGAATCCAACGTACGCCAAAGTTAACACGGTTTACCGCATCAATTGGGAAACCAATATTAGTACCAATACCGTAACTTGTTGATTTATAATCTACTAAGCTAAACTTACTGGCATCGTAGTTGTTGTAAAAAATACTGCTGCCTTGCGATACACCATCTGGCGTAAAGTAAGGGTCGGTGTACGACAAGCTAATGCTCTCAGAACCAGTAGAGGTATTTAAGTTTAAGCCTATTTGATTGCCCGTACCTAAAAAGTTAGATTCGGTCACACCAATATTAAACTGAAGCCCTGCGTATGAGCCATACGCTAAGCCCGCGTTAAAGCTACCTGCCGATTGCTCTTTTACTGTAAAATCTACGTCTACTTGGTCATCTACGCCCGGTACTGGTACTACGTTAAAATCAACAGTTTCCATGTACGGTAAACGTTGAATTTGCAGCTTTGAGCGCTCAAGGTTTTGATTAGATAACCAGGCACCTTCAAGTTGTGTCATTTCGCGGCGAAGTACTTCATCAGCTGTATTTTGGTTACCACCAACGATGATACGACGTACGTACACACGCTTGCCCGGATTTACCGAAAGCGTAAGTTGCACTTCTTGTTTTTCATCATCAATTTCTGGAATTGTGCGTACTTCGGCATTGGCATAACCAAAGCGCGCTAAGTAGCTTTTGATAAATTCTTCAGATGAGGTCACCACTGAGCCATTGTAAAGCTCGCCGGCGCGAAGTGGGATAACGCTTTTGATTAGCTCTTCTCGGCCAAGTAAATCACCGATAAAGTCAAAACCTTTAACTGTGTACTTAACACCTTCTGTTAAGTTAGCAGTTACATACACAGATTCGCGCTCAGGACTTACTGATACTTGCGTAGAGTCGATATTAAAACGTAAGTAACCGCGGTCTAAGTAAAAGCTGCGAATTTTTTCTAAATCGCCTTCAATGGTTTGTTTTTGGTAACGGTCGCTACCCATAAACTGCCACCACGGTAAATCTTGTTGCGATTCAGCAAGCTTTAAAAGCTCTTCGTTAGAGAATAATTCGTTACCCACTAAGTTGATTTGACGAATAGAGGCGGCTTCGCCTTCGTCAAATTCTAGCTTAAGCTTTACACGGTTACGTGGCAGCTTAGTTACGCTAATATCAACGGTGGCATTGTATTTACCAATACTGTGGAAAAACTCAACCAACCCCTTTTCGATATTATCGATAACGGTTTTATCAAGCGGTTCACCTTGGCGAATGTCTTGCTGATCGAGTGATTCGTTAAGCTGCTCGTCTTTTATATCTTTATTGCCTTCAAACTCAATAAAGCTAATAGTAGGACGCTCAGTCACTTTAAAAATAACGTTATTACCATCGCGTAACGCTTTGATGTTGTCAAAGTGACCTGAACGATAAAGTGACTTTATTGTTTTTGAAATCGTATAGTCATCAACGTTATCGCCCACATTGATAGGAACATGCGTTAGTGCTGCACCAAGTGCTACACGTTGCAAACCTTCAATTTTTAAATCTTCAACAATAAAGGAGTTTTGGCCCAGGGCTGCAAAACTTGCACCCAATAAACTTGAAACTGCCAAATGTTTTTTTATAGCCATTTTATTATCTTTATCCTTTACAACTGTATTACCGCTTAACATCAAAACTAATAATTAGTGATGCTTACAATCGTGTTCTAATTAGTAATTGTCACGCTGTAACTACAAACGCGATACATCATTGAACAAAGCGAAACATGTTAAAAATATGAGCAGCAAGGCGCCCACTTTAAAACCAAATTCTTGTGTCTTTTCAGAGACCGGCTTTTTACGGAAAAGTTCAATTATGTAATACATTAAGTGTCCACCATCAAGCACTGGCAGAGGTAATAAATTAAATACACCCAAGTTAACGCTTATTAGCGCTAAAAAGCTTAAAAAGGCGACTAGCCCGTAGCTTACGCTAGTTCCTGCACCAACTGCAATGCCCACAGGGCCACTTAAATTTTTAACCGAAACCTGACCTGTAATTAAATTACCAATCATGTCAAAGCTAAGCGTTATAAGGCGCCAGGTCTCTTGGGTACCACGAGCAATACTATCAAGCGGACCAAAGCTTCGGGTTTCAACATAGCCCTCAGGCCAAGGTTGAACAACCGGCGCAACACCTAAAAACCCTTGTTCAATACCGTGCTCATTAATGCGCGATTTAGGCGTTACTGTTACGCTATTTATACTATCTTGTCTTTTTACACTAAATTGTAAAGATTTGTTAGCCGATTGCGTAATAAGATTAACTAATTGCTGCCAATCGCTTATTGTTTCACCATTTACAGCGATAATCGTATCGTTAACCTGCAAATTAGCCAGTTCGGCTGCTGAATTTTTAGTAATAGCCGCAATGGTTAATGTGGCTTGCGGTCTAAACGGTACAATACCCAACGAACTCAGTGGCGGCACGTCTTGTTGATCGAGCTTCCAACCCTCTACGTTAAGCATTTTTGTTTGCTCTTGGTAATTTTCGTTACGCACTACTACGGACACGCTTTGCTCACCTAAGCTCGACATAAGTGCAAAGGTTGCATCTTGCCAGGTGGCAATTGTGTCATCACCAATTTTAATAATTTGTTCAGAGGGCATAATACCCGCCTGCTCTGCTCTGCTACCTTCGGTAATACTCCCCACTACAGGTTTTACCGATTGCACGCCCACCATGTACATAGCCGCCAGCGCTACAATAGCAAATAAAAAATTAGCCAGCGGGCCGGCTGCCACTATGGCTATACGGGCCTGAACCGATTTAGCGTTAAATGACAAATGGCGCTCATTTTCAGGCACTTCATCCACGCGTTCATCAAGCATTTTAACGTAGCCACCCAGCGGAATAGCGGCAATTACGTATTCTGTATTGTATTTATCGTGCCACTTTAAAAGCGGTTTACCAAAACCAATCGAAAAGCGCAGCACTTTAACACCCATTTTACGGGCCACCCAAAAGTGCCCATATTCATGAATAGCAACTAAAATGCCCAGCGCTAAAATAAACGAGCCAAGATTCCAAAAAAAATCTAACATATTAATGAGTCACTTTTGTTATTAGGTCCGCTGCACGTTGGCGGGCTTGTTGGTCACACGCTAATATTTCATCTAGGCTTTGTACGTTAGTGAATGTGGCCGCTTCAAGCGTTTGTGCATTAATTTTATAAATGTCAGTAAAGCCAATTTGGCCTTTTAAAAATGCCGCAACCGCTATTTCGTTTGCTGCATTTACCGTTGTGGTTGCGCCTTGCCCTGCGCTGCACGCATCAATAGCGAGTTGTAAATTTGGATAACGCGCAAAATCAGGCTTTGTGAACGAAAAATCACAAATATCCGAAAAGTTGAGTGGTTTTACACCCGCGTTAATTCGATCTGGGTAAGCGAGTGCATGTGCAATAGGTGTGCGCATATCGGGGTTACCCATTTGCGCTAAAATGGAGCCATCGTGGTATTGCACCATAGAATGAATAATACTTTGCGGGTGGATCACCACATCAATATCGCTGGTGTCACAATTAAACAGCCATTTAGCTTCAATAAATTCAAGCCCTTTGTTCATCATGGTGGCTGAATCTACCGATATTTTTTGCCCCATAGACCAATTAGGGTGAGCGACGGCTTCACTAACCGTTACCTCTTTTAAGGTATTTATATCGCGCGTTAAAAATGGTCCACCAGAGCCGGTAAGCAATATTTTACTTACGCCATGCTCTTGTAAATTTTGATCAGCGTTTGCGTTTTGAAGTGAATGAGGTAAGCACTGAAAAATAGCGTTGTGCTCGCTATCAATAGGTAACAACGTGGCTTTATGCTGTTTTACTTTATCAATAAACAACTGCCCTGACATAACCAACGATTCTTTATTGGCAAGCAGTACTTTTTTACCTGCTTCAACGGCGCTTAGTGTAGGCAGTAAACCGGCAGCGCCAACAATAGCTGACATGACGGTATCGACATCGGGATGCGCACATAAATCGCTCATAGCCTGCTGTGAATGCATTACTAAGGTTTGGCATGGCGTATTATTTAAATACGATGATAATTGCTCTGCAGCGCTTTGTGTGGCCATAACCGCATATAACGGTTCGTGCTCAATACACAGCTCAGCCATTTTTTTTGCATTGTGGCCTGCAGTGAGGGCAAATACGTTAAATAGCGCTTTGTTTCGCGCTATAACATCTAATGTACTTAACCCAATTGAACCTGTAGCGCCTAAAATAACAAGTTGTTGCTGTTGGCTCATAAACTCAAGGTCCATGCATAGCACATTACAAACATTGGGGCTGCTGCGGTTAAGCTGTCAATTCTATCTAAAATACCGCCGTGACCGGGTAAACAGCGACCACTGTCTTTTAGGCCGGCTTCTCGTTTAAACATGCTTTCGAGTAAATCACCGACAGCCGAAAACAAGGCTATAAAGGCGGTCATTACGGCATAAATAGGCCATACAGCAAAATCCACACCGGTAAAGTGACAAAAAGCTAAAACAAATACAATCGATGCAACCACACCGCCAGCTAGGCCTTCGATGGTTTTATTTGGGCTCACCTTTGGCATAAGCTTGTGCTTACCAAAACTTTTGCCTGTAAAGTAAGCCCCTACATCGGCGCTCCACACAATACCAAGTACCACTAAAATCAGTACCGAGCCAAAGTGCGTTGATTCAGCGTATTGCGCGCTACGTAAGGTATTGAGTGCAAGCCAAAGTGGGATTAAAGTAAGCAGCCCGGCAATGCCGCGCATTACCAAGCCTTCGTTCCATGCTTTGGCCATGGCTGGGTAGCGCCAAATTAAATAACTGGCCACAATCCACCAAGCAAACGAGAGCGTAAATAAGTAATTTGCATCCCCGACCAGCTGGCCGTTTTGCCACAGTGATTCAATCGGCCAATGTAAATTTAGTAGCGCCAATAACGCGCCAATTAACACCACAAACGCACCACGTTTTAATTTTGTGCATAGGCCCATAAAAGCAGACCACTCCCACGCGCCAAGTAAAACAATAATACCGGCAAAATAACTAAACAATGTTAGTGGAGTATAAAAAACCAAGGCTAGCGCTAACGGCGCTAATACAACCGAGGTTAAAATTCGTTGTTTTAACAAAATAGTGACCCTTATTCTATTTTAGGTTTGAGCGAGTAATTGTTTTATTTGTTCGCCCGTACAACCAAAACGTCGCTCTCTGGCAACGTAACACGCAATGGCCTCAGCAAATGCTGCTTCATTAAAATCAGGCCAAAGAGTTTCGGTAAAGTAAAGTTCCGCATAAGCAGCTTGCCATAGTAAAAAGTTACTAATACGAACATCACCACCCGTGCGAATTAGTAAATCCGGCTCCGCTTGGTCTGCCATGCTCATATGCTGTGCTAAGCGCTCTTCTGTAACATCCTCTGCCTTGAGTTGTCCGTTTGCAACTTGAAGTGCTAGTTGCTTTGCTGCATTTGCCATATCCCATCTACCGCCATAATTAGCGGCCACGTTTAAATGCAAACCGGTGTTATCTGCTGTTAGCTCATGCGCAGCGTTTACTTTGCTACGTAAACTTTCAGAGAATCGTGATAAATCTCCAATAATGGTCAGTTTTACATTATTTTTATGAAGCTTTTTTACTTCCTTTGTTAAAACAAACAAAAAAAGCTCCATTAAAGTGTTTACTTCGTCTTCGGGGCGGCGCCAGTTTTCACTACTAAAAGCAAATAAGGTTAACGATTGTATCCCTAATTTAGTACAAAACTGAACAGATTGACGAACTGCGTCCACGCCTTTTTTATGCCCGAACACACGAGGTCTATTTCTAGCTTGCGCCCAACGCCCGTTACCATCCATGATGATGGCAACGTGTTTAGGTAAACATTGCTGTGAAATTGTATCAGCGTCTAGAACCATAAATATTGAGTATTCCATAAAAAAACGCCGCCTAGTATACCCTAGACGGCGTTTCAAAACTAATATATTTCATAACCTGCATTGAGGTTATTTAGCTGTTTAGATTTCCATCAACTCAGCTTCTTTCGCTGTTAGTTGTGCATCCATTTCTTTGATAAATTTATCTGTAAGCTTTTGAATTGTATCTTCTGCTTGACGCGCTTCATCTTCAGAAATTTCTTTATCTTTTAATAAAGATTTTACATCGCCATTAGCGTCACGACGAATGTTACGCACAGCAACACGGCCGCTTTCTACTTCGCCACGTACAATTTTAATTAAATCTTTACGACGCTCTTCTGTAAGCGGAGGAAGTGGTACGCGAATTACTGTACCAGCAGACATAGGGTTTAAACCTAAGTCAGACGCCATAATTGCTTTTTCTACAGCTTGCGCTAAAGACTTGTCGAATACGCCGATAGCCAGCGTACGAGAGTCTTCAATCGTTACATTAGCCACTTGGTTAAGTGGTGTATCAGCACCGTAGTACGATACCATAATGCCGTCTAAAATTGCTGGGTGAGCACGACCTGTACGGATTTTTGATAGTTGACTACCTAGTGCTGCTACACTTTTTTGCATGCGCTCTTGCGCATCTTTTTGAATATCGTTAATCACGGTTTAATCCTAATTATTTGATTACTTCATCTGAGGCTTGTGAAGAGATAAGTGTGCCTTCTTCTTCACCCATAATTACGCGTTTTAAGGCGCCTGATTTATTCATGTTAAATACGCTCAATGGCATATTATGATCGCGAGCGAGTGTAAACGCCGCTAAATCCATTACTTTTAGTTCTTTATCAATAATTTCATTGTAGCTTAAGTGACGGTAAAGCGTGGCTTCTGGGTTTTTAACCGGATCATCACTAAATACGCCATCAACCTTAGTCGCTTTAATTACAGTGTCGGCTTCAATTTCAATACCGCGTAAACACGCAGCAGAATCGGTAGTGAAGAACGGGTTACCCGTACCTGCTGCAAAAATAACAACGCGGCCAGATTTTAATAAGCTAATTGCCTCAGCCCAGTTGTATGCATCACATACACCGTTTAGAGGGATTGCCGACATTAAACGACAATTAACAAATGCACGGTGTAGTGCATCACGCATTGCAAGGCCGTTCATTACGGTTGCAAGCATACCCATGTGGTCACCAACTACGCGGTTCATGCCAGCTTCTGCTAGTGATCCGCCACGTAAAAAGTTACCACCGCCGATAACCAAACCCACTTCTACGTCGAGTTCTACCAGCTCTTTAATTTCTTGGGCCATACGATCTAGCACTTTTGGGTCGATGCCGAAGCCTTCGTCTCCCATTAAAGCTTCACCACTTAATTTGAGAAGAACACGTCTAAAAATAGGTTTACGATTGATAGTCATAGTATTGGGGCCAACTTTTTATTAAATTATGGGTAAAAAATAACCGCGCTTATGATAAACATAAAAGCGCGGTTATTTTAAAGAATTTCTAAGCGTGACGCAAAAGCAAATAGTACTTTAATGGCATCTAATTTCCTTATGCATCACAAATAGTTAATCTTACTCGCCTTTTGCAGCTGCAATTTGAGCAGCAACTTCAGCAGCAAAATCTTCTTCTTTCTTCTCGATACCTTCACCAACTTCTACACGTGCGAAGCTAGTAACTGTTGCGTTTTTCTCTTTAAGAATTTCGCCAACAGATTTTTTAGGCTCCATGATGAAAGCTTGACCAGTAAGAGAAACCTCACCAGTAAATTTCTTCATGCGGCCAACAACCATTTTTTCAGCGATTTCAGCAGGCTTGCCTTCGTTCATCGCGATGTCGATTTGAACTTGCTTTTCTTTTTCTACAACGTCAGCAGGTACATCTTCAGGCGTTAAGTACTCTGGGTTTGAAGCAGCAACGTGCATTGCAATGTGCTTAAGTGTTTCTTCATCAGCAACACCTGCAACAACAACACCAATACGTTCACCGTGACGGTATTCAACAAGTGTTTCACCAGTGATGTACTGAAGACGACGTACGTTGATGTTTTCACCAATTTTAGTTACTAGCTCAACACGGTCTTCTTCAAACTTAGCTTGTAAGTCTTCGATAGTAATTGTTTCAGCGATAGCAGCGTCAGCAACTTTGTTAGCAAACGCTAAGAAACTTTCGTCTTTTGCTACGAAGTCAGTTTGACAGTTAACTTCTACTAGTACTGCAACACCATCGTTTTGCTTGATGATGATAGTACCTTCAGCAGCAATGTTACCTGCTTTCTTAGCAGCCTTTGCAGCACCGCTCTTACGCATGTTTTCAATCGCTAACTCGATGTCGCCATCAGTTTCAGTTAACGCTTTTTTACAATCCATCATGCCAGCGCCAGTACGCTCGCGTAATTCTTTAACTAGGGCAGTAGTTACAGCCATTAGTAAATCCTCAAATCTGAAATCAGGTATTAGATAAGCGGGTAAACCGCTCTACAAGAATAGCAAGTCTTCACCTTAAAAAGATGAAGACTTGATGACAGCTAATTACTCAGCTTCTACAAAGTCGTCTTTCTCAGCTTGAGCAACGATGTTGTTCTCACGACCTTCAGTGATAGCAGCTGCAACAGAGCTAGTGTAAAGGTTGATTGCACGGATAGCATCATCGTTACCAGGTACGATGTAATCAACACCGTCTGGGTTAGAGTTAGTATCAACGATTGCAACAACTGGAATACCTAGGTTGTTTGCTTCACGGATAGCAATGTGCTCGTGATCAGCATCGATAACGAAGATAGCGTCTGGAAGGCCACCCATGTTTTTGATACCGCCAAGGCTCTTTTCAAGCTTTTCCATTTCGCGAGTAAGCATTAACGCTTCTTTCTTAGTTAACTTCTCGAAAGTACCGTCTTGGCTTTGAGCTTCAAGGTCTTTAAGACGCTTGATTGACTGACGAACTGTTTTCCAGTTAGTTAACATACCACCTAACCAGCGGTGGTTAACGAAGAACTGGTCGCTTTGTAAAGCAGCTTCTTTAACTGCTTCGCTTGCTGCGCGCTTAGTACCAACGAAAAGAACTTTACCTTTGTTTGCAGCAGCACTTGATAAAAACTTAAGTGCGTCGTTGAACATTGGTACTGTTTGCTCAAGGTTGATGATATGTACACGGTTACGTGCGCCGAAGATGAAAGGCTTCATCTTAGGGTTCCAGTAACGTGCTTGGTGACCAAAGTGAACACCAGCTTGAAGCATATCGCGCATTGAAACGTTTGCCATTTTGTAAATCCTCTATGTAGTTTAGGGTTAGGCCTCCACATATCCCATAGCACCAACACCGAAGTATTTAAACTTCAAATGCACCCAAGTGTATGTGACGATACGTGTGTGTGTTAAAATAAAATTGTGTTTGCCTTAAATACAAAAAATCATTTAAGAATTTATTTGTAAAAAGACGGCGCGCTTTATACCATATTAAAATTAAATACTCAACGTCGCGTGCAAAATTTGTGCGACGATAAATGTTAAAAAACGCAACTTTGGAGCCTCAATGAGCGCTGTGATCAAGACCCCTGAAGAAATTGAAAAAATGCGTGTAGCCGGGCGTTTAGCGGCAGACGTACTTGAAATGATTGAACCACATGTAGTGCCAGGTGTGACTACTGATGAGCTAAATACAATTTGTCATGATTATATTGTAAATGTGCAAGATGCTATCCCTGCGCCACTAAATTACCACGGTTTCCCTAAGTCGGTATGTACCTCTGTAAATCATGTAATTTGCCACGGTATTCCAAATGACAAACCGCTAAAAGATGGCGATAGCGTCAACATTGATGTAACCGTAATTAAGGACGGTTACCACGGCGACACCTCAAAGATGTTTCATGTAGGTACGCCTAACATTCAAGGTAAACGCCTTGCACAAGTAACGCAAGAAAGCTTATACCTTGCTATTAAAATGGTAAAACCAGGTGTGCGTTTAGGCGATATTGGTGAAGCAATTCAAAAATACGCAGAGAGCTTTAACTACTCAATTGTACGTGAATACTGCGGCCACGGTATTGGTAGCGAATTTCATGAAGAGCCTCAAGTAATGCACTACGGTAAAGCAGGTACTGGCGAAACACTTAAAGCCGGTATGTGTTTAACAATAGAGCCAATGGTTAACGCAGGTAAGCGCCAGTGTAAACTTTTAAAAGACGAGTGGACTGTAGTTACACGCGACCGTAGTTTGTCTGCACAGTGGGAACACACCCTATTAGTGACTGAAAATGGTGTTGAAATTTTAACGCTGCGATCAGATGATACTATCGACAGGATTATCGAACACTAATAAATACCGAGCCACTTGATAAAAGTATTTAACCTCTAATCGGGTTAATATATTTAATAACATACTGAATTATATGTAATATTTAATTTATTTCCCCCAAGCTGGGGATTTTCAGTGAAAACAAATCGAATTGTCGCGTCAAATAGCGAGCCTATTTGCAAATGGATTCAACACTGTTAACACTGAAAATAGCCGCTGGGGATTGACTTATTACTTAACGTTCAGGTTATTTATCAATGCTAACGGTTCAATAAGGAGCCAGCCCACGTGGCATTACCCAACAAAGTAAAAAAGTTGCTTAGCGATGCTGAGCAACTGAGCGATTATCGCGATTGTTCTAGCTATTTTTATAAGTGGTTACATAACGAATTTTCTAAGCAACCAGTTGGTAATTTAATTAATGCCCGGGCTGAGTTTATAGACCGCCTGCTAATTAAACTGTTTCATGTTTACGATTTAGCTCACGAGCCTGATCTTGCCCTTATTGCCGTGGGCGGGTACGGCCGTGGCGAGCTACACCCCTACTCCGACATTGACTTTTTATTGCTTGTTACGCAGCCGCCTAGCGAGCAAATATGCGAAAAAATAGGCCAGTTTGTTACCATGCTATGGGATCTCAATTTAGAGATAGGCCACAGTGTGCGTACCATTGAACAAGCCATAGAGCAAAAACGTGAAGACGTTACCTTTGCCACCAGCTTGCTCGAAAGTAGGCTCATTTTTGGTAATCACATTGAGTTTGAAAAACTCAAAACGCATATTATAGAAACCCCTGTTTGGCGCTCAGGCGAGTTTTTTGTAGCCAAAGTGCAAGAGCAAAACCTACGCCATAAAAAGTGCCACGGTACTGCTTACAACCTAGAGCCAAACATAAAAGAAAACCCCGGTGGTCTACGCGATTTACAAACCATTATTTGGGTTGCTAAAAAGCACTTTAGAGCCGAAACCCTACAAGAGCTAATTAGCCACGGCTACTTAACGCATGAAGAGTTTCAGGAGCTTTCGGAGTGCCTAGAAAACCTTTGGAATATTCGCTTTGCACTGCATTTAGCCGCTGGGCGCTCAGAAAACCGTTTGTTGTTTGACCATCAACCACACACAGCTGAAATACTTGGCTTTGGTAGCGATGGTAAAGCTTCGGTTGAGCGTATGATGAAACGCTTATTTAGAATAATGAGCCGCGTACGCGAGCTTAATCAAATGCTGCTATCGTACTTTGAAGAAAGTATTATGCCAGAGAGCAGCGAAGCGCCAGTGATTGAGTTAGACAAAGACTTTGAACGCGTTGGGCACCAAATTAGGGTAAAAAACCCATCGGTATTTTTTAGACGCGATCAACTTTTTGTTTTGTTTGAGCATATTGCCGACAACCCCGAAATTACCCATATTTACCCAAGTACTATTCGTACCATTAGGCAAGTACGCAGGCGCCTATTAGGTGACTTACAAGATTACGCAGCGTGTCGCGAGGCATTTATGCGTATTGTAAAACACCCAAACGGCATGGGCCGCGCATTCACGCTCATGCACAAACACGGCATGTTGGCCGCGTATTTACCACAATGGCGTAATATATTTGGGCAAATGCAATTTGACTTATTTCATGCCTACACCGTAGATGAGCACACCCATAAATTAATCAATAATATTTACCAATATTTTGATAAATCTAAAGTGAGTGAGTTTCCTATTTGTAGTGAAATAGTAACCCGTATGGATAAGCCTGAACTGCTTTATTTAGCAGGTATTTTTCATGATATTGCTAAAGGGCGTGGCGGCGATCACTCAGAGCTAGGCTCAGTGGATGCCATTGCTTTTTCTAAATTACATGGCTTCCCATCATCTGATGGCAAGCTTATATCGTGGCTAGTTGGTAACCATTTACTTATGTCGGTTACTGCGCAGCGTAAAGACATAAATGACCCAGGTGTTATTAAAGACTTTGCTTCGCGCGTAAAAACAGAGCGCCAACTCGATTACCTCTATTGTTTAACCGTTGCCGATATACGCGCAACCAACGACAACTTATGGAATGATTGGAAAAACACTCTACTACGCGAGTTATACTTGCATACTCAGCGCGCATTACGCCTAGGGCTTGAAAACCCAATGGATCAACGCGACCAAATACGCGATAAAAAACACCAAGCTAAACAGCGCTTACTTAATTTGGGCTACCTAGAAAACCAAATTGATTTAATTTGGAGCCGCTTTAAAGCCAATTACTTTACTGCCTTTAGCGAGCAGCAAATATCATGGCAAACCGAGCACCTATTAAAATGCGCAGACTTAAGCCTACCCAGTGTCATTGTTTCTGATAAAGCAATGCATGGCGGCACGCAAGTGTTTGCTTATAGCCCATATTCTGGGCCGTTATTCGCTCGCTTAGTTAGCGTAATTGGCTCTAAAAAAGCGCAAATACAACACGCTCAAGTGCTTACTACCAAAGATGGCTATGCCCTATTTAACTTTGTAATACTTGAAGTGAGCGGCGACCCTATTGCAAGTAGCCGTGCTCAGTCAATTAAACGTGGGCTTGAGCAAGCACTTAGCGAACCACGCAAAAAAATACGCTTTAAAAAGAATCGCTCACAACGATTTAAAGACTTTAATATTAAACCTAAAATAGTGCTGCGTCCTCATGCACGTAAAGATCGCAGCCTAATAGAAATTCAAGCTGTTGATATACCCGGTTTACTTACTAAAATTGCCGAAGTTTTCCAAGCGCATTTATTACACATTCACGCAGCCCGTATTACAACGGTAGGTGAACGTGCAGAGGATTTCTTTGTCGTATCAAATAACGAATACCAAGCGCTGACTGATGAAGAGCAAGCCAAAATTCATCAGGCATTACGTAAAAAATTCAACGCCGAAACAGAATAAGGACACACCATGTCAGATTTAAAAACTATGATAGAAAACGCCTGGGACAACCGCGATAGCATTAGCCCAAGCAGTGTATCTAGCGATGTAAAACAAGCGATTATTGACGCACTAGAGCTTCTTGATAGCGGCGCTGCACGCGTTGCTGAAAAAATATCAGGCGAATGGGTCGTACACCAATGGCTTAAAAAAGCCGTTTTATTATCGTTCCGTATTCGCGATAACCAACCAAAGAACGACGGCGTAAACCAGTTTTACGATAAAGTACCGCTTAAATTTAGCGACTACACACCGGAGCAATTTCAGCAAGGTGGCATGCGCGTAGTACCAAATGCTGTAGCACGTAAAGGCAGCTTTGTAGGTAAAAACGTCGTACTTATGCCATCGTATGTGAACATTGGGGCATTCGTAGATGAAGGCACCATGGTTGATACATGGGCAACTGTTGGCTCGTGTGCACAAATTGGTAAGAACGTACACTTATCTGGCGGCGTGGGCATAGGCGGCGTTTTAGAGCCACTACAAGCTAACCCTACCATCATTGAAGACAATTGTTTTATTGGCGCACGTTCTGAAATTGTTGAAGGCGTAGTAGTAGAGGAAGGCGCTGTTATTTCAATGGGCGTTTACATTAGCCAAAGCACCCGTATTTACGACCGTGAAACCGGCGAAATTCACTACGGCCGAGTACCAGCAGGCGCTGTAGTTGTGCCAGGCGCACTACCATCAAAAGATGGCACTCACAGCCTATACGCTGCAATCATCGTGAAAAAAGTTGATCAACAAACACGCGAAAAAGTAGGCATCAACGCCCTACTACGCTCAATTGATGATTAAAAGAAGCGATAAGCTTTTAGCTGTAAGCCCTAAGCTGATTGGTGTTAAACGTAGGTTGGGTTGAGTGAAACGAAACCCAACAACACATTAAAGTTTAGTGTTTTAGCTAAATTTAGAAAGCTCTAAGCCCTTTGGGTTTAGAGCTTTTTTGTTTAGATTAGAGTTTATCTCTTAAATAGCTAAACCGTTGGGTTTCTCTGTGCTCAACTCAACCTTAATTCAAAGCAATATACGTATACAAAACAAACGACTGAATTAGCCAACACACCCAAGATATAATAAGGTAGTAAAGCATACTTGAAAGTTAGCAATTAATATTAAGGATTAATATGACAAAAACTGCTTTACGCTCAACTATTTTGCTACCGGTATTTTTGCCCGCGGTATTTATTATTCTGCTTTTGGTCATTGGTACAAGTAGTAACCCTGAACTGGCAGGGCAAGCATTCAGTGTCGCCCTCAAGTGGATAACAGAAACCTTTGGCTGGTTTTATATGTTATCAGTTGCCATCTTCTTAGTTTTCATCGTTTGTGTTGCCGCCTCCAGCTGGGGAAATATCAAGCTGGGTCCTGATCATGCGCAACCCCAATACAGCTTTGGTGAATGGTTTGCCATGCTATTTTCGGCCGGTTACGGAGTCGCATTACTTTATTTTGGTGTAGCAGAACCCGTGCTCCATTATGCATCTCCGCCGGCAGGCGCCGCAGAAACCGTTAATGCCGCTAAGCAGGCTATGCAAATTGCATTTTTTCATTGGGGTTTTCATATATGGGCAATTTATGGGATTGTTGGTTTAGTGCTTGCTTACTTTGCATTTCGCCACGGCCTTCCGCTGTCTATTCGCTCAGCCTTGTATCCACTTATTGGTGATAAAATATATGGCCCTATTGGGCACACTGTTGATGTGTTTGCCATATTAGGCACGCTATTTGGTATTGCCACAACGTTAGGACTTTCGGTTACTCAAATTAATGCCGGGCTGCACTACTTATGGCCAAGCATCCCTATTAATACCACGGTACAAATTACCGCTATTGTTATTATTACCGCAGCGGCAACGTTTTCTGTGGTGGCAGGTATGGAAAAAGGTGTGAAGCGTTTATCTATAATAAACATGACACTCGCCGTATCATTAATGGCCTTTGTGTTTTTTATTGGCCCGACTATTCATATTCTTGAATCGTTTTTACAAAATACCGGCAGCTACCTCAGCGGTATTGTTGAGCGTACTTTTAATTTACAAGCCTATAGCCGTAGTGATTGGATTGGTAACTGGACTCTATTTATATTTGGCTGGACAATAGCGTGGGCACCCTTTGTTGGTATGTTTATCGCTAAAATTAGCCGCGGCAGAACCATTAGGCAATTTGTTGTGGGCGTGATGCTAGTTCCGACTATTTTTACCTTTTTATGGTTTTCTGTATTTGGCGATACCGCGCTAAATTTAATAATGAATGAAGGGTTTAATACTTTAATAACCGATGTTCAAGCAAACCATGCCGTTGCGCTATTTCAATTATTTGAAGTGCTACCGTTATCGTTTATTATTTCGCTACTAACGGTTATCTTAATTATTACCTTTTTTGTAACCTCATCTGACTCGGGCTCTTTAGTTATTGACTCCCTCGCCTCTGGCGGGAGTATTGATACGCCAGCATGGCAACGGGTGTTTTGGGCTGTGCTTGAAGGCGCTGTGGCTGCTGTTTTATTAGTAGCAGGTGGGCTAAGTGCACTGCAAACCATGACAATAGCCAGTGCCCTACCCTTTGCTATTATTATGCTTATTGCAACCGCGGGACTTTGGCGCGCACTTACCATTGAAGGCCATCGCGATACGAGCTTACAAGCACATGCGCTCAATAGCCGTAATGTTAACCTATCTCATTGGAAGCGCCGGTTAGCCGCTATGGTTAATTATCCGAATAAGGAAAAAGTGCATACCTTCATTAGTAGTGTGGTGGTACAAGCAATGCAAGCTGTTCAAGCAGAATTAAAAGCGCGCCAGTGGCATGCCGAGGTAGATTTTGATACTGACTTAGGCCGCGCCCATTTAACCGTACTACGCCATGAACATGTTGATTTTGTGTATGACATTCGTCTTACTGAGCACCCAATGCCAAGCTTTGCCTACACAGAGCTAAAACCGGATGCTGATAACTCCGAGATGTATTACAAGGCAGATGTTTTCTTGCGCCGCGGTGGATTATCTTACGATGTGTATGGCTACAGTGAAGATGATATTGTGAAGGACATTCTTGATCAATTTGAGAATTACTTACACTTTTTAGGTAACAGCCCAGGGGAACTTCCGTGGGATATGGCCGAACACGATGACATGTTAAATAGCGACAAACCTTAAATAAGCGCTTTAATTAACAGCGCAATTTTGATGCAATAAAAAAGGCACTTAAAAGTGCCTTTTTAATCTGCTCAATTAATTTTTTAATTACAGCGCGTTAAATACGTCGTCTGTTTTAGCTGCGCAAATAAAATCGTTTTTGTGTAGGCCTTTAATTGAATGGCTCCACCACGTTACGGTTACTTTGCCCCACTCGGTTAATAAACCAGGGTGATGGCCTTCATCTTCTGCCATATCACCTACTTTATTGGTAAACGCCATAGCTTGCTTAAAGTTTTTAAACTTATAAACACGCTCAAGTTGCATAATGCCGTCGCGTACCTCTGGTACCCAGTCTGGAATTTTTGTAATAAGTTGGGCAAGCTCTTCCTCAGATACCTTTGGCGCATCTACGTGGCAGGCTTCGCATTTTTGTTCACTTAATGAAGACATTTTAAATCCTTACTTTAGCGTTTCTTTTTAAATTAAAGTTAACCGGCTAATTTTTCTTTAGGTGGAAATTTTGGGTCGTGCAAACCAAGCGCTTTAGCTTGCTCAACCAAAGTCATAATATCCATTTGCGATATATCAAACAGATCATGAATCGAATTTATGGTGTAGTACTGTGGTTGCATAATATCAATGCGGTACGGCGTACGAAGCACATCAATTACGCTCATAGGCGTTATCTCTGGTGTATCTGAATACACGTACTGGGTTTCACCCGGGCTTGATAATATACCACCGCCGTATATACGCAGGCCGTTTTCGGTTTGCATTAAACCAAACTCAACCGTAAACCAATACATACGTGCAAGGTATACACGATCTTTTTTCTGCGCTGCATACCCTAATTGGCCGTATTTGTGTGTGAATTCGGCAAAGTCAGGGTTTGTTAGCATAGCGCAGTGGCCAAATATTTCATGGAAAATGTCAGGCTCTTGCAGGTAGTCAAACTCTTCTCGGCTACGAATAAACGTCGCTACCGGAAATTGTTTGTTTGCCAATAACCTAAAAAATTCATCAAAATCGATAAGCGCAGGTACAGGCGCTACTTGCCAACCGGTGGTGGCAAGAAGCACTTCGTTAAGTTCGCTTAACTGCGGAATACGATCGTGTGGTAGGTTTATTTTTTTTAGCCCATCCATGTACTCATCACAAGCTTTGCCTTCTATGCACGCAAGTTGGCGCGTAACAAGCTCAGACCAAATTTTATTTTCTTCTTCGCTCCAATGAATAACACCGTTTTCATCGGGTGTTTTAGAGGTGTATTTACTTGCTTTAGCCATAATAACCTTCTTGGGGTTAAGCCCTAAATGTGTGTCAGTGTGATACTCAAGATTACTGAATATCTAATGCAGCCATACTATGCAAAAGTGAAGAAAAGTTTAATAGTTAGACGGATATCTACATTTAGCACGATCCCCTAAAGTGTATAGTTAAAATTACACCACCGGCATTAATATTATACACCCACTAAATTAAAGGCGTTAAGGGTAAATTAAACTGTACAGAAATAAATACACCTAACAAATTAATGTAAAAGCTTGGTTTAAGTCGTCAATAATATCGTTAACATCTTCAAGCCCTACAGAGAGTCTTATTAAGCCATCACTTATGCCTGCGGCTGCTCGCTCCTCGGGTGTGTAAGGGGAATGCGTCATTGATGCGGGGTGCTGAATAAGCGTTTCGGCATCACCTAAACTTACAGCAAGTGTGCAAAGCTTCATGCTATCTATAAACTGCGATCCTTGAGCAAGGCTGCCTTTAATTTCAAATGCAATAACGCCGCCAGCGGCTTTCATTTGCTTGCCTATATATTTGTTGCCAGGGTGCGATTTAAGCCCAGGGTAATAAACAATATTAACCTGTGGGTGCGCCTCTAAATATTCGGCAACCGTTTGCGCGCTTTGGCAATGGCGCTCCATGCGTATAGCTAAAGTTTTTAATCCGCGATTAATAAGCCATGCGTCGTGCGGGCTTATGGTGGCACCAATATCTTTAAGTACCGTCATTTTTATTAAGGTAATGTACTCATGCGTTCCACACACAAGCCCCGCTACTACATCGCCATGGCCGTTTAAGTACTTAGTGGCACTGTGCACAATAATATCTATGCCGTACTGCTTAGGTGATTGCAGCAGTGGCGTTAAAAAGGTGTTGTCGACCACACTAATTAAATTATGTTGCTTAGCGAGCGCGCCAATTAAGGCTAAATCAATGACTGCCATTGTGGGGTTGATTGGCGTTTCTACAAATATCATTTTTGAATTAGGTTTTATAGCAGCGCGAAGCTCGCCCTCGTTGGTCATATCAACAAAAGTTACTTCAATTCCCCAGCGCGGTAACATGTGAGCAAAAAACGCAAAAGTACATCCATACAATGCACTTGATGCAATTAAATGATCGCCCTGCGATAAAAAGCTTAATACCGACGCCGATACAGCACCCATACCTGTGGCGGTAGCAGCAGCAGCTTCGCAGCCCTCTAACTGTGCTACTTTTTGCTCAAGTTCGGTGGTGGTTGGGTTACCTAGGCGGGTGTAAATATAACCGGGCTCATCGCCTGCAAAACGCGCGGCACCTTGTGCTGCATTTTCAAAATGAAAGGTAGAGGTTTGATACAAAGGCGACGTGAGTGCGCCATGCGGATCGTTTGCTTTTTGCGGGCCATGAATACATTGGGTATTAATATGCTGCTTGCTCATTGTGTGCTCTCGTTTTTATTATGTATGTCAATTACATAAATAAAACGCACCGCAGTTTAAATCACAAGCATGCCGGATGCTCAGATGGCTATTTGTGCAAAAACCGCTCAGCGCGGTTTTGTACACAAATATTGCCACTGCTACTTTAGGACGTTGGCTCGGCCTTTTTACGGCTCATGATTTTGCTGGCAATGCTTTGCACTGTGCCTTTTAACAAGCTGCGTTTGTTTTCAAGCTTTGGTAATGGGCGGCTAAGCTCCATTGCTTTGTAACCAATACGTGCTGTAAAAATACCGGCGCTTACACCTTGCGCTGCACGTCCCGAGAGCTTACCTAAAAGCTCAGCACTGAGTGCTGTGGCTGCTAAATCAGATACAAGTTCAGCACTGCCTACAAACATAACTTGCTTTATAAGCATACGGTAGAGCTTAATGCGGCTTGCGTAACCGAAACCAATGCCATAAATTTTACCAATTTGCTCTATTAATTTAGTACCGCGCCAAAGCACCGCCATCATGTCCACCAGCGCAAGGGGGCTCAAGGCAACAAGCAACGCTGACTCTGTCGCAAAGCGGTTTATAAGCTTTTTAGCTTGCGTGTCTTGCGTTATAAGCAAGCTATTTGCGTAAAGGGTCATTATTTCCTTATCGCTATGATGGGTAGCCACTTGGCTTTTAAACGCTTCGAAGTTGTCTAGTTGTTGGTGCTTGTTTAGTTTTTCAAGCCAGGGTAATGCGCCACCTACTTGCTCACTATTTAAAAGTCTGTCGGCTTCTTGGCGGTGTAATTGATTACGCTTTAAACTGCGCAGCATTCTGTATTCGCGCCATAGCATGCGCCCAATTAGCAACACACCGCTTACCACCGCCGTTAAATACACGCCGCCTAAAATGACCGACTGCTGAAACGCAAACACTAACGAATAAGCAAACTCAAGTAGCACTAACACTAAAAAGCTTACAGCAAACACCCCTTTAAGCGTTTGCCATTTAGATTTTTTATATACTGGCTCTAGGTCTATTTCTTCATCAAGAAGTTCATCTTCAGGCTCTTCAATGTATTCACTTTGACCCTGGGTAATTATTTTTGCAGGAGCAAGCGTCGCCTCAACCTGCTCATCAGCTTGGCTATCAATTCGCCTACCTGCTTGAAAAGTTTGCTGTGTGTCGTTCATGATAATTTGTCTCCTAACAAGTACTGCATCACATGATCAAGGCGAACATGCTTAAGTTGCTTATCGGGGTTTGGCATAGGCGCAAACGATAAAAACTCAAAGCCCTGCGCTGGCCACTCATTTTTATTAAGCATGCGCTTTGGTGGCTGTGGGGGTAAATAAGTAAGCCAATCTTGCTCGTTTAATGGTTTACCATAAATACAATCAAGCGTTTGGCCTTTATCGGCCACTTGGCGCGGCTGCGTTGCTGCAATTGACGACATTGCCATGGTTTCTATTTGTACGCCATCAAACTTTAAGTGATTACTTTGCTCATGCACTAGCGAGTCAAGTAGTAGTGCTAAGTCTTTATGGTGCTTTGCACTTATGTGATCTGACTTATTTGCAGCAAACAGTATTTTATCTATGCTGGGTTTAAATAAACGCTTAAAAAAACCCGACTCGCCATAATTAAAATGTGCGAGTAATTGGTTTATTACACTACTTTGCTCTTGGAGTGTTTCGTGGCCTTCGTTTAAAGCGCTGAGTACGTCTACCAACACAATTTGGCGGTCAAAGTGTTTAAAGTGCTCATTATAAAATGGCTTAACCACCTCTTTTACATAGGCGTTAAAGCGCTTAATTAAATGCGCTAAGTTAGAGCCTGCCACTACCTCATCACTTTTAATATGCTGCGCATTTACCGGAAAAAACAACAAAAGCGGCGCACCTTGTAAGTCGCCAGGCATTAGCATGCGCCCAGGTTGTAACATGGCAAGCTTAGTATCTTTTTTAAGGCCCACCAGCATACTTTGATAAAGCGCTGCAATGTGTGCAAGCAAGCCTTCATCTACAGGCGCATTTAAATCAAGCTGTTCAAGCGCGTTTAAAAATTCAGTAGAGGTATTCACACGCGGGTGCTGTAGTAACAGCGGGTATTGTTGCTCGCACCACTGACTATAGCTTTGCTCAAGCATAGGTAAATCAAGTAGCCATTCACCCGGGTAGTCGATAATATCTAAATACAGCGTAGATTGCGGCGAAAAATGCCCACGCAACCCTGATGCGCTTTGGTATTTAATCGCTAAACGCAGAGTATTAATACGCTCGGTTGATGCAGGCCATGCAGGCATCCCATCAGTTGGGAGCAAGGCATTAAGCGCGCGCGAGTAGTCAAACGTAGGCACTTTTAACGCCTCTTGCGGCACCACTTTGGTGGCTATATGGCGGTGCTCTCGCATTACATCAAAAAACGGTAAGTTTTTATCATCGCTTTGTGTTGTAAGGTGCTTAACAAGTGCGGTAATAAACGCGGTTTTACCACTGCCACTTAGACCGGTTACGGCCAATTTTACGTGTTGATCTAAACTGCGATGAAGGGCTTTTTGGGCTGAACCTTTAATACTTTTAAAGGTTTTTTTGGCAAATGAAGTGCTACTCATAATGGGCTAGCACTTCATTGATGCTGTTAATCACCGAACAAAGTGCTATTAAATCCTTTAAAGTTTGTTGATTTCACGGCTAACCGTAAACTCGCTTGAAGTAACATGGCGCTCCATATCTTGAAGACGCGTGTCTATTCGCGTTAAACGCTCTTTTAAGTCTTGCAATGCGCGGCGCGGTGGCTCGCCTTTTTGCCATACTTTAAATTTAACTTCTAGCGGATCGTCAGTTTTAGTTGAGCTACTAGTATGTATAGTTGTGGGGTCTTTTTTATCTAAAATAAACCACGCTGCAATATACGCTACCACAAATAATGGGCCACCCGTTAGCAGTACCGCACTAACAAAAATAATGCGAACTAACCATAACTCCATATTAAAGTAGTCACTTAATCCCGCACATACACCGGCGATTTTGCCGCGCTGTGGGTCTCTTAATAATTCGCGTTTGGCACTCATACTTTGCGTCTCCATTGTGGTGACTCTTGATCGAGTAATGCTTCAAGGGTTTCTACTCTATCAGCCATTTTTTCGGCCTTGTGGGCAAGTTCCAATAACTGGCGATGTTCATGCTCACTTAACCCTTGGCTCACTTGCTTTTTGCTACGGTAGTGCAAAATTAACCACAGTGGCGCAACAAAAATCATGAACAAGATAAATGGTGCAATTAGTATCTCTGGATCAAACATAATCCTCTCCTGACAATCCGTAATCGATGTTTTAAGCAGTGGGGCACTTTAAGTACCCCTTTATAAGTTATTTATCAGCTAGCTTCTTTTTAAGTTCGGCAAGCTCATCATCTATCTTTTCATTTTTTTGTAGGTCGGCAATTTCATCTGCAAGCGACTTTTTACCTAAATCGTAAGACTCTATTTGAGATTCTAGTCCATCAATTTTAGTTTCGTAGCGCTCAAAGCGATTAAGTGCATCTTCTACTTTAGAGCTATCAAGGGCTTTTTTCACTTCAAGGCGCGACTCAGCCGAACGTTGACGTAAAATAATTGCCTTTTGACGTGCTTTAGCATCGGCTAGCTTTTCTTGTAGAGTGGTGACTTCTTGCTGAAGTTTCTCAATGTGAGACTCTACATGCTCAAGCTCAGACTCTACTGCTGCAACTGCTTCTGCCGATTTTTGCTTTTCAAGTAATGCTGAACGCGCTAAATCGTCGCGGTCTTTACTTAATGCAAGCTCTGCTTTGTCTTGCCAATCGCTTACTTGTGCTTTTAGTGTGTCTACACGACGTACTAATTCTTTTTTCTCAGCCAGTGTTTTAGCTGACGTAGAGCGCACCTCTACCAATGTGTCTTCCATCTCTTGGATAATAAGACGAACCATTTTTTCTGGGTCTTCTGCTTTATCTAAAATGGCATTGATATTAGAATTAACAATGTCTGCAAAACGCGAAAAAATTCCCATAACATTTACCTCTGTAATATAAACTTAGTTGGTCTGCTGTAACTAGTATCAATATGCTTGCCAACTTTTTAAAATCTAAAATACACTTTATTTTCATTAAGTTAAACTAAATATACAAATTCCTTTAGTTATCCCTGATTATGAAATACACTAACTGTTAGCAAAAATGACCAAGAGTTAGGAAAAATGAGCCAATATCGCCAACAGGATAATTTACTCGGCCAATCTGATAGCTTTTTAGCTGTACTTGATCAGGTATCGCAGTTAGCTAATTTAGATAAGCCAGTGCTTATTATTGGCGAGCGAGGAACCGGTAAAGAGCTTATAGCCGCCCGTTTACACTTTTTATCAAAGCGTTGGGATCAAAACTACGTAAAGCTTAACTGTGCAGCCCTTAACGAAAACCTCCTCGAAAGCGAATTATTTGGTCATGAAAGTGGGGCTTTTACCGGGGCAAGTAAACGTCACGAAGGTCGCTTTGAGCGCGCTAACAGCGGTACCTTATTTTTAGATGAGCTGGCTAATACGTCGGCCATGGTACAAGAAAAGCTTCTGCGCGTTATAGAATACGGTGAATTTGAGCGGGTTGGTGGTAAACACACCGTAAAGGTAGATACTCGTTTAGTGTGTGCCACCAACGAAGATTTACCCCACCTTGCTGAACAGGGCGAATTTAGAAGTGACTTACTTGACCGCTTAGCCTTTGATGTAATTACCCTGCCACCACTGCGCGAACGTCAAGACGATATTATGCTACTCGCTGAGCAATTTGCCATGAATATGGCACGCGATTTAGAGTGGGAGTTATTTAGTGGCTTTACCCGCAGCGCCACCGAAACCCTGCTAAATTACGATTGGCCGGGTAATATACGCGAGCTTAAAAATGTAGTTGAGCGAAGTTTGTATCGTCATGGTAATGAACATATTCCCGTTCACCAGATTATTTTAGACCCATTTGAAAGCCGTTTTAGACCCAAAGCACGCATTAAAGCTCCTATTGCAACACCGGTTGCCCCAGCTGAGCCTACAACACTAGCCACACCTGTTAGCGAGCTTAGTAACGAGCTTAGCGCCCCAATTGAATTTCCGTGTAGCTTAAAAGAGCGCTCTAACGAATTTGAAATAAATATGATTAATAAAGCCCTTGAGCATAGCCAATTTAATCAAAAGAAAACTGCAGAAGTACTCGGTTTAACGTATCATCAATTACGTGGTTATCTTAAAAAATACAATTTATTAGAAGATAAATAGTTAGAGGTTATGCGAGTGCATAAAATACTACTTGTTTTACTAGCCAGCACCTTAACAGGCTGCTTTGATAGTAAAGAAGAAATTATAGAAGAGAAAAACCAAGGCCTCGTTTATTGCGCCGAAGCGAACCCTGTGTCGTTTAATCCGCAAGTAACAACCACTGGCTCAACTATTGATATTATTGCTAATCAGTTATTTGACCGTTTAATTAGTATTGACCCTGTTACTGCTGATTTTAAAAGTGAGCTGGCAACCGATTGGAAAATTAGCAACGATGGAAAGTCGGTCACCTTTACGCTGCGTAAAGGCGTAAAATTTCATTCTACCTCGTACTTTACCCCTACTCGCGATTTTAACGCTGATGATGTTATTTTTACCTTTAGCCGATTATTTGACGTGTACAACCCGTACCATTTTGTAGGCGATGCAAACTACCCGTATTTTCAAAGTGTGGGGCTCGATCAGCTTATTCGTAAAATTGTACGCGTGTCTGACTATCAAGTGCGCTTTGAGCTATTTCACCCAGAAAGCAGTTTTTTAACGAACATGGCCACCGACTTTGCCGTGGTGCTGTCGCAAGAATACGCAATGCAATTAAAAGCGCGAGATCAAACTAATTTATTTGATCAGTACCCTATTGGCACAGGCCCCTACATATACAAAGAGTACCGACGCGATCACTTAGTGCGCTTTTACCGCAACCCCCTATATTGGAAGCACGATGTTGCCCTTGAACAGCTGGTTTACGACATTACGACAAACGGCACTACGCGCATAGCAAAAATGCTCACTAAAGAGTGCGATGTAACCGCCCATCCAAGTAGCGCACAACTGAGTATTTTAGCGCAACGAGACGATATAAACGTTGAAAAAGAAACCAATTTAAATATTGGTTATTGGGCCTTTAATACTGAGCGAGCCCCTTTTGATGACATTAGAGTGCGCAGAGCCCTTGCGCATGCAATTGATATAGACAAAATAATGCAAGCCGTTTATTACGGTAATGGTATACGCGCGCAATCTATTTTACCGCCGACTTCGTGGGGCTTTGAACCACAAGAAAACATGCCTATGTTTGACCCTGAGCTGGCTAAAAAACTACTCATAGAAGCGGGGTTACCGAATGGCTTTGATATGACCATTTGGGCAATGCCGGTGAGTCGAATATACAACCCTAATGCCCGCAAAATGGCTGAGCTGATGCAAAGCGATTTACGCAAAATAGGTGTTAATGTGAGTATTGTTGAGTACGAGTGGAATACTTTTATTCAGCGTATAGGTGAGCACCGCCATGATAGCGTATTACTCGGCTGGGCTGCCGATACCCCCGATCCAGATAACTTTTTTAGCCCATTGCTAAGCTGCACTGCCACTTTTAGCGGTAAAAACCCAGCCAATTGGTGTAACCCGCAGTTTGACTTATTGCTTACCCAAGCGCTCGACACCACCGATTTAAGCTTACGCAAACAGTATTACGATCAGGTTCAAGCGCTCATTGTAGATCAGCTCCCGCTGGTCCCTATTGCTCATGGTATGCGTTTTCAAGCAAATAGTGCCGATGTAGAAGGGATAACCCTTGGCCCATTTGGGGCGATTTCACTCGCAAATGCGAGGAAAAAATAATGATACTAGATTATATATTACGCCGCCTTGGCTTGTTTTTATTCATGATTTTAATGCTAAGCATATTTACCTTTTCGCTTAGCTACTTGTTCCCAGGGGATCCGCTCAGCAACCTAAGTGGCATTCCTACCGGTAATTTTTCTCAGCACAGTGAGCTTGAAGATAAATACATGTATGACAGCAACTACGTTATGCAGTATTTAGCGTTTTTAGGGCGTATATTCCAAGGTGACTGGGGCGTGTCGTTTGCCTCGGGAGATAACGTTTTTCAGCACATTTTAGATTTAATTCCAGCAACTTTAGAGCTGTGTGTTTATGCGCTTATTGTATCGGTTGTGGTAGGTGTACCAGCGGGCATTTTGGCCTCAGCGTACACACGCCGTTGGCCAGATAAATTAATTAGCTCTACCACCATGATTGGTTACTCTATTCCGGTTTTTTGGTTAGCGCTGTTACTTATTATGATTTTTTCGCTCAAACTGGGCTGGTTTCCTATGTCGGGTAGAATGGGGTTACTATTTGAAATACCGCCTAATACCGGGTTTATATTAATCGATATTATGCTCGCAGGCTTCCCCTACAAAGGTGAAGCATTTATAGATGCACTGCATCACTTAACACTGCCAACCATAGTACTGGCCATGTTTCCTACCACTGTTTTAGTGCGCTTTACCCGCGACTCTATGCTTAAAGTAATGGATCAAAGCTTTATAAAAACAGCCAGGGCAAAAGGCCTTAATCGCCGCCAATTAATCATGCATCATGCGCTGCGCAATGCGCTATTGCCGGTAATAAAACAAATAGGACTGCAATTTAGTACGCTTATTACGCTTGCCATGATAACCGAAGTTATTTTTTCTTGGCCTGGTATTGGCCGTTGGCTAATCGATAGTATTTACCAACGAGACTACCCTGCTATTCAAGGCGGTTTAATGGCGGTGTCTATGTTTGTTATTATTGCCACTATTGTTGCCGAGCTTACATATACTCTGTTCGACCCAATTTCGCGGAATCAGGCACATGGTAAAGTTTAAATTATTTTCTGAAGAGTCGAATAAATCGCCGCTGGCGCGTTTTTGGCGCAAATTTAAAAACAATCACCCCGCCTTGGTGGGGTTATGGATTTTTATGGCGTTTGCGCTATTGGCCGCCAGTGCGCCCTTTTTAGCGCCGTATGGGGTTAACCAGCAACATAGCGATGCTTTACTTATACCGCCATCATGGCGTGAAATGGGCGATGTGCGCTTTATTTTAGGCACCGATGATTTAGGACGCGATGTACTATCGCGCTTGATGAATGGCGCAACTTACACGTTTGGCTTATCGGTGGTGGCTGCCTTTATTACTACCATTATTGGTGTGCTTGTTGGCACTTTTGCCGGCATTAGCCGCGGCCTGCGCTCAAGCTTTTTAAATCACTTGCTTGATATCACGCTCTCTATTCCGTCTTTGCTATTAGCGATTATTATTATCGCAGTGCTTGGGCCGGGCTTAATGAATACAGTGTGGGCCATTATACTGGCGTTATTACCGCAATTTATTCACTCTATTCGTAATTTAATTGTTGATGAGCTAAGCAAAGACTACATTACCGCTTTTAGGCTTGATGGTGCCTCTAACTGGCATATTTTGTCGCGGGGTATTTTTCCTAATATTTATGAGCACATTGTAGTTATTTTTACCACCGCGCTTTCTACTGCTATTTTAGATATTGCTGCCTTAGGCTTTTTAAAACTTGGTGCGCAGCCCCCTACAACCGAATGGGGCGCCATACTGGCTGAGAATTTAGGCCTTATATATTTAGCACCTTGGACCGTTGCGCTACCGGGTGTATTATTATTTTTAGCGGTTTTGTCTACCAATTTAGTAGGTGATGGCCTACGAAAAGTGCTTAAAGCACGTAAGGCTGATTAAATGCAATTACTCGACGTTAGAAATTTAACCATAGAGCTGCGTACCTCTGAAACGGTGATTCGCGCTGTAGATAGAGTCAGCTTTAGCCTAAAAGAAGGTGAAGTACATGGCTTGGTGGGTGAGTCGGGCTCTGGTAAAAGCTTAATAGCCAAAGCCATTGTTGGGGTACTTAACGAACGCTGGCATATAACAGCCGATAGAATGCATTGGCGCGGTGTTGATTTAATGCGCTTAACCCCAGAGCAACGCAGAAAAACAGTCAGCCAAGACATTGCGATGATTTACCAAGACCCTAGCCGCTGCCTTGACCCGACCGCTAAAATATTTGACCAAATAGCCGAAACACTGCCTGAAACATCCACTAAAGGCTTTTTTTTAAAGCGCAATAGAGAACGTAAAGACCGCGTAAAAGCACTTATCCATAAAGTGGGTATTAAAAACCACGACGCTGTGCTTGATAGTTACCCGCACGAGCTATCAGAAGGCGTGTGCCAAAAGGTCATGATTGCCATGGCCATAGCGCGCACTCCTAAGCTACTAATTGCTGATGAGCCGACTACAGCGCTTGAAAGCACCACTCGTGCACAGGTATTTAGGTTGCTAAAAAGCTTAAATCAATTAAAAAATATGTCTATTTTGATGATTTCTCATGAGCTTGAAGAAATAGCCGACTGGTCGCACGGTATTCATGTTTTATATTGTGGGCAAATGGTTGAAGCCGGCCCAACGCAACGTATTTTTCGCCAGCCTCGCCACCCTTACACGCAAGCGTTATTAAAAAGCTTACCCAATTATGAGCAAGGCTTAGCACACAAAGAACCCTTTTATGCACTTAAAGGCACTATCCCTACTTTGCAACATTTACCTATAGGTTGCCGATTAGGCCCACGCTGCCCTCAAGCACAAAAAGAATGTGTAATTACCCCTGCACTTACTAAGCACCATGGGCACAGCTATGCGTGTCATTTTCCGCTTATTAAGGAGATGAAGTAATGCAACCGGTATTAAAAGTACAAGCGCTTTGTAAAACCTTTAACATACGTGCTGGTTTATTTAGCCGCAAAAAATTTGAGGTACTAAAAAATATCTCTTTTTGTGTGGGCAAAGGCGAAACAATCGCAGTAATCGGTGAAACCGGTGCGGGTAAAAGTACACTCGCTAAATTACTCGCAGGGGCCGATAGCGCTGACAGTGGGCAAATTTTATTAGAAAGTAACATTATTGAAGATGACGGCGTGCGCGATGATCAATGTCGACATATCCGCATGATATTCCAAGACTCCGCTGCCTCGCTCAATCCGGGTCTCACCATAGGTGATATGCTAGATGATTGCTTGCAGTATAATACCGATTCAGACCAACTGGCTCGCCAAGAAAAAATAGATGCCACGCTTTCTAAAGTGGGGCTGCTAATCGATCATCAACATTATTACCCTCACATGTTTAGTGTAGGCCAATTGCAGCGTGTAGCGTTGGCGCGGGCGCTCATTTTAGACCCTAAAGTGGTGGTGCTTGATGAAGCGCTGTCGGCTTTAGATCCCTCCGTTCGTGCGCAAACAGTTAACTTATTACTTAAGCTGCAAAAAGAAACCGGTCTAACTTATGTACTCATTACGCACCATTTAAGTTTAGTGCGCCACATCAGCGATCAGCTAGTAGTGCTTGAAAAAGGTGAGGTAGTAGAATATGGGCGTACCGAAGAGGTGTTTCAAAATCCGCAATCAAAAGTAACACAGCGCCTAATTTGCTGTTAATTCAAAGCTTATATTTATAAGCAATACTGCCTAATCATTTTACTAAGCACATTGAAGTTATAAAAAAGGCGCGTTACTTATAAAGTAACGCGCCTTTTTTAATGTGCCGCGATTATTCTGCTGCTTGCTCTACCACGGGTA
Organism: Pseudoalteromonas sp. Angola-4; assembly: GCF_028599265.1. NCBI lineage: Bacteria > Pseudomonadati > Pseudomonadota > Gammaproteobacteria > Alteromonadales > Pseudoalteromonadaceae > Pseudoalteromonas > Pseudoalteromonas sp. Angola-4. Next base: position 61,153 of record NZ_JAQREK010000006.1, on the reverse strand, counting down.
GGTTTAGCTCAGCCTTTGCCTTTAAAGACTCAATAAACGCTAAGTAGTTTTTGTTAGCTTGCGCCATAGTAATGTTTTGCTGTACTTGCGGGTCGATATTTGCGGTTACTTGCGCATCGCTTACCGATTTAAGTGCAACAATTGCCGCATCATCGTTGTTTAAATCAACCACGTCTGTGCTTGGTGCATCATTAGGACGAGGCATTTTAAACGCTTGTGTTACAATAGCAGGCGAAACCGTGTAGCTTTGACGCGTTAAGCTCGCTTCTTCACGTACCGTTAGGTTTTGCTCACTGGCCACATCGCTTAGCGTTTTACCTGCTTGAACTTGTGCAAATAACTCACGTGCTTTTTCTTTAGCAAGTGTTGATGCTTTTTCATTAACTAAACGTGTTTTGATTTGCTCACTCACTTGCGCAAGCGGTTTAGTTGCAGATGGCTCGTATTTATTTACACGTACTACAATAACGTGCTCATCACCTAGCTCAATCACTTCTGAGTTTACTTTATCTTCAAGTAATTCTACTGAGAACAACTGTGAAATTACCGCAGGTGTATTAAGTGGCTCTGGCAATGCATTACGTGCAACAAGTGGCGTAGTTTTAACTTCAACGTCTGCCACTTCTGCAGCATCGTCTAAACGGTCAGAAATCTCAAATGCTAAGGCACCCATTTCTGTTTGCTTTTCGTAAAACGCATCTACTTTTTCAGTTTGCTCAAGCTCTGCACGTAAGCCGGCTTTTACGTCGTCATACGCTTTTACTTGCTCTGGCTGTAAGTCAGTAAGTTTAATAATGTGATAACCAAACTCTGATGCTACAACCTCTGAAATATCACCTTTGTTTTGAAGCGCAAATGCAGCATCTTCAAAAGCAGGGTCCATTACATCGCGCTCAATCCACTCTAGGTCGCCGCCCATTTCGCCACTCACAACATCATCCGATGATGACTCTGCAAGCTGTGCAAAATCAGCACCTTGCTCTAACTGCTCATGTAATGCGTTGGCTTTTTCAAGCGCGGCATCATCATCTTCGCTGTTATCAATTAAAATGTGCGATACACGGCGTTTTTCAGGCTCGATGTATTGTGCTTTATTTTGCTCATAATACGCTTTTACGTCGTCTTCTGTTACCGACTCTACGGTGATATCTTGTGCTTTAAGCTCAATGTAATCAACCGATACACGCTCTGGCGATAAAAATTGTGATGCGTTTAGCTCGTAGTAATCAGCAATTTCTTGCTCAGATACGTCTACGTTTACTTGTAACGCTTCTTTGCTTAACACAAGGTAGTCTATGCTACGCGTTTGCTGCTGCAGGGCTGCAGCGCGTTTAAGCTCGTTTTCAAGTGCAAACTCAGTACCAGCAACCGCAGACACTAATTGGCTACGTGTCATGTCTTTACGTAAGTACTCACGAAAAGCATCTGGTTGAAAGTTCATTTGACGAATTACTTGTAGGTAACGGTCGTTATTAAATTTTTCACCAATTTGAAAGTACGGTAGTTCTAAAATTGTTTTACGTACGCTGTCGTCGCTTACGCGAAGGCCTAAATCTGCCGCTAATTGTGATTGCAATTCTTGTTGTACTAAGCGGTCAATTACACCTTGACGAATTTGCGCCATGTAATTTGGATCTGCACTGATTTGTGCAAAGTATTCGCCAAATTGTTGCTCTAAACGGCTACGTTCGTTTTGATAAGCACGATTAAATTCGGTTTGGCTAATTTTAATTCCATTTACTTCAGCAACGGGTTGTTCTGGGGTTTGACCTAAGTAACTACCGATCCCTGCTAAGGCAAAAGATAAAATCACCGCGCCTAAAATTATTTTGGCTACAGGACCCTGTGAGCCCTCTCTGATTTTCTCAAGCATTTGTTTATCTCTTATTGATCAAGGTATTTTACCTTGTCATATGTAAAAAAAGCGTATCTTACCAGATACGCTTTTTCACTTGAAGTAACTGGCGGTGAAGTTACTTAATTCATCGATTAGGATAATTAAGTTTATATACACTCGCCATAACTAATCTGTATTTAAACAGTGATTAGTTTACTGCGTCTTTCAGCGCTTTACCGGCTTTGAAAGAAGGAATATTTGCCGCAGCGATTTGAATAGTTTCACCAGTTTGTGGGTTACGGCCTGAACGAGCTGCACGCTCGCGTACTGAGAAAGTACCAAAACCTACAAGTGCAACTGAATCGCCATCTTTAAGCGCTCCAGATACAGACTCGATGAATGAATCTAGTGCACGACCTGCAGCCGCTTTAGAAATGTCAGCGTCAGCTGCGATTTGATCGATTAATTGAGATTTATTCACAATATCATCCTCTTTCATTGTTATTATCAAGAGCGATTGTTTTTTAAACTAACATCACTTTTTTGAAAATTTTAGAGCAAACTTTTAATGCTCACATGATTATATTTTTCTTAAGCCTAGGCCCCATAAGGGCTAGGCTCGAAAACCAGTGCTTAACTTATCATACCGATTAGATTTGAAAAGCCCTTTAAAGCACTTTTTTTGGGTTTTTTATTGGTTTTTCGGTGTTTCGACTGAAAAACTCTCAACAGGATGCACTAAAGCTAACTTTAATACTTCATCAATCCATGTAACTGGGTGAACATCTAAGCCTGCCAGTACGTTATCTGGGATCTCTTTTAAGTCACGTTCGTTAATTTTTGGAATGATGACTGTTTTAATTCCACCACGGTGTGCAGCAAGTAGTTTCTCTTTTAAACCACCAATAGGCAGTACTTCACCGCGCAGTGTTATTTCACCTGTCATTGCTACATCGGCTTTAACGGGGTTACCTGTTAAGCTCGATACTAAACCCGTTACCATTGCTGCACCGGCACTTGGGCCATCTTTAGGGGTCGCCCCCTCTGGTACATGCACATGAATGTCGCGTTTTTCGTAAAAATCGTTATTAATACGGAAGGTGTCAGCGCGGTTGCGTACTACCGTCATCGCCGCTTGAATCGACTCTTGCATTACATCGCCCAGTGAGCCTGTGTAGCTTAGCTTGCCTTTACCTGGCACAGCCGCACATTCAATGGTCAGTAAATCGCCGCCTACTTCGGTCCACGCTAAGCCTGTTACCTGACCAATGCGGTCGCCGTCTTCAGCTTTACCGTAGTCGTAGCGCTGTACACCTAAAAACTCTTCTAGGTTATCTTGATTGATAGTGACTGTTTTAGTCTCTTTATCAAGTAAGATATTTTTAACGGCTTTACGACATAGTTTAGATACTTCGCGCTCTAAATTACGTACGCCCGCTTCACGCGTGTAGTAACGAATAATGCCAATAATTGCACTGTCTTCTATTACTAGCTCAGAAGGTTTTAAACCATTGCGTTTAACTTGCTTAGTAATTAAGTGCTCTTTTGCAATGTTTAGCTTTTCATCTTCGGTGTAACCCGATAAGCGAATAACTTCCATTCTGTCTAATAATGGACCAGGGATATTAAAGCTGTTTGATGTTGCTACAAACATTACATCCGATAAATCGTAGTCTACTTCTAAGTAGTGATCAGCAAAGTGGCTGTTTTGCTCCGGATCTAGCACCTCTAATAACGCTGATGCTGGGTCGCCGCGCATATCAGATGACATTTTGTCGATTTCATCTAACAAGAATAATGGGTTTTTAACGCCCACTTTTGTCATGTTTTGAATCAGCTTGCCTGGCATAGAGCCAATGTAAGTACGACGATGGCCACGAATTTCAGCTTCGTCACGTACACCACCTAACGCCATACGAACATATTTACGACCCGTAGAGCGTGCAATAGACTGCCCTAGTGACGTTTTACCTACACCCGGTGGTCCTACTAAACATAAAATAGGCCCTTTAAGCTTATTAGTACGTTGTTGCACCGCGAGGTATTCAATTATGCGTTCTTTAACTTTATCTAAGCCGTGGTGATCGCTATCAAGAATTTTTTGCGCGCCTGCTAAGTCTTTTTTCACTTTCGAGCGTTTTTTCCATGGTACGTTAATTAACGTATCAATGTATGAACGCACTACAGTGGCCTCTGCAGACATTGGCGACATCATTTTAAGCTTATTAAGCTCAGCTGATGCTTTTTCTTTCGCTTCTTCTGGCATACCTGATTCTTCAATACGCTTTTTAAGCGCTTCAAATTCGTCAGGTACATCATCAAGCTCACCAAGTTCTTTTTGAATGGCTTTCATTTGCTCGTTGAGGTAGTACTCGCGCTGAGATTTTTCCATCTGCTTTTTCACGCGGGTACGAATTTTTTTCTCAACTTGCAATAAGTCTATTTCACCTTCCATCAGTGCCATTAAGTATTCTAAGCGCTCTGTAACGCTTGAAATCTCTAACACTTTTTGTTTTTCAGGCACTTTTAATGGCATATGCGCTGCCATTGTATCGGCAAGGCGTGCTGGCTCATCAATGCCTGAAACAGAGGTTAATACCTCAGGTGGAATTTTTTTATTAAGTTTTACATAGCCTTCAAACTGGCTAACAGCGCTGCGGATGAAAATATCTTGTTCTTGCTCATCCACTGAATCAGATTCGATGAACTGAGCATTCGCTACAAAAAACTCATCGTTATCTACAAATTCTTCAATTTGTGCGCGCTGCGTACCTTCAACTAAAACTTTAACTGTACCGTCTGGTAACTTTAATAACTGAAGTACAGTAGCAATAGTACCGATACGGTAAATATCGTCTTGCTCAGGTTCGTCTACAGTTGCATCTTTTTGTGCAACCAAGAAAATTTGTTTGTCTTTATCCATTGCCGCTTCGAGGCATTTTATTGATTTTTCACGGCCTACAAAAAGCGGGATCACCATGTGCGGATATACCACAACATCGCGCAGTGCTAACACTGGGATTTCGACTCGATCGGTTCTCTCAAGCGTCATTATAGTTTCTCTTCGCACTTCATTTATTTAAAAGATTACTCAAGTATATGGGGATAATCTAATTAAAGTTCAACAATTTTCCCCAACTCGTTCAAATTAATTATAAAAAAAGGAGCCTAAGGCTCCTTTTTTATACAAATAGCTTAAAAACTACTCTGATGCAGCTTTATCTTGATTATTGTTTTCATAAATCAAGATTGGGTCAGATTCACCTTTAATCACGGTTTCATCTATAACCACTTTGCTTACATCATCCATTGATGGCAGCTCATACATAGTATCAAGCAGTACGCCTTCAACAATTGAGCGAAGTCCGCGAGCACCTGTTTTACGCTCCATTGCTTTGTGAGCAATAGCGCTTAGTGCATCATCACGGAACTCTAATTCAACGTCTTCCATACCAAACAATACAGAGAACTGTTTAGTAATGGCGTTTTTAGGTTCACTTAATATTTGTACAAGTGCCGCTTCATCAAGCTCAGTTAATGTAGCAACAACAGGTAAACGACCAATAAACTCAGGAATTAAGCCGTACTTAACTAAATCTTCTGGCTCTACGTCTTTAAATGTTTCGCTTAAAGAGCGGCTCGACGCTGACTCTTTAACGTTAACACCAAAGCCAATTCCGGTATTTTTATGGCTACGCTGTTCGATTACTTTATCTAGGCCTGCAAAGGCACCACCACAGATAAATAAAATCTTAGAGGTATCAACCTGTAAAAACTCTTGCTGCGGGTGCTTACGACCACCTTGTGGTGGTACTGAGGCAACCGTGCCTTCAATTAGTTTAAGCAGCGCTTGTTGTACGCCCTCACCCGACACGTCACGTGTAATAGATGGGTTATCTGATTTACGCGAAATTTTGTCAATTTCATCAATGTAAACAATACCACGTTGCGCTTTTTCTACGTCGTAGTCACATTTTTGTAGCAGTTTTTGAATGATGTTTTCTACATCTTCACCTACATAACCGGCTTCGGTTAGTGTAGTTGCATCTGCCATAGTAAACGGTACATCAAGTAAACGCGCAAGTGTTTCTGCCAGTAATGTTTTACCACTACCTGTAGGGCCAATAAGCAAAATGTTACTTTTACCTAGTTCTACTTCTTGCTTTGTAGATTGGTTGCGTAGGCGCTTGTAGTGATTGTATACCGCTACAGACAATACTTTTTTAGCATGGTCTTGACCAATTACGTAGTCATCTAAGTGATTACGAATTTCTTTTGGCACAGGTAGTTTATCAGACGAATTATGCTTAGGAGCAATGTCTTTGATTTCTTCCCTGATAATATCGTTACACAGCTCTACACATTCATCACAAATGTATACTGAAGGACCTGCAATTAATTTACGCACTTCGTGTTGGCTTTTGCCACAAAAAGAGCAGTATAACAATTTATTACTTTTGTCGCCGTCTGTAGGAGTGTCAGACATTCAGCTACCTCTTTTATACGTTGGCTGCCAAATAAGGTTGGCAACTATTTCAAATTCGCTTTTAACTATACCAAAATTTACTGGTTTTCGCATAGTAACTCAAAGTGGCAAGCAATTATTTGCTTGCCTACACGCTTACTTGCTTTCGCGATTTGTAAACACTGAGTCAACCAGGCCGTAATCTACAGCTTGTGATGCACTCATAAAGTTATCACGGTCAGTATCGCGTGAAATAACATCTAATGGCTGGCCTGTATGCTCTGCCATTAAGCGGTTAAGTTTGTCTTTAATAGACAGAATTTCTTTTGCGTGTATTTCAAAGTCAGATGCTTGACCTTGGAAACCACCTAACGGTTGGTGAATCATTACACGTGAGTTTGGTAAACAAAAACGCTTACCTTTAGCGCCAGCAGTAAGCAAAAATGCGCCCATGCTTGCCGCTTGGCCAACACAAATAGTACTTACATCTGGTTTGATGAAGTTCATTGTATCGTAAATTGCCATACCAGCGGTTACCGAACCACCTGGTGAATTAATATATAAAAAGATATCTTTTTCAGGGTTCTCTGATTCTAAAAATAGCATTTGCGCTAAAATTAGGTTTGCCATGTTGTCTTCAACTTGGCCCGTTAAAAAGATAATTCGCTCTTTTAATAGACGCGAATAAATGTCATACGAGCGCTCACCTTTAGCTGTTTGTTCAACAACCATAGGGACTAATGCATTTAGGGGATCTGTCATACCAGTGTTCATACTTTTTTAATTCCTTATGCGCTTATGCTTTTTCTTACTAAAGGAAGCATAGTTATCATTTTTCGCAAATTATGGGGCACAAACTAAAATGGCCCGGGCACACTGCATAAACAGAGTAACACGAGCCATTTAATCGTTAGCGAGCGCTTAAGTCAATGACTTATTAAGCACCTTGCTGAGGATTCATGATGTCATCAAATGCTTTTTCAACGTCAGACACGTTTGCTTTAGCTAAAATAGCTTCAACAGCTTGCTCTTCCATTGCAACATTACGCATTTGCTGCATAAGTTGATCATTTGCTTTGTAGTATTCTACTACTTCAGTTGGATCTTCGTAAGCAGATGCAACTGTAGCAATTAATGCTTCAACTTTTTCATCATCAACTTTGATATCGTTTGCTTTGATCACTTCACCTAGTAATAGGCCAGTTTTAACGCGAGTTACAGCTTGCTCGTGGAACAATTCAGCTGGAAGCTCAGGCATGTTTTTAGCGTCGCCACCAAAACGTTGAGCTGCTTGCTGACGTAGTGCGTCAACTTCTTGATCAATAAGTGCTTTAGGCACTTCGATTTCGTTGTTTTCTAAAAGACCTTTAATCGCTTGGTCTTTCACGTTAGCTTTAACCGCTTGGTCTAGCTCACGTGTCATGTTCTTTTTAACTTCTTCTTTAAGCGCGTCTACGCCGCCTTCGGTAACACCGAACTTAGTTGCAAACTCTTCGCTTAATTCAGGTAGCTCTTGTGCTTCAACTTTTTTCACTGTGATAGTGAATTGAGCCGCTTTACCTTTCAGGTTTTCAGCGTGGTAATCTTCAGGGAAAGTTACATCAGCAACTACTTCTTCGCCTGCTTTTTTACCAACGATATTGTCTTCAAAACCTGGGATCATACGACCTTGGCCAAGCTCAAGTGGGAAGTCTTCAGCTTTGCCGCCTTCAAACTCTTCACCGTCGATAGTACCTACGAAATCAACTGTTACACGGTCGTTTTCGCCAGCAGCTGCGTCAACATCAGCCCAAGAAGCGTGTTGCTTACGAAGTGTTTCTAGCATGTTTGCTAAATCTTCGTCAGTTACTGTTACCGCTGGTTTTTCTACTGCAATTTTGTCTAAACCTTGAACTTCAACTTCAGGGTATACTTCAAACGTTGCAGTAAACTCTAAATCTTTACCTGCTTCAAGTGATTTAGGTGCAAATGATGGTGCGCCAGCAGGGTTAATTTTTTCAGCAACAATTGCTTCAATGTAGTTACGCTGCATTACTTCGCCAGCTACTTCTTGACGAACCGCAGGTCCAAAACGCTTGTTAATTACTGAAACTGGTACTTTACCAGCACGGAAGCCATCGATACGCTGCGTTTTTGACAGTTGTTGTAAGCGTTTTTTTACTTCGGTCTCAACGTTCTCTGCAGGAACGGTGATGGTCAGACGGCGCTCAAGGCCTTGAGTCGTCTCAACAGAAACTTGCATGATTTACCTCAATATTCAATTTTGGCGACTGTTCGCCTTCCTTACAAACAAAGTAATCTTCATGAGTCTTGATAAATTTTAAAGCGATTTTTCACTAAAAAGCATCCGTCACTACCATGAGATCCCATTGCTGCTCTGCCCTTCGGGCACTATGTTAAACAATAGACGCGGCATTATAACCTAATAATTATGATAGTCGAGTGTAGGGGGCAATTATTTGGACTAGTTTAGCTACGATCGAGACCAACTGCGTAAAAAACAGACTAACTGGTTCGTTAAAGCGATATTTTAGTAGGAGGTAAATAGAAGTTATTGCTGAGTGATTACTCGTTTACTTTCTTTAAGGTTAAGAAAGTGGTCGGCGATGCAGGATTTGAACCTGCGACCCCTTGGACCCAAACCAAGTGCGCTACCAAACTGCGCTAATCGCCGATAATCGTGTTGAATACTTAAATGTTGAATTTAAGACCACTTATGAGAAAGTGGTCGGCGATGCAGGATTTGAACCTGCGACCCCTTGGACCCAAACCAAGTGCGCTACCAAACTGCGCTAATCGCCGATACTCGAAGTAAATTGGGGTGACTGATGGGGCTCGAACCCACGACAACCGGAATCACAATCCGGGGCTCTACCAACTGAGCTACAATCACCACGGTATTTACTTTGTTTTCAAATGGCGCACCCGGAAGGATTCGAACCTTCGACCAACGCCTTAGAAGGGCGTTGCTCTATCCAGCTGAGCTACGGGCGCATCGAAAACTTCATAGTTTGCCTGTAAGCTATTCTATTATAAAAATAAAAGAAGTGGTCGGCGATGCAGGATTTGAACCTGCGACCCCTTGGACCCAAACCAAGTGCGCTACCAAACTGCGCTAATCGCCGATGCTTACGATTGCCTGCGAGTGACCTCGTTGACAACGGGGTGCATAATAGTGATTTGCCTGGGAGAGGTCAAACGTTTTTTGCATAAAATAAATCAATCGGTCATTTTTAGTTCATAATGGTTAAATATTGCAAAACTAAGCTGAAATTTAGACGCTTTTTTTGAAAACTCCGGTTTATAACCTAAAAGCAACTTGGCGCTTCGGGCCTTTTCTGCGAAAATAGCCTGCATATTAAAAAAGCATTAATAAAATTAATTTTTTGCATACACCCCTCTTTATATGCAGATGCTTTTAAAATATAAGTATCGAAGTTTATTTAACCCCAATTAAAGGTCCCCCATGACGGCAAACATCATTGATGGTAAGGCAATCGCAAAACAAGTACGTAGTGCAGTGGCTGAGCGCGTAAGCGAACGCGTTGCAAACGGTTTACGTGCACCCGGTTTAGCAGTAGTACTGGTAGGGCTTGACCCTGCAAGCCAAGTTTACGTTGGCTCTAAGCGTAAAGCGTGTGAAGAAGTAGGATTTATTTCAAAGTCATTTGATTTACCTGCGCAAACCAGCGAAGAAGAACTACTAGCATTAATTGATGAGCTAAATAATGATGGCGAAGTAGATGGTATTTTGGTGCAACTACCGCTACCTGAAGGCCTAGATGCAGAAAAGATTTTAGAACGTATTACACCACATAAAGATGTAGACGGTTTTCACCCTTACAATATTGGCCGCTTAGCGCAACGTATGCCGGCGCTGCGCCCATGTACACCAAAAGGGATTATTACCTTATTAGATTCAACGGGCGTACGTTATAAAGGGATGCATGCGGTAGTTGTTGGTGCCTCTAATATTGTTGGTCGCCCTATGTCGCTTGAGTTATTACTTGCCGGTTGTACTACAACGGTATGTCACAAATTTACACAAGACTTAGAAACCCATGTGCGCCGCGCAGACTTATTAGTCGTGGCCGTAGGTAAACCTGAATTTATACCTGGTGAGTGGGTAAAAGAAGGTGCAATTGTGATTGATGTAGGTATTAACCGTTTAGATACAGGCAAGTTAGTGGGCGATGTTCAATACAGTGTTGCAGAGCAAAAAGCTGATTTTATTACACCTGTACCGGGTGGCGTTGGCCCAATGACTGTAGCAAGTTTAATTGAAAACACCCTCGAAGCATGTGAAAAATACCACAGTTAACTTAATGCCTTAGCATTAAAAAAGGGTTGCCAACTGGCAACCCTTTTTAGTTTAAAAGCTACTTTAACGCATTTACGCTTTACGCCACGTTGTTTTACCTGCTGAGTCTTCAAGCACAACACCGAGTGCATTAAGTGCATCACGTGCTTCATCAGCAGCGGCCCAATCTTTGTTTGCGCGCGCTTCATTACGTTTTACAATCAGCGCTTCGATAGTGGCCACTTCATCATCATCTTGTCCGCCTTGCAAAAACGATTCAGGTGCTTGCTGGGCAACACCAAGCACTTCGCCTATGCTGCGTAGCACAAATGCTAATTGCCCTGCTTGCTGTGTATCGGTGTCTTTAACACGGTTTAGCTCTTTAGCCAGTTCAAATAAAACCGGTAACGCCTCTGGTGTATTAAAATCATCATTCATGGCTTTTCTAAATTTAGCCACGTACTCATTGTTTTCAATATCGCACGTAATTGGCTCAACACCGCGAAGTGCTGTGTAAATACGTTCAAGCGATGAACGTGCTTGATCTAAATTCTCTTGCGAGTAATTTAGCTGGCTACGGTAATGCCCTGATATTAAAAAGTAACGAACTGATTCAGCGTCATATGTTTTTAATACCTCACGCACAGTAAAAAAGTTGTCTAATGATTTAGACATTTTTTCTTTATTTACTTGTACCATGCCTGTGTGGATCCACGTATTTACATACTTGCCATTGTTTGCACAGCATGATTGCGCAATTTCGTTTTCGTGATGCGGGAACTGTAAATCAGAGCCGCCACCGTGAATATCAAAATGCTCACCTAAATGCTTTGAGCTCATTGCTGAACATTCTATATGCCAACCTGGACGCCCTTCTCCCCAAGGAGATGACCATGAAGGTTCGCCTGCTTTTGCTTTTTTCCACAATACAAAATCAAGCGGATCGTCTTTGTCTTGTGCAACCTCTACACGAGAGCCTGCTTGGAGCATACTTAAATCTTGCTGCGATAGTGCGCCGTACTGCTCAAACGTAGAAACATCAAAAAGCACGTCGCCGTCGTTTGCTACGTACGCATGGCCTTTTGCAATTAAGCGCTCAACCATTTCGATAATTTCATCCATATGGTTTGTAACCGTAGGTTCAATATCTGGGCGCAACATGTTTAGGCTATCAAAGTCTTCGTGCATGGCTTGGGTCATACGCAAAGTTAGGTCATTAATTGACTCGCCATTTTCGTTTGCGCGTTTAATTATTTTATCATCTACGTCGGTAATATTACGTACGTATTTTAAGTCGTAACCAAGGTGGCGAAGGTAGCGGACAATAACATCAAACCCGACAAATGTACGCGCATGACCGATATGACAAAAATCATAAATGGTGATACCACACACGTACATGTCGATTTTGCCTTCGACCATAGGTTTAAACTGCTCTTTTTGTCGCGTGAGTGTGTTGTATATTTGTACCATTTACTTTTAGTCCTTGACTGTTTGCTGAGTTGGCTATGTTAACACTTGAAAAGCCCCCGCTCTAGCGCTTTTTATACCCAAACCTCTTCAATACGCATGTTTAAGCTGGAATTAAAACCAATTTAGGCAAGGCCTTGATTGTATGTAATAGAGGTTCTGTTGTTAAAATTAATAACACTGTAAAAATCAGTTTTAACCCCCCCTGTTTATTGCTTAATAGGCTCTTGTTCTGTGCATGGTTATATATTGAGAGAAAATACCACAACGGCAAAATACCGCCTCGATATTAACCCCCTGTAAAACGCACAAGTATATACCTTGGGCAGCTTTGGATATATTGAACAAGCACTTTGTTTATCTTAGTTAACTAAGATAAAATAGCGCGACTAATTAAACCAGATATAGGAAACCACATGGTTGTTCTACACACTAATTTTGGTGACATCACCATTAAAATGTTTGAGCAAGAAGCTCCAAACACAGTTAAAAACTTTTTAGAGTACGCAAACTCAGGTTTTTACAGCGGCACTATTTTTCACCGCGTAATTGACGGCTTTATGGTGCAAGGCGGTGGGTTTGTACCTGGTATGGAACAAAAAGACGTTAACGACCCAATTCAAAACGAAGCAAATAATGGCCTATCTAATAAAGTAGGTACATTAGCAATGGCGCGTACACCTGATCCACATTCAGCAACAGCCCAATTTTTTATTAACGTTAACGACAACGACTTTTTAAACCACAGCAGCGAAACTTCGCAAGGCTGGGGTTACTGTGTATTTGCTGAAGTAGTTGAAGGCATGGACGTAGTAAATAAAATTAAAGGTGTAGCAACAGGCAGCGCTGGTTTTCACCAAGACGTACCGCTTGAAAATGTAATCATCGAAAACGTTACTGTAAGCTAAACGTTTACTCATATACTGAGTAATTAAGCGGGCATGGTACATTATGTATGCGCCCGCTTTTTATTTAACCTAACTAGATGCCTCTATGACTTCTCAAACCTACTTTATTGCAGACTTACACCTAAGTGAAAACCGCCCAGATATTAGCGAGGCTTTTTATCGCTTTATAAATACGCACATTATTGGTAAGCCCGTAGATGCACTGTATATTTTAGGTGATTTTTTTGAAGTATGGGTTGGGGATGACTACGTAACAGAATTGGCTAGTGAGGTAGCAAAGCATTTAAAAGCCGTTAAAGATGGCGGAACACCAGTGTACTTTATACACGGTAATCGCGATTTTATTATGCGTGAGCAATACGCTAAACGCGCAGGTATGGTATTGCTAAACGAGCAAACGGTTATAGATTTATATGGCACTCCCACTGTTATTTTGCACGGTGATGAAATGTGTACTCAAGATATTGAGTATCAAAAGTTTCGTAAAAAAAGTCGCGGTTGGTGGTGGCCTAAATTAATGTTAGCAATGCCACTATGGTACAGAAAAAAAATTGCTCGCAATGCCAGAGAAAAAAGCAAATTAAGCCAAGCCGACAAACCCATAGAAATTTTAGACGTAGTAGATGACGCCGTACTAGCGATGTTTGCCAAGTATAATGTAAGCAACATGATACACGGCCACACCCACCGCCCTAACGTACACACTTACACTGTAGGTAAGCAAACACTAACACGCACTGTGCTTGGTGATTGGTATACTCAAGGCTCATATTTAGTGGTTACTCCACAAGGTCAAAAACTCATTAATACGCCCTTCGCATAATTTCAAATCCTGACTATTATTTAAGTACTTTTTGGTAATAGGATAAGGATATATGTATAAAGCTATTTATTGTTTGGTGCTTTGTTGCATTTTTTCCAAAGGGTATGGCTCAGAAAATTGGCAACTCGTCGCCGAAAACTCCCCACCCTATATTGGTGAGCGCTTAACTGATAACGGCTGGGTTACTGCCTTAACTAAAGCGGCCTTAGCTAATCAAAATATTAATAACGACATTGAGTTTACCAGCTGGAACAGAGCGCTGGAGCTTACCAAAATAAATAAAAAAGATGCAATTTTAGGCGCTTTTTATACAAAGTCGCGTACTGATCTTTTTTATTATTCGCGCCCACTTGCTAACGTATACGTTGGACTATTTAAGCTCAAAGACAGACAAATAAACTATGACGGCAGTATGGACTCTTTACAGCCATACAGTATTTGTAAAGGCATTGGCTACGCAGTAAGTGAAGTTTTTTCTGAAAGTAATGGCCTTGCCGTAACCTCCACTCGCGGGTTAATTAACAGTTTATATATGCTTCAAAAAGGACGAATAGACTTAGTAGCAGGCACTAAAGAAGTGGGTGAATACTGGTTAAAAAACACCGAAAAGCTTAATGAACCCGGCGCGCCACAAGTTGAATATATTTCGCCCGATTTAGAGCATCATCAACTGCATGTTATGTTTCCAAAGTCTGACCCTGATGCAAAACAAAAAAGAGACGCGCTTGAACAAGGCTTTTCTACTATTTTATACAATGGCACCGCAAAAGAGCTATTAGTAAAACATGGCTTTTCTCAAAGCACGGCGCTTGAGCTCATAGACTTTATAGAAAGAAGTAGCACACCTAACTAGCCGGTGTGCTTGAAGAGCTAAATAGCACCACTTTAGTTAGTAACGAGTGCAGGTGCGCCACTGTGAAATTTAAAGTCTTCATCAGGGCTAGTGATCAAATCAGCCTCAATTTTACCAAAAAAGTCGACTCGCTCAGTAATATCAAAATCAGCAATTTCTTGTGCCAGTGTTAAGTAATCTTGATAATGGCGCGCCTCAGAGCGAAGCAATGAAATATAAAAATCGCCTAAGCGTTTATCAACATGTGGAGCAAGTGCAGCAAAACGCTCACATGAGCGAGCCTCAATATAAGCACCTACAATTAGTTTATCGACTAATGCATTAGGCTCAAACGTTTTAACGTTACGTAGCATCCCTTTAGCGTAACGACACGGTGTAATACTGCGGTACTCTACCCCATACTCGTCCATTATTTCGAGCACTTGATAAAAGTGATGTAATTCTTCTTTTATTAGCATCACCATTTTATCTATTAAATCTTGCCCGTAAGGTGAGTTAGACTTTGGGATAATAGATTTTGTAAGTTTATTTTTAGCCGCTAAATCACGCCAATTACCTTCACGTTTATAAATAAGTGTTTCAAAGGGCTTTAGCCATTCAAGTAATGCATCGCTGCTGTCTTTATCTACCGCGTACTTACGAATTAAAAACATTGCACTTTGCGCTGCTTTTAACTCACAAATTAAGTGATCGATTAAGATAATCGATAAATTTTCTTTTTTTACTGCCTCAATAACCCATTCATTTGGAGTTTCGCACAATAAAAAATTATTAATAGGGGCTAAAAGTTCGCTATGTGGCACAGGGCTGCTCGTTACTTCAAATAATAAAAAGCCATTTTAACACGAAAAATAACGAAGAATAAAACGAGCTAAAACAACCTCTTTAAAATGTTAATAAGCAGTTAACTTGACTTTGTATATGAACTACACCATAAATATAGGTACTGTATAAAAAACAAACTAACTAAAACTAAATTATAACCAACAGTAATACGTTCCTTTTATGGAGTACCGCTATGATACTGAACCACCTGTGGGGCATTTATGCTCATCCACTCGAAGAATGGCAAACAATAGATAACCGCCACGAAAGCCTGACTTATAGCCTGTCGCATATTTTACTTATTGCATTATTTCCATCGATTATGGGGTATTACTCATCGGTGTATTTAGGCTGGAGTATTGGTGCGGGCAACCCAGTATTTTTAACACATGAAAGCGCACTGCTAATTGCCGTGGCTATGTATGGTGCGTTAATAGCCGGTGTGTTTGCACTGGCCTATTTAGCCCATTGGATGGCCGTTACATTTGGTGCTAAACCTACCTTTACACAAACGCTTGAACTTGCCGCTTATACTGCTACACCCGTGTTTATGTCGGCCTTAGCCGCTTTTTTACCTGAGCTGTGGTTTGTTGTTTGCGTAGGTATGATTGCCCTAGCCTACTCGGTGTACTTGCTTTATACAGGCGTGCCAATACTAATGCATATTCCACAAGAGCGCGGCTTTATTTATGCCAGCTCTGTTGTTACCTGCGGGCTAATTTTATTGGTAATAATTTTAGCTGTAACCGCAATACTTTGGACTAACGGCATTGTGAGTCCAATGTTTACCTAATCAACCACGTTGTTTGATATGAAGTGTTCCCTTTCTTTCCTTCGCAAAAAAGGAGCTAATTAGCTCCTTTTTTTATGTCTGACTATATTTAATCACACATTAATCAGCTTCGTTGGCATCTTGATTGTGTATTTCAAGGCCTGATGACATGGCGTTTTCGCGGTTACTTTTAGCCGAGTCGTTACGTAATTGATCGATATGGTTTAAGTAATCTTGATCGATATCGCCAGTAATGTATTGCCCATCAAATACAGAGGTTTCAAACTTAGTAATTTCTGGGTTTTCTTGGCTTACAGCGGCAATTAAATCGTTTAACGATTGAAAAATTAAGCCATCAGCACTGATGCTTTGGTTAATGTCTTCAACTTCACGGCCATGCGCAATAAGCTCTGCGGCAGATGGCATATCAATACCATACACATTAGGAAAACGAATTTCTGGTGCTGCTGAGGCAAAATACACATTTTTTGCTCCGGCTTCACGGGCCATTTCTACAATTTGTGCCGAGGTTGTACCGCGTACAATTGAATCATCCACCAGTAAAACGTTTTTACCTTTAAACTCACGGTCAATCGCATTTAGCTTTTGACGCACTGACTTTTTACGCATTTCTTGGCCAGGCATGATAAATGTACGACCAATATAGCGGTTTTTAACAAAGCCTTGGCGGTAAGGTAAATCAAGCATGCGGGCAATTTCTAACGCCACATCGCATGAGGTTTCAGGAATTGGGATAACAACATCAATGTCTTTATCGCTCCACTCACGCGCAATTTTTTCACCCAGTTTAGTACCCATATTTACACGCGTTGCGTAAACCGACATACGATCGATGGTTGAATCTGGGCGAGCAAAATAAACAAACTCAAAAATACACGGCGCATAAGAAGCTTTTTCAGCACAGCTTTGTGAATGAAATTGGCCATCTTCAGTTACGTAAATCGCTTCACCTGGTGCAACGTCACGCACAAATTCAAAGCCGTCTGGCTTTAATGCTACGCTTTCTGAGGCAAACATGTACTCAGTCCCTTTAGGGGTTTCACGCTTGCCAAATACCAAAGGACGGATACCATTTGGGTCACGAAATGCTAAAACACCGTGGCCAATAATCATCGCAATAGCGGCGTAGCCACCGGTTACTTTGTTGTTTACTTCGGTTACTGCAGTGAAGATGTCTTCAGCGTCTAAATGTAATTTGTCAGACTTACTTAGCTCATGTGCCATGATATTAAGTAGTATTTCTGAGTCAGACGTTGTATTAACGTGACGACGCGCTTCTGAGAACAGTTGCTGCTTTAGAGTTTCAGCATTGGTTAAATTACCATTGTGCGCAAGCGCAATACCAAATGGTGAATTAACATAAAACGGCTGCGCTTCAGATGAACTTGACGAGCCAGCAGTAGGGTAACGTACGTGGCCAATACCAATTGTGCCTTGTAGTCGTTTCATATGGCGGGTGTGAAACACATCCTTTACTAGGCCATTTGCTTTGCGCAAGCTAAACGTATTGTTTTCAATGGTAATGATGCCCGCGGCATCTTGACCTCGGTGCTGCAAAACAGTTAAGCCATCATAAATCGCCTGATTAACAGGAGATGTTCCGACTATCCCAACGATACCACACATGTAATTTATCCTCGCCGATTAACGGTTTACTGAATTTAAAAAGCTCGAGTTGTTTTCTAGGTACGAAAAGAACCACTCAACAACAAAGCCAAATTCTGGAATCAAAATAGAATTGCCCCACCAGTGCGTGTTTGGTGCACCAGTAAAAGCATCAAGAAAGAAGAGTAACGCGCTCACGACCAACACGCCTCGTAATGCACCAAAAACAATGCCGAAGACACGATCGGTGCCAGATAAACCAGTACGTTGTACAAGCTCACCTAAAATGTAGTTTAGTAAACCGCCTAACAGTAGCGTCGCAAAGAAGAGTATGGCAATGGCCGCCGCATTTCTTAAAAGGGGTTCAGAAATACTTGTTAGGAAGGAAGCTAAATATTGGTAAAACAAACTAGAGATGATAAATGCGCAAGCCCATACTGCTAATGACATAGCTTCTTTAACAAAGCCGCGTATTAAACCGATGATGGTAGACAGTGCAATGATGCCAAGAATGGCGTAATCAACCCAGATCATATTAACCAATTAGTCGCTATTTTGGGGCGCATTCTATACCCAAACCTCGTTAATATGCAAGTTAAAGCGGGAGATAACCAGCAACTAGCACGTACAAAAACTTATCACTTTAACGGCTATTTTTAGCCCTTAAAAACAAAAAAAGCCTTACTATAGTAAGGCCTTTTAAAATCAATTAGAGACGCTGTATTGAGTGACTTTGCCGTTTAACTTAGTAAGCGCTTTAAGCTCGGGTAACTTTTTGGTCAGCTCCCCCTTATCAAGCGAGGGCCCAACAAACACTTTAGTCAATGTGCCATTTGGCGTTTTAATTGGTTTTGTAAACGTTTTAAAGCCTTTCGCTTTAAGCTTAGCTTGTAAGGCCTTAACATTGGCGGCATGGGAAAAACTACCTAGCTGAATTACATAGGCCATATCAGTGAGGTTTTCTTCACTTTTACGTGGTGCAATAGGCTTTGCTTTTACCGGCTCTGGAGCAGTTTGAGGCTCTATGCTTGCTTCGACTATTTCAGGCTCAGCTGCGTATTGGCTTTGTTTGCTTGTCAGCACATCGTCATCGGCAGCTATGTCTTCAATTTGCTCTTGTTTTAAAGGCTCAGCCTGCGCTACTTTTTCATCTATAGACTCTTGAAGGTCAATAGTTTTAAACTCAGAGCGTTCAGGGATAGCTTTAAAGCCCTCTTTGTAGTGGACCTTTTCGCCATCGAGTATATTAGGAATAAACACAATTGCTGCGATCACCACAATACTGGTTCCGACTAAACGATTTATAAAACCTGAGTTCACCGACTTTCTCTCTATTTTTTAAAGTAGTTTATAGCATCTGCAACAGTAAAAAATGACCCAAACACAATTAAAAGCGTATCACTTTGCTGTGTAGGCATAATTACATTAAGTGCATCGTGCACACTATTATAGCGTTCATGCGTGCCTGTATGAGGTATAGTTTGCAACGCCGCGGCCATATTTTCAACGTTATCGCCACGAGGTATATGCAAGCTAGTAAGAGACCAGTGATCAATTACATGGCTTACCTCTTTAAGTACACCCGCTTTATCTTTATCAGCAAGCATAGCGACTAATGCATGAATTTTAAAGCCTTTATCTTTATAGCTGGCAAGCTTTAGTGCTAAATAACGAGCAGATTCGGGATTGTGAGCTACATCGGTAAACACTAAAGGTGCAGTGCTTAACTGCTCAAAGCGCCCCTCAACAACTAAGTTAGCTAAACAGTGCTTAATTACCTCATCACTTGGCAATAAATTTAGCACAGCTAAGGTTGTTAAGGCCGTTGCTGCATTTTGTGCAGGGATTGCTGGCTTATCTAACAGCAAATTATGATTTTTATATTGCCATGTAAAATGCGCTTCGTGCTCTTTGAATATAAAATCAGTACCGGATATAACCATGCCTGCTTTAATTTCAGCACCGTAATCGGTCATTGTATGTGGTATGTTTAAATCACCAATAATAGCCGGCGTGTTTTGACGAAATATACCTGCTTTATCATAAGCAACTAACTCTCGTGTATCGCCTAGGTATTCTTTATGATCTAAATCTATGGTGGTGATCACGCTTGCATAAGGTGTAACAATATTGGTGGCATCAAAGCGCCCGCCCAAACCAACCTCAAGCAGCACATAATCAACCTCAAAGCGTTTAAAAATAGCCAGCGCACCTAGGGTGCCATATTCAAAATACGTAAGCGCCGTATTAGCGCGACCTTGCTCTAGCGTGTTAAAGGCATCAACATGGTATTGATCATCAAACTCTTGGCCATTTATGCGCACACGCTCGTTGTATCTAATTAAATGAGGAGAGGCATACGTACCTACGCTGTAACCTTGCGCAAGTAATAGCGATTCTAAACAGCGTGCAGTTGTGCCTTTGCCGTTTGTGCCGCCAATAAGAATAATTTTGCTGGAAGTGTTTAATAAGCCAATGTTATTTGCAACAGTAGCAACGCGTTCGAGTCCCATTTCAATATTTGCAGGGTGAACACTCTCTAAATAACAAAGCCAATCATCAAGGCTTGATGATTGGCTAGGAATTGTATTTGTCATAGCGTGTAATCAGTAAAGCTGAAATTTACGCTACTCTATGCTCTTGTTCGGTAGAAGGCAAGTTCATAAATTTAGCAAGTACGCGTGCTAATGTGTCGCGCATTTCACGACGGTCAATAATCATATCAATTGCACCGTGCTCTAATAAGAACTCACTGCGTTGAAAACCTTCTGGCAAGGTTTCACGCACTGTTTGCTCAATTACGCGCGGACCCGCAAAGCCAATTAAAGCTTTTGGCTCAGCTACGTTAATATCACCTAACATCGCTAATGATGCAGATACGCCACCCATGGTTGGGTCGGTCATTACTGATATAAACGGCAGGCCTTTTTCGCTCATTTTAGCAAGCGCAGCGCTGGTTTTAGCCATTTGCATAAGCGACATAAGTGCTTCTTGCATACGTGCACCACCTGAGGCAGAAAAACACACTAATGGCATGTTGTGCTCTAAACATTGGTCTACGGCATCAACAAAACGTGCGCCTACAACCGAGGCCATTGAACCACCCATAAATGAGAATTCAAAAGCAACCGCGGCAACAGGAATACCTTTTAAGCGGCCCTTCATTGCTACTAACGCGTCTTTTTCGCCACTTGATTTTTGGGCTGCGCTAATACGGTCTGAGTATTTTTTAGAGTCTTTAAACTTTAATACATCCTTAGGCTCGTGCTCAGTGCCAAGCTCCGTGCGGTCACCTTCATCTAAAAAGTGCTCTAAACGTTTACGGCCGCTCACACGCATGTGATGGTCGCATTTAGGACATACGTTTAATGATTTTTCTAGTTCAGCTTTATATAAAATTGAATCGCAAGCTGTACATTTAGCCCAAACGCCTTCTGGAATTTCTTTACGACCTGACGACTTAGTCGTTTTAGGTAAGATTTTTTCTAACCAACTCATTTGCAACTCTCTTAATGCTGTTCTGTGTCGCGAGTCTGCTAATAAGTAGCAGACAGATTTTTTCAATTAAAACATGAATTACACAAACACGGTATAAAAAACTGGTCTTAGTAGTTAGATAAACGCTTATAAATTCAGCACTAACATTCCGAGTCAGGTAAAAATAATGGCCCTAGTGGGGTTTTAGGAATGTTAAAGTGTTCTGGGTAATCTACATCTACTAAATAAAGACCCGCGGCTTTTGCTGTGGCACTGGCTTTAGCACGTTCTTTTAAATCTAATAGCTCTTTTAACCATACAGGTTGGTGCTTGTGTAGGCCTATATCCATTAAACAGCCGGTAATATTACGCACCATATGGTGTAAAAAAGCGTTCGCTTTAATATCAATAATAACGTAATCGCCCTGGCGTTGTACCGATAAATGATGAATAGTTCTATTTGCTGTATTAGCTTGGCAATGCAGCGCTCTAAAAGAGGTAAAGTCGTGCTCGCCAATTAAGTACTGACACGCCTCTTGCATTTTCGTTTCATCAAGTGGGTGATGAAAGTGCGTAACGCCTTCATTCATAACTGCGCCTCTATAAGCGTAATTATAAATAACATAACGATAACGACGCGCTGTTGCGCTAAAGCGTGCATGAAAGTCTTCACTAACAGGTTGTGCAAAACGAATCGCTATATCTTTAGGGAGTAACGTGTTCATTCCCATAGTAAATGCAACCATCTCACGGGGAGCATGGGTTTCAAAGTGTACAACTTGACCAGTGCCATGTACACCTGCATCTGTGCGGCCCGCACACACTATTTCAACCGGATGATTACAAATGCTCGACAACGCTTTTTCTACTTCTTGTTGTACGCTATTTACATGAGACTGACGTTGCCACCCACTGTAACGTGCGCCGTTGTATTCAACTCCAAGTGCTACTCGCATAATTACTGCTTTACCTACTGTGCTAATGAACGGGGCATTTTATGCTATCTCGCGGTGCAATAAAAGTAACCTCGTCTATTTATAGTTATTCGCAAAATTAAGTAATTTATTTTACCCCAATAAAACACAGCGATAAGTTAGTGAGCTTTTAACGTCTTGGGTTTAATTAACGTCTAAAACTAATTAAGTGCTTTTATAGGTTAGAGTTATTCGTACCTATAAAAAAACCGCATTAACAAAGCTAATGCGGTTTTTTTAATCATGAATGCTCTAGTTAAGTTTAGCTTTTAAACTTTGCGCTTCTTCTTGTACATCTTCAGGGCCACTTTCAATAACATCTTCAATCACTTTAAGGGCTGAGTCAAAGTCGTCAATTTCAATGTATGCTCGTGCCAAATCAAGCTTGGCAGAATAACCACCGCTTTCTAAGTCAACATCTGTTGGGTTATCGCCTGCAAGTAACGAATCAAAGTCACTTAACCCTACGTCCATATTAACCTCGTCATAGGGCTCGTGCTCAAGTACTGAGTCATCGCTTTGTTCAAGTAGCGCGTCAATATCAACAAAGTCATCGGTTGTAGCCTGCTGTTCATTTTGCGAAGGCTCTTCTTGTACCGCTTTCGCTTCAACTTCAGTGTCTAAGTCTTCGTTTAATAGGCTATCAAAGTCGACATCAAATTCGCTGCTATCTTCTAAATTTAACTCATCCGGTTCACCTAACTCACTAAGCAACGCATCAAAATCGGTTTGCGTTAAGTCAGCCATAAATTCATCGTCTAGCTGCTCGTCGGGTATAACGTCTTCATTAGTTTGATCATCAGCAGCCTGTGTTAGCTCGGCTTCTAATTGCAAATTTGTTATTTCATCTTCAACATCTTCTGAAAGTGCTTGTTCTAAAATTGCATCGTCAAAATCAGGTTGTTCCTGCGCACTATCCATTGCTTGCGCTTCACCTAGAGGTTCCTCTTGCGGTAAAGGCGCATCAAGCTCATCGTCAATCAGCGGCTCGTCATCTAGGTCGGCTTCTAACGCATCAATACCAGTGTTACCAGCAAGTGCATTTGCTAAGTCTTGCTCAGCTTGGCTTGGCGCCATACCGCTTGCTTGTCCATCAAGTTCATCACCTTGTAACTCTTGCGGACTATATGATTGCTGATCATCTAAATCAATTTCGTCATCGTTATCAAGCTCTAACTCAGGGTACTCGTCAAGTTCTTCACTTGGAGTTACTTGCTCATCTAATAAAGCATTGAGCTCGTCGTCTAGCTCATCAACGCTTTGCAATAAATCATCATCGAAAACCCCTTCGTCTTCATCCGTATTTTCAGATAAATCTAGCTCGCTTTCATCATCAGTTAATTCATCTAGTGATGACGGCACTTGAGCGTGGTTATCATCTGCACCTATATCATCGGTATGCTTCGGCTCAAGCTCTGGCTCTGAAAAATCGTTATCAATGAGTAACTCATCATCAAAGTCGTCTTCTAAGCTATCTAATTCACTGCCTGAAAGTGCGTTTGCTAAGTCTTGTTCAGCTTGGCTTGGCTGCATGCCTGTTGCATCACCATCAAGCTCATCTCCCAATAACTCATCAGGAAGATATTGCTGTTGCTCTATTACATCTAACGTCTCGGGCTTATCATCTGAAAAGTCTATATCATCACTAAGCGTATCATTTACAGCATCATTTTCAGGTTGAGTATCTAAAAGCGGACTCGCTGGTGTTTCTTGTGAATCAAGCGGATCGTCACCTAAATCAACCTCTACCTCTTCAATGTCATCATCAAGATCATCTAACGCCCAATCAGGGTTTTCAACATAGTCTTCGTCTGTAGCCTGCTGTAGCTCGTTGAGTAATTCATCAACACTTTTTAGGGTATCGTCGGTGTACTCTTCCTGTGCATCCTCTGGGTCGAGTAACGTTTCTGAACTATCTGTAAAGTCAGTGTTTTCAAGCAAGTCAGCATCAAGCTCTGGTTCCTCGCGAAGTTCTGGCTCGTCTGCAAGCTCAGGCTCTTCTTCGAGCTCTGGTTCTTCTTCAAGTTCAGGTTCTTCTACAAGTTCAGGTTCTTCTACAAGTTCAGGCTCTTCTACAAGTTCAGGCTCTTCTACAAGTTCAGGCTCTCCTACAAGTTCAGTCTCTTCTTCAAGTTCAGGCTCTCCTACAAGTTCAGGCTCTTCTTCAAGTTCAGGCTCTTCTTCAAGTTCAGGCTCTTCTTCAAGTTCTGGCTCTTCTTCAAGCTCAGGCTCCTCTTCAAGCTCAGGCTCCTCTTCAAGCTCAGGCTCATCTACAAGCTCAGGCTCTTCTTCGAGCTCTGGCTCATCTACAAGTTCAGACTCATCTACAAGTTCAGGCTCATCTGCAAGCTCGGGTTCTTCTACAAGCTCTGGCTCCTCGAGAAGCTCTGGTTCCTCGAGAAGCTCTGGCTCATCAATAAGTGAAGACGCTAATGTTTCAATATCATCTTCGTCAAAATCTTCCTGTGCATCAGCTAGATCTTCGACTGAATCAGCTAATGCGCTATCAATATCTCGCTCAGTATTATTATCTGTTGCTACTTGAGCGGCAGATGAATCTTCAGCTTCATCAATTAAGCTGTCTATGTCGTCTAAATCAAAGTCATCGCTTTCTTCAACTAGCGCATCAGCAGGAGCTTCTTCGGTTGTATCGCCGGCTTCATCAATTAGGCTGTCTATGTCGTCTAAATCAAAGTCATCGTTTTCTTCAACTAGCGCATCAGCAGGGGTTTCATCAGGTGTATCGCCCGCTTCATCAATTAAGCTGTCTATGTCGTCTAAATCAAACTCATCGTTTTCTTCAACTAGC
Organism: Pseudoalteromonas sp. Angola-4; assembly: GCF_028599265.1. Lineage (NCBI taxonomy): Bacteria > Pseudomonadati > Pseudomonadota > Gammaproteobacteria > Alteromonadales > Pseudoalteromonadaceae > Pseudoalteromonas > Pseudoalteromonas sp. Angola-4. The sequence continues at coordinate 36,014 of NZ_JAQREK010000006.1, read as the reverse complement.
GCATCAGCAGGGGCTTCATCAGGTGTATCGCCCGCTTCATCAATTAAGCTGTCTATGTCGTCTAAATCAAAGTCATCGTTTTCTTCAACCAGCGCTTCCGTAGGTGTTTCATCAGGTGTATCGCCTGCTTCATCAATTAGGCTGTCTATGTCGTCTAAATCAAAGTCATCGCTTTCTTCAACTAGCGCATCAGCAGGGGCTTCATCAGGTGTATCGCCCGCTTCATCAATTAAGCTGTCTATGTCGTCTAAATCAAAGTCATCGCTCTCTTCAACCAGCGCAACATCAGCAGGGGTTTCTTCGGTTGTATCGCCGGCTTCATCAATTAGGCTATCTATGTCGTCTAAATCAAAGTCATCGCTTTCTTCAACCAGCGCATCAGCAGGGGTTTCATCAGGTGTATCGCCGGCTTCATCAATTAAGCTGTCTATGTCGTCTAAATCAAAGTCATCGTCTTTTGGTGATTCTTTATCAGCTTGTTGATCTAATAATTCATCTATATCAAAGTCATCATCCTCTTCTTGGGCTAGCTCTTCGCTTAAGGCGGCCAACTCATCATTGCTTTCTAAGCTGCTATCCGCGGTAGGCTGCTCAACCCCAGGCAAGTCAATTTCAGGCAGGCTATCGTCCTCGTCAAATAAATCGTCTAGGTCGTCACTGCTTAAAATATCGTCCGAATCTTTTGTATCATCTAAATCAAGGTCAATTTCATCATCTTGTTTTTCATCTACAGGTTCATCAAAGCCCTGCTGCATGAAAACGTCTAACTCGTCCCCTTCACTGCCTTCGTCATCAAAAACAATATCATCACTTAATAGGCTTTCTAATTCGTCTTGATCGAGCAAGTTTTCTGAATCAGAAAATTCATCGTCTAACGCATCATCGAGAGAATCATCAAATGCAATATCCTCCTCTGGCAAAATATCGTTGCTATGATTGTCATCTAGTTGAATATCTAAATCATCAAGAGGGTCAGGAATGATTGGATCGTCTAACGCATCATTACTTTGCGGCTCGTCTTCGGTAAAGCTGGGCGTTTGTGGCAGAAAATCATCGTCATCTTGAGTTTCTTCGTCTTTGTTGGTGCGCTTTCGTAAAAGCATCACCACAGCAAAAATAATTAATAACGCAGGAATGGTCATTAATAAAATAAGCACAAGCGGGTTAGACATTAAAGCGCCTAGGTCAAAAGGTTCTTCTTTTGGTACTTCTTGCACTTTTTGCTGAGCTATTATTTCGTTTTGTTTTTCTATTAGCTCTTTTAGCTGTTTTTGAATTTCGCTGTCTTGACCTAGCTGTTCTTTTACATTGGCGAGCTCTTTTGAAATACCCGACAATTGTTTTTTGAGATTATTATTTTCAGCTAATATTTCTTCTACATTATTAACCGAGCTTTTAAATTGCTGCTGCAGCTCTACAAGCTTATTACCTTGCTGCGTTTTTATTTCATTTAATTCTTTTTGGATTTCTTTTTTAGCGTCGTCAACATCGGCTTTACGAGCTTGTGTTACTTTAGTTTGCGCGGCGTTAATTTCACTGGTGGTTAGTGTGCCATTTTTCTTTTTTTCCCACAGCGCGTCATCTTGCTCTGAGCGTTGTTTAGCAAGCTGTGGATTTACGCGTCTAATTTCCGCTAAAGTGGGTATTTTTAAATATGCACCACTTTGCATGTGGTTTAGGTTTTGTTCTAAAAAAGAATTAGGGTTTTTGTTATACAAGGCTTGCATAACTTGGTAAATACTAACTGAGTTATCTGGGCGTACTTTGGCAGCAATACGCCATAGTGTATCGGTTGGCTTTATAGGCCCTATTGATCGCCCTTGCGCACCATAGTCAGCGCCTTTTGGCCCCTTTAATTGGGTGCTGTCTTGAGAGTAAATTGGAGTTACTACCAATGCAGACGCTAATATAATAAGTGAAGCTAAACCGCGCATGCTGATCCTTTAATGTGTAAATGTTAAATGCTTTGCTATTTATTTAGCTGCTCAACATTAATTATTCTTGCCGTAACCAGCCAAATAGCTGATCTACATTTGTTATTACAATCTATTTTTGTTGCAAGCTCTATTCCAGTTACAAACTATAAACCAGTTGCGGCCTAATATCCATTGCAACGCTTTGAAAATAAATACCTTAAAACTTTATTCTTAATACTATTTTATCGTGATAGATCAAGGCGTTTAGTTTGTAGCAACGCTAAGCGGCAATAATTTGGCTCCCTTAAATACAAAAGCGGCAAACTATAAAAGTTTGCCGCTTAATTTACACACAATATTAGCGAGTATTTATAAGTAGTTAGCGATTAACTCTTCCGCTATTTGCACACTATTAGTGGCAGCCCCTTTACGGGTGTTATCACTTACAACCCACATATTTAAACCATGAGGGTGCGAAATATCAGCGCGTAAGCGGCCAACGTAAACTGTATCATTACCACTGGCATCTGAAACCGCGGTTGGGTAATCGCCCTCATCTTCAATAAGCTCGACTCCTGGGGCATCATTTAAAAGCTGTTTAACGTGTTCAAAGTCATACGGCATGCGTGTTTCAATGTTGATTGACTCAGAGTGGCCAAAAAATACAGGTACACGTACACAGGTTGGGTTAACAGCAATAGTGGTATCGCCCAAAATTTTATGCGTCTCGTTTACCATTTTCATTTCTTCGCGCGTGTAGCCGTTATCTTCAAAGGTATCTATTTGAGGAATAACGTTAAATGCAATTTGCTTAGGAAAAATTTCGTTTTCCATTGGGCGAGCATTCATTAAATTAGCTGTTTGCTTTGCTAATTCATCTACGGCTTCTTTGCCTGCACCAGATACGGCTTGGTATGTAGATACATTAATGCGGTCAATACCATAAGCATCGTAAATTGGTTTAAGCGCTAGCATCATTTGAATAGTAGAGCAGTTAGGGTTTGCAATAATATTGCGGTTTCTAAAGTCTTCAAGGCTTGCTGCATTAACTTCTGGTACCACTAGCGGTACTTCAAAATCATTTCTAAAATGTGAGGTGTTATCAATTACAACACAGCCCGCATCGGCTGCAATTGGCGCGTATTTTTCTGATACACTGCCACCAGCTGAAAACAAACCTATGTGTGCTTGGCTAAAGTCAAAGCCTTCTACGTCTTGCACTTCAATGGTTTCACCACGAAACTTTATGTCTTCACCTGCGCTGCGGCTACTGGCTAGTAAAAAAAGTTGGTCTACCGGAAATTTACGATCTTCCAGGGTTTCAATAATTTGACGACCTACTAAGCCTGTAGCGCCAAGTACAGCAACGTTATATTTTTGCGACATATTTTATCCTCTTTAAGCAGTGTTAAAACAACACTACTAGTTAAATTAGTTTGCGGTGTTAAAGCCAAGCTGAGCGAGTGCATCTGTATGCTGTGCACTCCCTTTTACCGTTAAAGTGCTAAACTCACGCCTGACTGGGTAGTTTTTACGTAAACTATCAAACCCGTCTTTTGCTAAGTTGCGCAGCAAAATGCCATCATCACGGCGTACGTCGTAAATTAAATGCACTAAACGCGCAATATCAGCCTCAGTAAAGCTGCTTTGTAAACTTAGGCTTGTAACAGCAGGTTGTGGTAAAAAATCAGCGAGAGATTTTTCTGCGGTTACGCCTTTTAATTTACACAATGCTTGGTACAGCATTTGTGTGCCGCGGGCTTTTCCTTCAAGGGTATGGCCGGCAATGTGCACGCTGGCATAGCGCACATGATCAAGCAATGGAATTAAAATGTTAGGCTCGTTTTCCCAAACATCCAAAACCAAATCTAAGTCTGCCCCTTGCTCCATAACCGATAACAAAGCTTGATTATCAATTACTTCTCCACGGCTCGCATTTATAACTGCTAACCCAGGCTTTAACGCTTTAAGGCGTTTTTCATCAATTAGATGATGCGTTTTGTGCTCACCGGTTTTAATCAGCGGTACATGAAAGGTAACCGCATCTACGCGCTCAAGTAGTTCGTCAAGCTCAACATGCTCGGCTAATAAGCCCTGCTCATGTTTAATTGGGTCACATAATAAAACATCAACATTAAGTGCTTTTAGTTTTTGTGCTAAACAGCTGCCAATGTTACCCACCCCAACAATACCTATTGTTTGACCACATAAAGGGGCTGCGTTTTCTTGGCTTAAGGCAAACAAGCTACTTATTACATACTCAGCCACCGCCACTGCATTGCAACCTGGGGCACTACTAAAGGCAATGCCTTTATCGTTTAGTAACTGTGTATCTATATGATCAACACCAATAGTGGCGGTACCTACAAAGCTTAATTTATTAGCGTGGGCAAGCAAGTCACTGTTTACTTTAGTAACCGAACGCGTAAGTAATACATCAACATCAATTAACGCATCGGGTGTTAAGTTTCGTCCATCAAAGCGCGTTACCTCACCAAAGTCTGCAAAATACTGCTCAACTAAAGGCATGTTTTGATCGGCAAGAATCTTCATTGGGGAGTCCGTATGGCAAAATGAGGCGCTATTGTAACGAACAACCGAGCCATTACACAAACTAAAAAGCCGAGCAATGCTCGGCTTTTAATCACTATAAAGAGAAAACGAATTAACCTTTATATTTGCTCATAACTAATGTGGCGTTTGTACCACCAAAACCAAAGCTATTAGACATAACAGTATTAAGCTGTGCATCACGGCGCTCAGTTACAATGTTAAGGCCTTGTGCTTGCTCATCTAGCTCATCTACGTTAATAGATGGCGCTACAAAGTCGTTTTCCATCATTAAAATTGAGAAAATAGCTTCGTGAACACCCGCAGCACCTAGTGCGTGGCCCGTTAAAGATTTAGTCGCACTAATAAGCGGCGAGTTACCACCAAATACTTCTTGAATAGCGCCTAGCTCTTTAACATCCCCTACTGGCGTAGATGTACCGTGCGTGTTTAAATAATCAATTGGTGTATCAACGCCTTGCATTGCTTGGCGCATACAGCGTACTGCGCCTTCACCTGAAGGTGCTACCATGTCGTAGCCATCAGATGTAGCACCGTAGCCTACAATTTCTGCGTAAATATGTGCGCCACGAGCAAGTGCATGCTCAAGCTCTTCTACTACAACAATACCGCCACCAGCAGAAATAACAAAACCATCGCGGTTTGCATCGTACGTACGAGATGCTTTTTCTGGTGTTTCATTATATTTGGTAGATAACGCGCCCATTGCGTCAAATTCCATTGCAAGAGTCCAGTGGAGCTCTTCACCACCACCGGCAAAAATAACATCTTGCTTGCCTAATTGAATTTGCTCAACAGCGTGGCCAATACAATGTGCAGATGTTGCACACGCAGAACTTATAGAATAGTTAACGCCTTTAATTTTAAATGGCGTTGCTAAACAAGCCGATGTCGTGCTTGCCATCGTACGCGGAACCATATAAGGACCTACACGCTTTACGCCTTTTTCGCGCAAAATATCGGCCGCTTCTACTTGCCACTTTGAAGAGCCACCACCAGAGCCAACTAATAAACCCGTGCGCTCATTAGATACTTGCTCATCAGATAAGCCAGCATCTTCAATTGCTTGCTTCATAGAAATATAAGAGTAAGCAGCAGCATCACCCATAAAGCGCATTGCTTTACGGTCTACGTGTTCTTTAACATCAATATCAATTTTGCCCGATACATTACTACGTAAGTTGTAATCGGCAAATTCTTGGTTAAAAGCAATACCGCTTTTGCCCGCTTTTAGTGACTCTAATACTTCTTGTTTGTTATTACCGATGCTTGATACAACACCGATACCCGTAATTACGGCTCTTCTCATGGGTAATTCCCTTAGCTTGATACTAAATTACTGTGTATTTTACGCTGTTTTTAGGCGTTAAGTGGTCAGCTTTCTAGCGTACACCTGTACTCTGAATTTAATAGCTTATAAATAACGCCAGACTATTTCAAAGAAAACCCGTAAAATAATTAAAAAATACTGTCTAAAAATTTAATAAGTCATGATAAAAAACGCCCAAATACACTTTAATGATGTAGGCACACCGGTAGCCGATAACTTTGACGATGTTTATTTTTCTAATGACGACGGCCTTGCTGAATCGCATTACGTGTTTTATCAACAAAACAATATACAGGCGCGGTTACAAAATCATGACCAAACGCATTTTGTTATTGCCGAAACCGGTTTTGGTACTGGTTTAAACTTTTTAAATGCATGGCAACACTTTAATGACCACCTTGCCAATCAACAAGTTCAAAATCAAGTAGACAAACGGGTTAAGCGATTGCATTTTATTTCGTTTGAAAAATACCCGCTTAATGCTGATGATCTAAAAAAAGCACTGCAAGCGTGGCCAATATTAAACAAGCTTAGTGATGAATTAATAACACATTACCCTATAAATTTAGGCGGCTGTCATCGTATAGAATTTAATAACGGCCAAGTTATACTTGATTTGTATTTTGGCGACGTGCTTGATTCAATAAATGCAATGAGCTACCCGCAATCAGGGGTGGTCGATGCATGGTTTTTAGATGGCTTTGCACCGAGTAAAAACCCTGACATGTGGCAACAAAGTGTGTTTAATGCCATGGTTGATATATCGCGCAAGCATGCAACACTTGCCACATTTACCGCTGCAGGTTTTGTACGCCGAGGCTTAATAGCTGCAGGCTTTAGCATGCAAAAAGCGAAAGGCTTTGGCCGTAAACGCGAAATGCTGATAGGCCAATTAGCACACGCTAATAGTGCACAGTCATCGCCCCCGTACTTTGAACAACCCCCTGCCAAGTTAGAGCATGTTGCTGTAATTGGCGGAGGGATTGCGAGTAGCTGTATTTTGCACAGTTTGGCTAAGCGTGGCATTAAAAGTAGCCTATTTTGCCAAGATGAAAAACCTGCTATGGGTGCTTCACATAACGTACAAGGCGCGGTTTACCCCCATCTGCAAGCTAAAAACTCACCTCATAGTGAATTATTTGCGCACAGTTTTTTATACGCTAAACGCAGTTACCAGCAACTACTAAAAAACGGCTTTAATTTTGATTACAGCTGGTGCGGTGTGCTGCAACATGCGGTAAAAAAGCCTCTTGCCAATAAACATCAAAACTTAGAACAAAAACAGTTATGGCCTCAAGCCTTAATGCGCAATGTAACTGTAGAGCAAGGAGATAAACTGGCAGGCGTAAAAACCGGCTACTCCGGCGTTTATTTTGAGCAAGGCGGTTGGGTAAACCCACCCCAGCTAGTTGAGGCAATGCTAAAAGCGGCCAATAGCCTTAACCCCATTAATAGCTATTTTAATTGCCATATACAGCAGCTTACTAAAACCGATGCAGGCTGGTATTTAACCCACAAGCATACCCAATATGGCCCTTTTAGTGATGTAATAATATGTGCAGGTGAGCATAGCGATGCGTTTGAACAAACAAACGCATTACCTATTGTAGGGGTACGTGGTCAAGTATCGCATATTCAAGCGAGTGAACAATCTAAGCAGCTTAAAACCGTGTTGTGCCATAAAGGTTATTTTACCCCCGCCTATTTAGGTAAACACTGTATGGGCGCTACATTTGAAAAAAACACAAAAAGTCGCGCGGTTACAGACAAAGACAACCAGCTAAACCATGAGCAATTACTTAGCTTTTACCATCAAAGCGACTTTGCCACCACATTAGGTGACATCACCTGTGCTAAAGCAGCTGTGCGCTGCACGTTTATAGATCACTTACCAATGGCAGGACAATGGTGTGAGCAAAGCGATTACAGCACCGCCTTTGCTAATTTACGCCTAGGTAAACGCTATCAATACTCACCTCTATGCAAGCCACAACAAGGCTTACATATTTTTACCGGATTTGGAGCGCGCGCATTATGCAGCGCACCGTTATTAAGCGAGCACTTTATTAGCACGTTAAATAATGAACCACGCCCACTCAGCGAGCGTGTAAGCCAGGCCATTCACCCTGCGCGTTTTATAGTGCGTGATTTAATACGAAATAAAATTTAAATGACATCATTCATTTTTTGCGTAAAATAATAACCATAAAAGGAATTTATACCAATCCGCTTAATTAAGTGATCAATTTTGAGGCTGGAAAAACCTGTTGATGGCTAAGAAAAAAGTTCGCTATTTAGTTGTTCTAAATAAGAATTTTTTAAAACAGGTAGCGACACGGTTAGCACCGCAAAATGATTAAGTATTATTGCGCACTGGTATTATATAACCAATGCGCACCATATGTATGAATGCGGATGGGTATCAATAAAAGGATCACAATGAAAGCTTTAACTTGTGCTGTAACATTACTCGCCGCTATATCGTTTAACACATTTAGCCAAGACGTAACCGCCATCCCTTACCTGAAGAATTCATAACCACCATGGATGTAACTGGCGAATACCCGCTGGTTAGAACAGGGTATTTAGCTGCTTCTATTGATGCTATTTCTAAGTTTTATCAGCAGGCCCTTGGTGACCCCATTAACAGCAAAGGCGATAATAACTACCGCACCCTTTACTATAACTACCAAAACCATGCTGTTCGCATCAGTTTATACCATCATAATTATGTTACCGAAGTCAGCATAATGATTGAATAAACACAGTAAAAAGCGGCTAATTTTCATGCTCAGTTCAGACTCAATTTTTATTTACTTTTAAATAACCACTTTGTAGAGAAAAACAGCGTTTTACCCTTTAAAAACGAATGCCTACCCCAAGGTCTATTTGTACTAAATACCTTTACACTAAATTGAGAAGGAATTAATTATGAGTAAGACCCTAATTATTGGCGCTAGCGGGCAAATTGGTAAAATGGCAACCAAGTTGCTTTTAAACAATGAGCAAAATGTATCTGCATTAGTGCGTGATAAAAGTAAGTTAGATGATTTAGATAGTCCATTTTTAAGCATTGTGGAGCAAGATCTCGAAGAAGATTTTTCTGGTGCGTTAAAAGATTGCGATCAAGTTATTTTTGCTGCTGGCTCTGGCGGAAGTACAGGCACAGACAAAACCGTGCTTATTGATTTATGGGCAGCCACCAAAGCAGCAACGTATGCTAAAGAGCATGGCGTAAAGCATTTTATTATGATTAGCTCTATTGGCGCTGACGATCCAGACTCAATTGAAAGCGACTTAAAGCCTTACTTAGTTGCCAAACATATGGCCGATGAGCACCTTATCAACAGTGGCTTAAACTACACCATAGTGCGCCCAGGTGGGCTGACCGATGAAAGCGCCTCAATGAAAGTAACCACCGAGCGTCCAAACGATCGTTCTAAAGCTAAAATTAGCCGCGAAAACGTTGCCAATGCCCTATTACATATTGCTACTAACGCATTTAATGGCAACCGCGTTTTTGAACTATTTGACGGCGAAACGCCCATTAAAGCAGCCGTAAAATAAACACTCTGGTTGCCCTTTGTAAACCCCCTTGCAAAGGGCAACGTATTTAAATGCTAAATCGCACGTGCCCACCCTTGCTTCACTATATTTATTAAATGTAAACAACACGTTTAAATCGCTTTATAAAAGCCTACACACCGCGTTCCTAATAAAACAACATGAAAAACAAGTACTTCCACTAAAATCACCACAAAACAATGCGTTAAAAACTCAACAGAGTAAATTTTGTTCAGGCTTTTTTACTAGTTTAATAAGGCTAAATACTAGAAACCCCTTATTTTATCTGGTAAATTAACAGCGTGTTAAAACAATAATAAAAATTCCTCAATGGAAGTTGCACGAATAAGGACATAGCGTGAGCGCCTCATTTAAAATTATTTTTAATGGTCAGTTACACCAAAATGCTGACATTAGTACCGTACAAGAGCAACTTTGTCAGTTTTTAAAAATTCCCCATAATGTCGCTGTAAAATTATTTGATGGCCGAGCCTACGCACTCCTCAAAGACCTATCGAGTATTGATGCAGTTAAAACAGAATCTAAACTAAAAAGTTTTGGTTTAATCACCAAAGTAGAACCGCACGCAAGTGTAAGGGCCCCCCAAAGAGCCGCGGGTACTAAACTGGTTGTTGCTCGCAATGAGCCAGCAGTAAAAAACATAGCTAATACAATAACCAGCATTAAAGAATCCGGCGTAAATAGCCCTGCCGCCTTGCCCAAATTAGCACTGCAAAGCGCATTATTTTTTTGTTATAGCTTATTATTCATCTGCCTTATTTGCTCAGCAGTAATAAGCTTTAACACACTTAAAATGAGTATGATAGACAGCTCATCAGCTTCGCCCTCAACAACATTAAATTACGTTCATTATAAGCAGTACTTAGCAAATCAAAAAAAGCACCCAGAAGTCACCTTGCCTAACACCCACAACACAGATGAGCTTAACCAAGGGGCGCAGCAAAAAATTGATAGCTATTTTGCTCGTTTTTCAACGCATATAAACAGTTACGCAAAAATTCTAAAGCAACCAAATATAAACAGCATGGGCGCAGAAAGGTTAAAGCAGCACCTACAAGAAATAGATGCGCTAGGCACCGAACATGTATTTTGGGAGCAATTAATTAACCTTGCTAAATCGCTTAATAACGACGCCCATGTAATGAGCAAGCTTGGTAATGATAACCCTGATAAAATTCAATGGATCAACGCCGTTGATTGGATAAGCCAAAGCTACATTAGGCAACAACAAAATAAGCCTGACGCTTTGCCCGTCACGCCTACAAACACACAACTCGCCAAGTCACCGATATTAGATTTAACTCTACTAATTAGCTTAATGTCGTTTTTAACGCTTATTATTATTAGTATTAAAATGAAAGTAAGGTCGATAAAAATGAAGCTAGCCACTACAAGCACAGAATAAATTAAAACCATAAAAAAACCGCCAATCTGATTGCTCAAATTGGCGGTTTTTTATGGTTTTTAAGTAACGAACTTAAATACCTGTATTGGTGGAGCTGGGGGAGTCTTGGTAGACAATGCAAAACATTGATTTAGTTATAAATACCAAATCAAAAAAGAGGTTGGTGGTACTAACCATGGTACTAAAAATAAGTGTCATATTCGAACCCCTACGTTAAATTCGTTTAATAAAACTTTTATAACTTTTTGTCCTACATTTCTTCCCAAAGACTATCAGCATCTACATTTGGGTCTTTTTTCAGCTCTACTTTTTTAGTTTCTTCTGGCCATTCTATATTACTATCTCTTATTAAACCTTCCAGTGTAGTGTATGCAATAACTTTACCTTCATATTCAGTAAGCCATTTATTGCCATCCCACTCTATAAAATCGAATGTCCCAGCCCCTTCACCATATTTTACAGCTACAAAGTGAAGACCTACCTCTGATGGTTCATCAGTAAACCAATTGATGTTTTTCATAAATACTCTCTATCTAAAACTTTTCTCTAAATACTTCGGCTCTTTCAGCTAGGTATTCTAAATATAAAGGTTTAACCTTATATGTTTCATGTGCATTCTCTAAAATTGAAATTAAAAAATAACAGTTTTTTTGAACCGAGCCTTGGCAATAAATTAAAGCTGTATTACTGGTTTTGCTAAACGATACTTTTTTTAAATGCCAACCTTTTGATGTTGAGTCTTTTAAATGTATATGGGCAAGGCCAGATTCCTTTACAGAAAAAGGGAAATCATATGGCACATCTCTACCAAAGTGCGCAGGCCTACCCTTTCCACTTTTATACAATTTAAATTCATCAACAATTTTTTTTAATAACGGTTGTGAAGAGCTGGCCTTTACTTCTTCACTAACAAAAACACGTACATCCATATACTTTACTCCACCTCAAAAATTTTAACCGTTGCTTTTCTATTTTGGCTAGTATTTATTTCATCCTCAATTCTTGAGGCTACTTTATTTAATTCATAATCACTAAGTTGTGTTTTTTGATTACTATTAACAACTAACTTCTCCTTCTTAACCAAAGTGGTTTTATTAACATTCATAATGTCACTCCTTTATCATTAAGTTTACTTCTCAAATATTGTAATCGTACCCTAGAATCACTTTCTACTATTTAATCCACTCAACATATCAAATATCACTCGCGCGAATTGCTGGTTTCTTGCGGGATCTGACAGCAGTTGCATCATTTGTTCTTGGTGTGCGTCACTGCTTCCTAAAATGGCGTCATCCATCGCTTGAGGGAAATCACCTAACATAGCTTGCTCTGGGCTATTGTTTGCAATCTGGCTCATTACAGAGGCGTTTTCAGTTAGTTTATCGCGCACTGTAAAAGCGTAATTAAGCATATCTTTATTGGTTAGGTTATCAGTGATGAAAACCTCATTAAGCTTGTCGATTATTTGTGATAAAAACGCTTCTTTTTTATCTTTCGCTTTAGCACTCCCCACATCATTACTTGGCTCTAGCTTGTAATCAGGCGCGTCTTCTTTTAACTGTATATCTTGCTGGCGTATTTTTGATAGGCGGTAATGGCTCATTACTACGTTGTCTAAATCAAGCTCATCTTCTGTTACTACTCTTTCACGTAACAGTGGGCGCAAGTGGCGAGCAAACAAGCTTAACTTTTCAAGCTCTTTGTCGTCGTATTCCACCAGCTGCGACATAAACTCGTAAAAGCGGGTAAAGCTGCCTAAATCCTTTTTGAATATTTCTAGACGGTCTTTTTCTTGTTTGCACTCTTTAAAGCTTGTTTCTGCGTTAGCTATTAATACAGCGTCTTCAGTCTTTTTAGTGCGTTCAAACATTTCTTTGGCTTTTATATACGCCTCAATTGCAGATGCGTAACGCTTTTGCCAACGCTCTTTAGCTGGGTGAATAATATTACTGATTGCCGCGTTTGACTTGTTCTTGATAAAGAAGGCCGCACAAAACTGCTCAACCTCAGACCACAAAAATATACCGCTAGCACGCAGCTTTTCAAACAAATCAAAAACAATCTGAGGGTCAGTAACATCGGCAAGCTCTGCGGTTTGGTAGTAAGGCTGAAATGCTTCTAGTATATCTTCTGGGGCATTAAAGAAGTCCAATACAAACGTGCCTGTTTCAGCTTTACTTGGGTAAGTACGGTTTAGTCGCGACAGGGTTTGTACACACTCAACACCCCCTAACTTTTTATCTACGTACATAGCGCATAGCTTTGGTTGGTCGAACCCTGTTTGAAACTTATTAGCCACCAGCATTACTTGGTAATCGTCACTATCAAAGGCTTTGCGCATATCGCGGCCTTTAAGGTCAGGGTTCATATTTTTTTCAGTAAACTTTTTATCTAAAAATGCAGCGCTATCAGGATCGCTTTTAGTAAATTCAACTTCGCCTGAAAATGCCACCATAGCGCGTATTGTCGAATAACCTGTTTTTTGCTCTGCTAGGGCTTCAGCTACATATTTATCAAATGCTAACTTATAACGTACGGCCTCTTTACGTGAGCCCGTTACTACCATTGCTTTGGCTTGCCCGCCTAATAAACCCATTACGTTATCTTTAAAGTGTTCAATAATCACTTTAACTTTTTGCGATATATTATGGTCGTGTAAGCGCACCCATTGGTTAAGCTTTACCGCTGCTTTTTTACTATCAACCTCTTCATCTGCCGCTTCTATTTTTTGAGCAAGTTGGTACATCACCTTATAGTTAGTGTAATTTTTAAGTACATCTAATATAAAACCTTCCTCTATTGCTTGGCGCATTGAATATATGTGGTACGCCACTGGCTTATTTTGTTTTGATGGCGGTAGTTCTGGGTCAGGTAATCGACCAAACAGCTCTATTGTTTTTGCTTTAGGTGTGGCAGTAAACGCATAGTAGTTAAGGTTTGCACTACCACGGCGGGCTGCAACGGTTGCATCGAGTATATCCTCTGACGATAACTCAACATCATCGTCAGCCTCTTCAGTCATTAGTACTTCTTTTAACTGGCGAGCGGTAGAGCCGCTTTGTGATGAATGAGCTTCATCGGCAATAACTGCATAGCTGCGCTCTTTTAAGCTAGTACTGTTCTCTATAGCACGTAATACAAACGGAAAGGTTTGAATGGTCACAATAATAATAGGCTGGGCGTTTTCAAGTGCGCTGGCGAGCTTCTCTGATTTAGAGCCATCACCTTCTTTATTATTAATACGCCCTACTACACCATCTGCATGCTCAAACTGATAAATAGTATCTTGCAGCTGATCATCAAGTACTGTTCTATCTGTTACAACAATCACTGAATGAAACTGTTTGTTACCTTGCTCGTCATAAAGAGTAGAAAGCTGGTGGGCTGTCCAAGCAATAGAGTTTGATTTACCTGAGCCCGCACTGTGTTGCACTAAATACTTATTACCTGTGCCCTCTTCTATTGCCGCATCAATCAGCTTACTTACTACATCCCACTGGTGATAACGCGGGAAAATAAGTGTTTCTTTTTTGTATTTACGCCCTTCCCAATCTTCCTTATCTTCTATCTGCAAATGTACAAAGCTGCCTAAAATATTAAGCAGATTTTTAGGCACTAATACTTCATTCCACAGGTAATCGGTTGCATAACGGCTAGTGTCTTCAGGTATATCATTGCCTGCACCACCTTCGCTTGTGCCTTTGTTAAAGGGTAAAAAGAAGGTGTCATCACCTGCAAGCTTAGTAGTCATATACACTTCGTACTGGCTTACGGCAAAGTGTACTAATGCACCACGCTTAAAGGTAAGTAGTGGCTCTGGTTTTTTAGTCGCAGGGTCTTTAGGTAAGCGGGTTTGTTTGTATTGCTTAATCGCGTTTTCAACCGCTTGTTTAAATTCTGATTTAAGCTCAAGGGTTGAAACTGGCAAGCCGTTTACAAACAACACTAAATCTATACGCCAGCTTTTAGCTTTGCTACCTGTTGCTGCTAAGTGCTCAGCATTGGCATACGGGCTATACACTAACTCTTGTACTATACGGCAGGTGTTTTGCTCATAACGCGCTAATGTTTCGGGATTTAAGTTATGCTCTGGTTTAAATTGGCATAGCTCAAAACGCGCATTACGAATTTTTAAACCATGGCGTAACACACCTAATACACCATACGTGCGTGAGGCTTTATCTGTAGCGTTTATATCTGCTTTTTTAAGTTGTGCCACCAACGCTTCTAAAAAGTGGCGTTCAGGGTCATTGGGGAACACCTTACACAGCTTTTGCCACTCTTTAGGTTGGGTGTTTTTAACAAAGGTAAGCGCATCTTGTTCATACAAAGCGGTTTCACAGTTATAGCCAGCGCCTGTGCCTTCAACCCAGCCATTAGCTACCATCTGACTAATTATGTCGTCTTGAAAAATTCGTTCTTGCGTTACATCATTCATGATTTTATTCTTATAATATTTAGTTATTTAAAACTTCTGGAGCTGCTTGCTTATGTTCTAGCTGTAACTTGTCTTTTCCAAATCTTAAAGCTAGCTTATCGTAAACGTCCTTAAGCTCATCAAAGCGAGCATTACGATCGTAGAGCTCTAAAACAAACTGAAACATTTGAAAGGCATACAATAAATCGAGTTCAGTAACATCTGACTTATGAGTTCCTTCATTCCCTACTAATTTCAATGGCTCAAGATACGAGGCTTCTTCAGGGCGGGTCTTAGCCAAATTTTGAATCATACGGTTAAGATTACTTCCCTCAACTTTCATATCCTTACAAAACTTCTCGATTGCTCGTCTTAACTTAGAGGCTGATGATGGTGGATCAAAATGAAAATGTTTAAATGCGTCAAATAGTTCTTCACTAATTTCTTTCGGGGTGTTTATCGATAGAGGAAATATAGGCACGGTTGGCGAAAAATGGTCTATTTTTATTTGCTTTGTTTTTTTTGCCTTGGTATCAAAGCTATTACTCGATTCAAGTAATACACCCGATGCGGTAGTACTTTTTTTACATTCGCTACAGCTAAAGAAGCTATTAAACAAATAAGTATCACCATTTATTGGATCAATATGGTCAGAGTACACCGTAGCAATTGCGCCCATTAGGGGTAACCAAAAACCTTCACTTTTACTAATCACCTCTTGGCTAGCTTCTAACTTAACCCGCCTAGTTTCTTTTTCTGAACGAAACTTCCTGCTCGATAGCAGTAAACTTTTTTCTGATGTTGGCCTTGTTTGAATACTTTCTTTATCTAACTTTAGCGCCAACTTATTACAGTGAGGGCAAGGAAGCTTAGGGTAATTATCTAAGTTAGCGAAGCCTGAAATCCTTTTCCATAATTCTATATCCATTACTTCTATCCCTTTATTTATTTTTTACTTTATATGCAAAGTCTTATTTAAGTTACTTTGCAGGTTTACCCTGCAATTGCTTGAGTGCATTGGCTAAGTCTAAATCAACCTTTGATGGCTGGGCATCAATTACTCTGCGGTATTTATCGTATTCTTGTTTTGCTTTTTCAGTGGCTTGTGCCTGTGAAATATTGCCAGCATGGTTAAGTACTTCATAATCACTTAGCCGTAAAAAGTCATCAAGCTTACTTGCCCAATCTGCCATTTTCATTAACTTACCGTTACGCGCTTGTAGCTCTGCAAATTCTAAGTAGGAGTTAACCAATCTATTTAAAGTATCGAGTTCTTGCTCATTTAAATAGTTTTTGCCTGTCACCACTTCTTTGCGGGTTGGCTCTGTACCTGCAAAACTAGTTAAGCCTAAATGAGGTTTGTCAGCATCAATGCGTTTAAACACTAATTCTGCCGCTGTATTACCATGGGCAGCCCAATGCATTTTATTTTGCACTTTGGCAAAAAAATCAACACTGGTTTGTGCTTTGCCGTCGTAATCAATGCTGGTGGCGTATATGTCGCAAACCTTGCGCCAGAATATTTTCTCTGATGAACGTATATCGCGTATGCGGTTTAATAGTTCGTCAAAGTACTGCATGTTATCTGGGTTTTTAAGACGCTCATCATCCATTACAAAGCCTTTGGTTAGGTACTCTTGCAATGTTCTTGTTGCCCACTGGCGAAATTGTGTGCCTTGCTTAGAGCGCACGCGGTAACCCACGGCTAATATGGCTTCTAAATTATAATGCGCTACATCGCGAGAAACGTCACGCGAGCCCTCTTTTCGAACTATTCGGAAATTCCTAATGGTTGCATTTTGTTCAAGTTCGCCCTCACTATAAATGTTACTTAAATGCTCATTTATAGTCGGTACACTCTTTTGATACAGCTCAGCTATTAAGTTTTGAGTTAACCAAAGTGTTTCAGTTTCAAAACGACATTCAACCTTAGTTTGACCTTCATCTGTTTCAAATAAAATAAACTGTCCAAGCGGTGGCGTAACATTGTTAGTCATTAGGTTGCTCCCAGTTACGCACGTCGATTTTGCCTGTCACTGCGGCAGAGATTAAGGCTGTTCGGCGTTCTTGCATTAGCAGGGTAGCGTTCTGAGCTTTTTCAATTGTTCTATCGAAATATTCTAGCTTTTGGCTTAAATAGTTCGCTATCGCCCTTTGTTCTTCTTTTGTTGGAGGTATTGCTACAACAATTCCTAAAACATCACTATTTGCTAAATTTGCTTGTTTAGTCCCTGATGGTAATGAATATAGTTGTGTTAGATATGATTCAGACCACAACACATTAATTAAAAAGTCCAAATCAACCTTAGCGTCAAATGGAAGTAATTTGGCCACTCGTTGATTTAGTAAAAAAGAATCACAATGCTCAACCTTAATCGCAAAGCCATAGTCACGCTTGCCTAGAGTTCCGGTTAAAGACATGAGAATATCGTTCTGCTGAACTTTAAAATCAGATAGTTCATTTAGCATTTTATGAGGCACAAATATTGGCTGGCGCTCTAGAGCAAGCCTATTTTGATAAACGTTACCGATACGAAGAATCTGTACCCCCTCTTCTGTAAAAGAGTCACTACTAAAAGCATAACCGCCTTGAATAGAGGAAAGGTACTTAAGTTTAGTAACCACCCAATGCTCTGGCACTTCCCCCAACCACTCTACACCTGAATCTTTCATTGGAACATTTGAGTGCTCTTTATTAGGAATACCTTTAGTCACTGCATGGCTAATCACCGCTTGGCGCTTTTCTTTCAGTAACTTAATCAGTTGTTGCTGCTTTTCAATCAAGGTATCGATTATAGCGGTTTCGTGATCGAGGAAATTAGCGATATTTTCTGCTTCTTCATATGTTGGCTCAAGCAACTGTGCATTATTAATCAATTCTTGGTTAAGTATTCTTGCGCCATAAATATTCGTTGAAGCATTCTCAATCACAAACTTAGGTAGTGCATAATATAAATATGATAGAGGTAATCGAGCTGAGTCTAAAAAAGACGCTATTGCTTCATTGGTATACATATCTTCACCAGCGAAGGATACTGAACCAACTGACAACTTAAAGCTATACATTAGCGACCCTTTAGGCGTAATACTCATAGACGCTTCTTTGGCAGCCCTGTCAGAAATGCGTTTCGATGTATTAGTAATAACCTTTTCTTTGAGGTCTGAAATATTGACCCAAAGGTTTTCACCAACAAAATTTTCGTCATTCTTTGTTGGTGGTGTCCACCCGACTTGAAAAGGAGCGATATACTTTACTTTACTAAGTATCCAATGCTCTGGCATTTCATCTAGCCAAGTTACTGAGGCTTTTTTGTAATTTGGATAAGATTGATACTTGCCCATCATGAACGTACCTCTGGTAATAACTCCCTTATTTCATTACTCACAGCATCAAGCTCTTTATCAATCTCGGCTAAGTCGCGTGGTGGTTGGTACACATAAAAGTGGCGGTTAAAGGGAATTTCATAACCAACTATACCTAGATCGCCGTCTTTATCATCGCGCTTAGTGTCGTTTATCCATGCATCGCTTACGTGCGGGGCTATTTCGCGGTTAAAGTAATTTTCAACCATTTGGGTTGTGCTAATACTTGGCTGAGCTGAGCCGTTTAAATAGGCCTCTTTTAACGGTACGTTTTCGTTATCACGTAAGTCGCCATCTTGCTTGTAAGTCACTACTTTACCTTGCCACTTTGTCACATTACCTTTGTATTCAAACGCACCATACATTGGGTCTGCTGAATCTTTATAGATTTTATCAACCACGCATTCTGCCGCTGGATTTTTAAAGGTAATGGCATCAAGCAGTTGTTTTTTCTCTTTGGTTTCGAGTTTAATATCTAAGGCTTTAAGCGCTTGTGTATAGGTAATGTCAAACTGGTTAAAGTCGTCTGATTGCAGCTGCTTGCCACCAGCATCGTCACCTAATTGTGTTTGTAGCTGCTGTGCTTTTTTCATAAGGGATTTTTGGAATAACCAAAGCTTAGGCTCTAGTACATCTTTAATTTGTTTTTCTTTCAGCTCTGGGAAGTCGGCTTTAATAATAGCTCTGGCTTCAATTTCAACAGCGCTTAAATCGCCATACTTGTCGTCAGTAGTCCACTGTGTGCCAAATTTTTCATACAGCGCCATCATGGCTGCATTGTAAGGCTTAGGTGCAAAACGAAGTGATGCAATGGCTTCATCAGTTACTTGCGCTGACAGCCTCAATGGGCGCTCTATAGTGATACGGCGATAACCAAACTCGTAGGTATTAAATATTTTACTGGCAAAGGTTTTTGCTACATCGGCTTTTGGGTTAGCCGCTTGGCGACCTCGGCTACTTTTAGCCTCGGTAGGTTTAATTAAGCCTAGCTCTTCAAGTGATGTTGTTTCTACTTGTTCAAAGTTACCAAAGCTACGAGTGATTAGTTTAATGTCGCCTTCGCTCATGATATTACGTTTAGAGCCAAGAGATTTACGCATTTTACCGCATAGGTTAGCGCCATTTATTAGCTGAACCTTGTTTTTACGTTCTGGGCTTTGCTGCTGCGCTTTTTTATTCGACAATATCCATACGTAGGTAGCAATACCTGTGTTGTAAAACATATCGGTAGGTAAGGCTATAATTGCCTCAAGTAAGTCAGACTCTAAGATATAACGACGAATTTCACTCTCACCACTGCCTGCACCACCTGTAAATAAAGGTGAGCCATTTAGAATAATACCAATACGCCCGCCGTTATCGGATGCATCTCGCATTTTACTAATAAGGTGCATTAAAAATAATAATGAGCCGTCTGACACTCTTGGTAAGCCTGCACCAAAGCGACCATCAAAGCCCTTAATGGTATGCTCGTCTTTAATATCGCCTTCAATCTTTTTCCAATCTACACCGAATGGCGGGTTAGACAGCATGTAATCAAACTTATCCGCTACTAGCTGATCATTCGATAAGGTATTACCTAGTTTGATACGGCTTACGTCTTGCCCTTTAATAAGCATATCGGCTTTACAAATAGCGTAAGACTCTGGATTTAACTCTTGACCAAATGCGCGCATAACCGCATTAGGGTTAAGCTCGTGTACGTATTCCATACCTGAAGATAAAAAGCCGCCAGTTCCCGCTGTTGGGTCGTAAATGGTGCGAATAATCCCTTCTTTGGTTAAGGCGTCATCGTCTTCCATAAACACCAGTGAGGTAGTTAAACGTACTATATCGCGTGGGGTAAAGTGCTCCCCTGCGGTTTCGTTAGAACTTTCAGCAAAGCGACGTATTAACTCTTCAAATACCAAACCCATATCGTGATTTGATATAGCTTGCGGGCTTAAATCGGTCGTTGCGAACTTTTTAACAACTTTAAAAAGTAAGTTGGCATCATCTAATAGCCCTATAAATTCATCAAACTTAAAATGCTCGAATATCTCGCGGGCATCGGCTGAAAAGCATTGAATATAACGTTCAAGGTTGGCTTTAATATCGCTTTGACCCATTTTACCTAAATCCATAGGCGAGGTATTAAAAAAGGTTAAGCCGTTTGTGGCTCTGGTCAACAGCTTTTCTTGTGCATCTTCTGGGAGGTTTAACGCTTTAATACGCTCAAACTCAGCTACTACTGCATCTTTACTTGGTGCGAGCACACATTCAAGGCGACGTAGTAAGGTGAAAGGTAAAATAACACGGCCATATTGAGACTGTTTAAAATCGCCGCGAAGGAGATCGGCTACTGACCAGATAAAGGCAGCGGTTTGAGAAAAGTTATTATTAGTTGTCATTTTAATCTTCCATAAAGTAATCGCTATCGAGCGCTTTTACTTCAAATACATGTTTGGTGCTTACGCCTAAATTATGGGTAAGCATGAGTTCGGTTAGTTGTGCGCCATCCACCAGCACTATGCGTTTTTCTATCATGCCGACATATTCGAGGGCATCTTTACTAAAGCTGCTGGTGGTAATGAACACGCCCTTTTTAGCACGGTGCATATCAAGCGCACCTGCAAAGGCTTGTATATCTGGGCGTCCAACTGTTTTATTAGTATAACGTTTGGCTTGCAAGTATATCATTTCAAGGCCAAGTTTATCTTCTTTGATTACACCATCAATGCCACCATCTTGTGTATATTGAGTAGCTTGGCCTGCATCTTTACGCGACCCGCCGTAGCCCATAGCGAGCATTAAATCGACCACTAGGTTTTCAAAAAATACGGGGGTCGCTGCTAATATCGCTTTAAGTATTTCGTCACTTAGGTTGGTGTTGAGCGTATCTACCGCAGCTTCTATAAGCTCTTCAGGGGTTTTATCTGAGTTATTACTTACTATGCTGGTGGTATTTACTTGTGCAGGCTCGCTTACACCTTTTGAGCGTGTTTTAAAATCGAGGAAAGCATCGAACTTACTTAAGTATTGGTTATTGATTGGCTCGCCCGACTCTATTGCAGCTAGCCCTTTTTGCGTGATTTTACAAAAAGCCCTTTTAGGCTGCTCTATTAAACCCGCTTGAACTAAGTAAGTTTTAGCCCAACCCAAGCGATGATAGGCATAGGTTTGCTTGCCACTCGGTATGCGGAGCTTTAGTTGATCGGCGCTAAGCCCAAGTTTACGGTAAACATCGGCATCAATATCACGCAGTTTAACTGTTTTACCATTGGCTAAGCATGCAAGTAACGGGGTCATAAAAGATTGGTAATCAGGGAGTGACATAGAGTTCCTTTACTGGCGAAGTAGCTATAATCCATTATTAAGTAAAAGATATTATATAAAACTGACCCGTTTATCAAAACAAAGGCCGCTTTAACTCTTGCATGGTAGTGAAATGGTAAATTTAAAGACCAAAGGTGATCGAATACAAAGGCGATCACCTTTTAGAATTAATACAAGGCTTACCACTAAAACCTTAAGCTATTGAATTTAAATGACAAATAAAAAATCTTTGATTGTTTGGTAGCTTGATCGGTTACTTTCCTTTTTTTTATTTTACCGTGTTAAAGCGACTCTGCTGTGTACCAAGCTCAGCTAAACCCTTAAAAGTCGAACGACAAAGTGCCTTTATACCTCATAAAATGTTTATAAATTAGAAGTCTGGACTCGTAACTGTCATCTTTATTAAGCTTTTTGAGCGTTTCTAACTGCACTAAGCACAAGGCTTTATATTCAAAGTCAGATAGCTCTTTATCTAAAGGTATACCATGCATTACCTTAGCTCTGCCACCATGCTTAAGAGCATTTATGTTACCTTTTGGCGCACCTGCACCTTTTCTTTTACCACCCCTAGCCATTTAACTACCCTCATTATATTCAAGTCGACTTGAAGAATAGTTTTTTACGGATTGCGAAACACGCCGTTTAGAATAGCATTTAGCAAGGTAACTAAGCCTGTAAACGGCCTCCTTAAAGTTATCGTAAAAGTTAGGCTGATTAATAAATAACTGATAAAAGCAATGCTCAGGTATATATAGTGTTCCACCAGCCGAAGCTTTAAACCACCCAGCCTGAATTAAACTTATGACCTTACTAGGGTGTATGATTTTATGACCATTAAAAAAGTAAGCTATGTGGTAATGCTGCTTATCAGCTTTGTTTTGCTCTCTTACCCATATATAGGCGAACTCACCGTATGTATTCTTTATTTTCTTTTGAATACTATTAATAAACTGTGAAACAACTTTATTGTCTTTACTATATTGTTCTAATCTTAAATCGAGCCTGAGTACGAGCACTTTTGAAAACTTACAAAGCATCACATCCAATTGCTTTAGGGTAGCTTTAATAATGTCGTAGTAATATCCACTTGGGAAATTCATTATCTCCAAAGCTATATAAGACTCTTCTGATAGTTTTTGATAATGTACTTCAACACCATATTTATCTTTTAATTTTTGAACTAACTGAGATGGCATGATTTTCTCTAAATATTATAAATAACCTGCACTACAACAATGAAGTTAACCGCACTATTACTGGCGCTTTAAGCAAGTAAAGGTCATATAAAAGGGTCTAACTAATAAAATAACATCCCTTGTTATCCTAAGAAGTGCTAATTTGGTTGAGTTGCTTTACCTCTGTCAAAGGCCAACCAGTAACTTTTTGAGCTAACTCCACAGGCTCTGAAAGAGTCCTTTCTTTTACTAGCCTGCCGACTAAATAAGGCGAAAAACCAAAGTGCTTTTGAATTGCTGCTTTTGAAATGAAAATATCTTCATCAGCAATTTTAACTTCTCGTTTAGCTAAAAACCTCATGCTTGCACTCTTGAGTCAATCCAATCAATAACATCACTATATTGCCACCCCATAGCGCGCCCACTTTGCACTAACTTTATACTTTGTGGGAAATCGCCTTTACTCTGTAAGTCGTAAATCATAGTTCGAGATAAACCAGTTAAAGTTTGTACATCTTTAAGGCGAAGAATTCTTTTGCTATTAGTTAATAGGTTATCTAAATTCATGATACTGCTCCGAATCATTTGAGACTTAGTCCCGTTAATTTCTAAGATAGACAGATATGTCCGTCTAGGTACGAAGCTATATTGCAAAACTTTTTTCATCGTTTAATTAACTATTCCGTGAGGAATCGGCATTAAAACAACTCAAGTGCACAAAAATCATACATAAACCTTAATTTTTTATAAGTGAATTGAGTTGCTACTAATATATGAGAGTAATTTAGAGAGTATTTATGGTTAAGTATTAGTTTTGTTTAACAAAGTAATTTTTAGCTGATTAGCACTGCATACTTATAGTAAAAGCCTGTAGTTAAAAACTGACAAGGCTTTGTGGATGTGCTCTATAGTTTGTATTTAACCTTTTGGCTGTGTGCCAATCCAGCCTCCTTAAATGAGTACTTAATTCTGAGCTCAAGTAGCTGTGATTCAATAGGTGTTAAACAACAATTACTTGGCTGCGAAAAAAATGCAGGGCTTATTGAACTGATCTCATTATAAATAGACTGGCTATACATAAGCTCATCTAAATCGGTTAAGGGCTTGCTACCTGATATTTTAATTAATGATTTAAGATGTGAGAGTATATATTGAGTTACAAGCTTTGCAGAAAGCCTCATTATAAGAGGAACATGAAGTGGTTCCACCTCCTCATCGTAACGCAATTCATACTTTAATAAGTAATGTAAGGCATCTAGGCACTTACTTAAATTAGCATCTGTTGAATCAGTGATAGTGTGATTTTTGTATTCAAACTCTTCACTTTTATAAAATGTTGAGTAAAGTTCATGAATATCAGAGCTATACTCACGATTTAAAAAAACAACAACCTTATCTCTTAATTTCAGCATCTCACTATTTGGCTTTCCTTTGCCTATTTCTATATTTAAATATTTAGCAATTTTTTGGGATGAACTCTTTTTTTCTATAAGCATTGCACTATCTAGTGAAGCCTTCAGAAAAATATCTACGCCACTGATAATCGCCCAATCGTTATTGGCAAAACCTAGATTTTTTATTGCGTAAAAAATCTCTTTAGAAAGCTTTAAATAAGTTTGAGTTTTTATTTGCTTGCCAATATTAGCTTTTTGCGCTTTTTCTTTTGTTTGTTGATGTAAAAGTAAGCTATTAGCAAACCGATGAAGGGTGTTGTATTCGCCTATTAGAGCACCTAATGTAAATAGCTCTGAGCCTTCAGGTTGCTCATTATTTAGCACATTAGTCAAAAGTTCTTCCGCTTTTGTTTTTAAATGAGTAAGGCTAACCCCTGTTAAATGCAACAAATCAAAATCATTTAATATCCTATCCGATGTATTAGACTCAATGGCGTAAATAGACGCGATAACGTCTTTTAATATTTGCTTTAAATAAACTTTGCCTCCCTCTGCAGACTGTAACCGAGAGGGATCAAAATCAATCCGTTGAATTGTTGTTTCTTGTAGCAAATTAAGGTTAGCTAACGCTTTAAAGTTAGACAAGCGCCTGTACCTTAGCGTTATGAATATACTCACTCCACCAGCACATTATTTCTCTTCTACTTTCTAGGTAGTCACTTCGATTATATGCAGCTCGAACTTGGTTCGTGTCTTGATGCGCTAATGCAACTTCTATTAACTCATAGTCAAATAACCTAGATTCATTTAACACAGTACTTGCAAGTGATCTTAAGCCATGTGCAACAAGCTCCCCTTTATAGCCCATTCGACTTATTGCTGCATTTGGGGTTTGAGGGTTCATATGATCTCTAGGGTTTCTATCAGCGGGAAAAATATATTCACGATGACCACTTATCGGTCTCATCAATTCGAGTAATTTTAACGTTCTTGGAGTTAATGGTATTTTATGGACTTTAGCTGCTTTCATTTTTTCTGCAGGTATTATCCACACATTGTTTTCTAAATCTATCTCAGACCATTTTGCTTTAGTGGCTTCATTTGGCCTTACCATTGTATGTAATTGCCACTCAATCGCACACCGAGTAGGAAACTTTATACTGGCTCTCGAAAGATCCGCCATAAACTCAGATAACCTGCTAGCATCTATCGTTGGCATCGGCTTTGTTACAGGTTTTGCAAAGGCATCCCTAATCCCCTCTAAAGGGTTATGTTTGATGACTCCTGTATTTACTGCGTAGCGCATAATTTGATTGAGGATCTGACACGTCCTTCCCACTGTTTCAAGAGCACCTTTTGCAGCAACAGGCTTTAATGTATTAATTGTAATTACTGCATCGATACTACTTATAGGTCGCTTACCTAGTTCAGGAAACACATGATTTTTTAACTTTCCCAGAATGCCCTCTGCGTGCTTAGGCTTTACTTTTGGTTTGTGAATCTCAAACCACTCCATCGCTACTTTCTCTAAAGTATTTAAACGCGCTTGCGTCTCTTGAATATATTGCTGCTCTTTGAACTCTTTTGGGTCTTTTTCATTTGCAAGAAGCCCACGTGCTTCTTCTCTTTTAACTCTAGCAGCGGCAAGGGTAATTTGAGGATACTGTCCAAAAGAAATGTTTGTCCTTTTTTTAGTGAGTGGTTTGTAGTACTTAAATATCCAACTTTTAGTACCATTAGGTCTAATAGATAGCTGAAGCCCACTACCATCTGAAAGTAAGTATTCTTTTTCTTTAGGCTTAGCTTGCTTAATTTGTGTATCGTTGAGGGGTTTTACAGTTCTGGCCATTTCTTTTATGTATACCATGTTCTAGCCCTGTGAATTCAAGGCTTTCTTATTTTTAGTACCACAGCATTTTCACGAATAAGTGCTGTGGTACTAACCATGGTACTAAAAATACTGGATGCAGGTAAACATCTTGGGATATTACAGGCAATAAAAAACCCGCCAGCCTATATGGTTAGCGGGTTTCCTGTATCTGTTCGGATGTTGTCGAACAGCGAATTGGTGGAGCTGGGGGGATTTGAACCCCCGTCCGAAAAGCCTCGACCGTCGGTACTACATGTTTAGTATTGTCATTTAATTAACCTTTAAATCCCGGACAAACACGGTAGATAAAGGCGAGGCCGCTTAGTTTTAACGCTTCAACCCCGGCCAGGGTTTCCGTCGCGATCAGGTGTTAGGGTGACACTCCAAAATCCAGTCCACAAGAATACATGGAAGGAGCGCTAGCCAGCCTAAGCTGCTAGAGAGTAGTTATCGTCGTTTGCGATTACTTTAAATTGCGGCTTTTTTACGAGGCAAACCGCACCTCGACATGCACCTCAGGCTTCTTGAATTCCGTCGAATCCTAATCAGCCCCTGAAATATGAATTTCTTTCAGTGAGGGCAGTATAACTGAGTAAACGACTGATACTCAAGGGGTGTGACACTTTTATTTTAGCTAACTGAATCAACTGAACAGTAAACAAGCACAAGTTTGTAAAAAAGCAAACAAATACTGAACATTTACTTAACATGTCGGTCAAGTTGTGCTCAAATAAGGAGTTAAATTTTACACTAGCTATAAGGCTTTAGTAGTAAAAGTAATAATCATAATAACAGGCATATTACGTAGGGAATTTATAAATGTCGGTTTTTTTATTTAATGAACAAACGGGCGAGCTGGCGTTATCTGCACACCCTATTGATAATGGATTTCCGGTGACGAGTGCTCAACTTATTGAGCTGCTTGAACAGTCAGATTATTGCGAGTTTGAAGTACTCTCTAGCAATATTGGTAAGTTATTTTCACCGAGTAAAAATTATCAGCAAGAATCATTAGTAATTGCCAAAGCCACGGACGCGAGCATTGTTATTAACGTTGATGAAAAAAACATGGTTGCAGAGGCTACGCTTACCACGGCCAAAGGCGGCGCATTACTCTCAATGGAGGCAGCTCAAGCAGCTTTAGTTAAAGCCGGTGTAAAAAAAGGCATTAGCCCTCGCGCACTTGATACGTTTTTAGGTCAGCAGTTTTCTCACCCTGCAGGTACATCATACAGCGCTATTGTGGCTCATGGCCGAAACCCTAAAGAAGGTAGTGATGCGAGGTTTGTTCGCCTTTGCTCTACTGCGCAAGACCGCGTACTTAGCCCCCAAGCAAAAGAAGGTGGCAAGGTCGATATGAAAGACCTTGGCGCGATTATTACGGTAAAGCCCGGCACCCCTTTAATGCAGCGAGTAGCTGCTACTCCAGGTGAAGATGGCTATACGGTTTTTGGCGATATGATCAAGGCAACGCCTGGTAAAGAACATCAATTACAGCCCTTTGAAGGCACAAAAATAGACCCTAATAACCCAAACATGCTCATTGCCGATTGTAAAGGTGTCCCTGTGGCCTTACCTAGAGGCATGCGGGTTGACGATGTTTTGTGTTTTCATAATGTAGATGTAAGTACAGGCCACGTTGATTTTGATGGCAGTGTAATTATATCTGGTGATGTAAAAGATGGTATGCGGGTTAAAGCCAATGGCGATATTACTGTATTAGGGTTTGTAGAATCAGGCACGATTGAAAGCCAAAGCGCGGTAACTATTATGCTCGGCGCTATTGGCCGTAAGCGTGAAAATGAAGAAGCATTTACGTGTGAAATTTCAGCCCAGCGTACTATTTCTATTGGCTATGCCCAGTACTGTAATATTAAAAGTGCGCAAGATTTATTTATAGAACGCCAAGCATTACATTGTAATTTAAGTGCAAGGCGCTTAATACGTGTTGGTAAAGCAGGTAACCCTCGCGGCAAAATAATTGGGGGAAATATTCTTGATGCTATGCGTATAGAAACAGGTGAACTAGGTGCGCCGGCTGGGACTAAGACCCGTGTGTTTTTAGCTCAAAACTGGCATGAACTGCGCTCAAAGCAGTCTCAAATAATTGATTTTGAAAAAGTGTTAGCAAGTAAAACATCTGCACTTAAACAAGCTAAAGAAAAAGCGATAAAAATTCCAGTTGCTGCTCAACGCCAACAGCTACTAGATAAAATTGCCGCTAATGAGCAGCATATAAAAACTCGCGCTATGCACGTACAACGTCAAAAAAGATTGGTGAAGCAAAAAATTTCTCAGCTATTGGCAACTAGCCGACTTAAAATTAACGAAATAATGCACCCAGGTGTGGAGCTTAAAATAGCAAAAGACACAAAACAGTTTTCGCGTATTTACCCACCCCACTTAGTAAAACTTTCTGAGGGAAAAATCACTCAGTCGTTTTAGTACCCTCTTCGGTGTTTTCAGTTTCTTGGGCGTCACTTTCAGGTAGTGGCGCTAATGGCCAGCCCCCTAGCTCTTGCCAACGGTTTACTATTAAACAATATAGTTCTGCTGTGCGTTCTGTATCGTAAAGTGCCGAGTGTGCTTGGCTGTTATCAAACTCAATCCCCGCGGCTCTACATGCTTTAGCTAGTACCGTTTGGCCTAAAGCTAACCCTGCAAGCGAGGTTGTATCGAAACTCACAAATGGATGAAATGGCGTACGCTTAATATTGTTACGCTCAATGGCTGCATTTAAAAAGCCATGATCAAAAGCGGCATTATGTGCCACTACAACTGAGCGTTGACACCCAGCAGCTTTTTGCGCTTTACGTACTGCTTTACAAATTTCTTTAATTGCTTCGTCTTCTGGTACAGCGCCGCGCAACGGGCTAAACGGGTCTATGCCGTTAAATTCAATTGCGGCTTGTTCAATATTAGCGCCTTCAAAAGGCTCTACATGAAAATGAACGGTATGATCTATGCTGAGTAACCCTTCGTCATCCATTTTTAAAATTGATACGGCAATTTCAAGTAAGGCGTCGGTTTCTTTATTAAAGCCGGCGGTTTCTACATCAATAACAACAGGAAAAAAGCCGCGAAAGCGTTGTGCGAAAAGTGTTTGCTCAGTATTTGCCATAGTCTTCTTGGTTTATGAGGATAAGCTCACTATTATGTCAAAATTGGGGGCTACTCGGCTAGGGCTTTATAAATTATTTAATTAATATATTGTAGGCATGCTATTTGCTTTTAAATAACTGCTAATTGTATTGGCTGTTATTAATCCCCATCGCATTAAATTACGGATACCAGTATGGCGCTTAGAAAATAGCGCAATAACAAGGCGAAAATTATTTATAGCTTTGTTTTACATCAGTAAGTTTAACGCAGTGAGTGGGCTATTTAATACGATACAAAGATTATGTTTTTAATTAAGTTGGTATAGAGCCCTACTTTAGCCGTACGCCAAAATATTGGCTTAGTAGATTAACCGGAGCGTTTTATGAAGTGTAAGTTGTTTTTTATTAGCGTAAGCCTTGGCACCGCCTTGATGAGTTATTCATCGCAAGCGGCTATGCGCCAATACAGCGCAAATCAAGATAACTCCAATTGGGAAGTTATAAAAACAACGCGCTTACAGTGTCAATTAAACCACGAAGTGCCCTACTACGGTGAGGCCATATTTAAGGCATCGGCCAGTAAAAACAAAAACCTAACTTTTAATCTAGATATGGTTGTGCGCCCCGACAATTACGATATAGCCGGTTTAAAGGCGGTGCCACCAGCATGGCGTTCAGGCCTGCCCGCGCGTGATATGACCACGATGAAGTTACTTAAAAAGTTTGATGGTGAGCTTGGTAATAAAACCGCATGGGAAATGCTAACTGAACTTGAAAAAGGGTTTCATCCTACCTTTTACTACCAGGACTGGCAAAATAGTGCCGACAAAATTGCCGTTGGTATTTCAAGCGTTAATTTTAAACAAGCCTATTGGGCGTTTTTGCAGTGCCGCGATGAACTTTTACCATACAGCTTTGAAGATATTTCATTTACTGTAATGAACTACCAATCAAATAGCAGTAAGCTCACTAAAGAGTCGCAAAAGCGCTTAGATAAAATTGCTGAGTATTTAAAAAATGATACCAGTATTGAGTCTATAAGTATTGATTCGTATACCGATAGCTACGGTGGCCGTTGGAATAACTTAGATTTATCGCGTAAGCGTGCTAAAGCTATAAAAGATTATATGGTCAGCTTAGGTGTTGATGAGAGCAAAGTAGAAACCACAGGCCTAGGTGAAAAACGTTTTGTTGATACTAACGAAAATATTTTAGGGCGAAATAAAAACCGTCGTTTAATTATTCAAATAGCAAAAATGTAACCGCCCTAAACTGCTAACTACCGCTGCGCCGCTTTATGAGCTTATCGCCAAACTGAAAAAACGTTAGACTCAAAAATGTAATTATGGCTCCTATAATAAGCTCCTGACTTAAAGGCTCGTTATTAAGTAATGCGCCTAGCGCTAATGCAAAACTTGGTGTAATTAAACTACTTAAGGCTACAGTACTGGCGTTTAACTTTTGTAATACATGAAAATACGCTAAAGCCCCTACAATCGAGCCAAAAATACCTAAATACGCAATACTCCATAACGAGCGAGCACTCCAATAATCCATACTTATTTGCCCATCTACCAGCCACCACAGCAGCCCAAATAAAGGAGTAACAAAAACCAGCGCTCCAAAAGTGGTTGCCATAGGGTGAATAGCAATTTTTACACGTTTGATCATCACCCCACTAAGACTAAATAAAGTAACCGCCATTAACACATACATCAGCCCTATGCCCTGAGTTTGTGAGGTTTGTAGCTGGTTATAACTTACAAAATAAAGGCCTATTAATGCACAGCTCAGCGCTATTAATTTAATAGGGCTAAATTTAGGCTCATTAAGTAACCTTTGTGCTAAAAAACCAGAGAGAATAGGCGCAAGGCCAAACACTAATGAAATAATACCTGAAGGTACTGTGGTAGCAGCCATGTAACTTAATGACATACCACCAAAAATACCCAAACTGGAGTATGCATATAACGTGCACGCGTTTTTGCTCCAAGGGACACGAATATTGGCTATAGCAACAATTAACCCAGCAACAAATAAGCCTATAATCATGCGCATTAAAACGGCGAGGGTTGGTGCTACAGTTTCACTGCTCCATACAATACCTAATGGCGTAGTACACCAAATAATGACAAGTAGTAAATAAGATAATTTAACTGGCACACGCCATTCCTTTGCACTGAGGAGGTAGAAACCCTATTAAAGTAAATTATACGCGCGAAAGTAATACGCAGTACATATATAAACGTCTAAATACAGCTGTAAATTCATAGTTACATTATTATTTACCGGCATTTATTACAAAACTATTTATGTTTTAAGTAACTAGTTATATCTTGAGTGCCTCTCACACATTTTAGGATAGTTAAGTGCTTAAAAATAAAACAATAGGCAGCATGTTAATTGTTGCAGGCACCACCATAGGCGCAGGTATGCTGGCATTGCCAATAGCCTCTGCAGGACTTGGGTTTAATACCGCGCTTGCACTGATAATAGCCAGCTGGTTACTGATGACCTACACCGCTTTATTAATGCTAGAGCTCCACCAATACGCCCCTAGAGATGCAACGTTAAACACCTTAGCAAAGCGCTGGTTAGGAAAACGCGGCCAGTACGTTGCTAACTTTTCGATGATATTTTTGTTTTACGCCCTGTGCGCAGCCTATATAGCCGGGGGTGGCGCGCAGTTGCAGTCGCGTATTAGTAGTGATTTGAGCATAAACATAGCGCCGCAAATTGCCTCTATTGTTTTGGCCATTGTAATAGGTAGCGTGGTTACTTTAGGCACCAGTAAAGTAGATAAACTTAACCGCGTGTTATTTACGATTAAAATTTTAGTACTAGGCAGCTTGTTTTATATGCTTACACCCTATGTACAAGGTAAGCACTTACTTGAAATGCCCGTTGAGCAAGGGCTGATTTTATCTGCCTTACCCGTTATTTTTACCTCATTTGGTTTTCATGGCTCTATTCCGTCAATTGTTAAGTATGTGGGGCTAGAAACAAAAGTATTGCGTAAGGTAATGATTGCAGGGGCTGCTTTACCTTTAGTGATTTATATTTTTTGGCAACTGCTTAGCCAAGGGATTATGCAGCAAAGTGATTTACTCAATAGTAATGGCTTAACAGGCTTTGTAGAGAGTGTGGCAAGTATTGCGCATAATCCGCAGGTAACAAGCGCTGTTACACTGTTTGCCGACTTAGCATTGGCCACCTCTTTTTTAGGTGTTAGCTTAGGGTTATTTGATTTTTTTGCTGATGCATTTAATAAAGGCGACACCAAATCAGAAAGAATAAAAACCGCACTAATTACTTTTATTCCCCCTTTAGGGTTTGCGTTATTTTACCCTCAGGGATTTATAATGGCGCTAGGCTATGCAGCCATCGCCCTTGTGGTATTAGCAATATTTTTACCGGTTTCTATGGTGTATAAGCAGCGTAAATCGGGCCCTCAAACGGGATACCAAGTGCGAAGTGGTAATATGGGTTTAGCGGTGGCAGGGCTGTGCGGCGTTGTAATTATTGTCGCCCAATTTATGCAAATGTTGGGATTAGTACCCGCTATTGGTTAATAACAAAACTAACCCCTTTAGCTTAAAGGGGTTAGTTAAAAATGTTAAAATACCCGAGACTCACCACGGCCTGTAGCCTGAGAAGCTGCTTGTAGCTCACCGTCTTTATTTACAATAACCTGCAAATCGCCAAAACGGCGCTCATCCAGTGTGTAGCCCATTTTTATAAGTTCAGCTTGAGTGTTTTCACTGAGCCCTGCGTGTGTTCTGATCACGTTTTTAGGCCATAACTGATGATGAAACCGCGTGCTATTAACAATATCGTTGGCGCCCATGTTAAATTCAACCGCATTTAAAATAGATTGATACACCGAGCTAATAATTGTTGTGCCCCCAGGCGAGCCTGTGACCATTTTAACGCTGTTGTTTTTGAGCAGTATGGTTGGCGACATTGAGCTAAGCATACGCTTTTGTGGCTGAATTTCATTGGCTTTACCGCCGAGCGCACCAAAGGCGTTCATTACCCCAGGTTTAGCGCTAAAGTCGTCCATTTCGTCATTTAATATAAAGCCTGCACCTTCAACCACAACGCCACTACCAAAGCTTAAATTGATCGTTGTGGTATTGGCCACTGCATTACCCATTTTATCAATAATAGAAAAATGCGTGGTTTGTTCACTTTCTTTGAGGCCTGGTTTTATGTTTTCGGTGGTTGAAATAGCTGTTAAAGAAATATCTTTACTGCGCGCTTTTAGGTAATCAATATGAGTAAGCTCAGTCACTGGTACATCAAAAAAGTCCGGATCGCCCAAGTACTCTGCTCTATCGGCAAACACACGTTTACCTATTTCAGCAAGTAAATGTACATATTGAGTAGAGTTATGTACCAGCCCCATTTCGCTTTTTTTAAGCTCAAACATTTTTAGCCACTGCAAAATAGCTATTCCGCCAGAGCTTGGTGGTGGAGAGGTTAATACTTCATAACCGTTCCAGTTAGCTTTAATCGGCGTGCGCGACACAGCCGTGTAATTAGCCAAATCAGTTTGGTTAATAATGCCGCCGTGCTGGTGCATAAAGTTGGCAATAATGCGGGCTGTTTCGCCTTTATAAAACCCGTCTTGGCCGTTATCTCTTATGCGTTTTAAAGTAGCGGCTAGCTCGGGCTGTTTAAAAATCTGATTTGCTTTTATATCTGCAAAATAGTGTTTAAAATTTACATTTATATTTTGTTTGTCTAGATGAGCAATGTATTGTGCGACCCCTTGAGCCAATTTGGGCGGCACTTTAAAGCCTTGCTCTGCTAAGGTAACCGCTGGCTGTACTAATGTTTGCCATTTTAAGGTGCCGTGTTTTTGATGGGCCAGCCACATACCGGCTACGCTCCCTGGTACACCACTTGCGTGAATACCATAAATTGACTTGTTTTTAATTACATCGCCCTTGGCATCTAAATACATATCTCTGTGCGCTGCTTGGGGAGCCGTTTCGCGATAGTCTATAAAGTCCCCTTTTCCCTCTTTTTGTATAAGCATAAAGCCTCCCCCGCCAATATTTCCGGCTTCGGGAAGCGTTACCGCTAATACAAATTGCGCAGCAATAGCCGCATCAACAGCATTTCCACCTTGTTCTAAAATAGCTTGTGCTGTATCTGCACTAAACGAGTCAGGCATTGCGACAGCGCTTTTAGTAACTTGCTCCGCCTGCACGCTAAATATACAAAATTGTGCAATCAACACACTCTTAACAATGAGCCTGCTTGGTCGAAAGAATAACCCCATAAAACATCCTTACTTTATTATTTGAATCTCGCTTGGCTCATTTATGCATACCATAGAATGTTAGGTCAATGTTTATACAAGTAATTTTTTGTATGCTATAACGCCTTTGCGTATAAAACGGCATCCAAATCGCCTTGTTCATCAGTGTGTATATAGTTTTTAACCCAGGTAAACCCCAGCTTTTGCATGACGCTAATTGAAGCTTTATTATCGGCCAGTGCCATTGCCGATAGTGTTTTTATCTCTGGCTGCATTTTTAAGGCGTTACATAATGCACTAGCCGCCTCCGTTGCATAACCCTGTCCCCAACTAGATTGCTTAAAGCGCCACCCTATTTCAATATTTGTAAAATCGGGAGTTTGAGTAAAAAAGTGCATAGGCCTAACAAGCACCCACCCTATAAAAGAGTCCTCTTTTTTAAGGGTGATTTTCCACAGCCCCCAGCCTTTGTATGCATTTTTATAGGCAAGCATTCTGGGGATCCCTATTTCTTTAATTTGTTTTAATGTCGAAGGCGTTCCTCGGTTTATGTATTTCATTACCGCGGGGTCTTGATCTAGTTCATGCAGCAGCGGCCAATCGTGTTCATTCATTAATTTGAAATTTAAGCGTGTTGTTACAGGTGTGTTCATCTTCGCTGTTCTATTATTAAGTGGAATTAATTATTTGTCTCTAAGGAGAGATAGCACATGAACAAATTAGCAGGTTTAGCTTTATTAGGCACTTTAATTACACTAACGGGCTGTGAAGATGCTCAGGAAGTACAAGAAGATGCAAAAGATAAAAGCGCGCAAATGCAAGAGCAGCTTGGTGATACATGGAACGATGTAAAAGATAAAGCCACAGAGCTTAAAAATGATGAGTCATTAAATGAGCTGCTTGAACAAAGTAAAGCAATGGGCTTAGACATGTACGACGATGGCAAAGAAATTGCCGTTGATGCATGGATAAAAAGCAAAGAAGCAGCCGGTGAATTAACCGAAAAAACAAAGCAAAAAGCGCAAGAAATCGCTGAAGAAATTGAAGAAGCGCGTGAAGAACATGCTGAAAAACAGTAATATTATTGATACTAATTCATTTAATTAAGTAATTTGCTTTGGGGTAAAAACATCGTTTAGTAAGTAAAAAATTGCTATTTAGGTGTTCTTAAACAAGGGTAGTGTTTAGAAATCTGTGTCATTTCAGTATTATTAAGAAAACAGGAGTGACACATGACTCAATCTTTCGACTTCAACAAAGCATTAGCTGAACTGCAAGCTGGTAAAGGTCTTACTGGCGCAGA
>NZ_JAQREK010000057.1:0-541 GCF_028599265.1 Pseudoalteromonas sp. Angola-4 | reverse complement strand
TGGTAGCACTGTGCATAATAATATCGATGCCGTATTGTTTAGGTGACTGTAGCAGCGGCGTTAAAAAGGTATTGTCGACCACACTTATTAAATTATGCCGTTTTGCTACATCACCAATAAGTGCTAAATCAATAACGGCCATCGTTGGGTTTATCGGTGTCTCTGCAAATATCATTTTTGAGTTTGGCTTTATTGCAGCACGTAACTCATCTTCATTGGTCATATCCACAAAGGTAACTTCAATGCCCCAACGCGGCAACATATGCGCAAAAAAAGCAAAGGTGCAGCCATAAAGCGCACTTGATGCAACTAAGTGATCGCCTTGTGATAAAAAGCTCAGTACCGAAGCCGATACCGCTCCCATACCTGTAGCCGTTGCCGCTGCAGCCTCACAGCCCTCTAATTGCGCCACTTTTTGTTCAAGTTCAGTGGTGGTAGGGTTACCCAAACGCGTATAAATATAACCTGGCTCATCGCCAGCAAACCGTGCAGAACCCTGCGCAGCATTTTCAAAATGAAATGTCGATGTTTGGTATAATGG
>NZ_JAQREK010000056.1:0-547 GCF_028599265.1 Pseudoalteromonas sp. Angola-4 | reverse complement strand
CGCCTTGTATCTCTCGTTGATAAATGATTAGCTATCATTTATCACATCGAAGTCAGTGAGCTTGCCTTTGCGCCTAGTATTTAATACTGCTCCGTAGATAAAGCCCTGACTTTCTATTCTCACAAACTGAATGGTATCCAAGCACACTTTTATTTAAGTAGATGCTGTATGTACAAGGGGAGTAAGTAGAGATGATGTTTATCGGCATTGATATTAGTAAAGAGAAAATTGATTTATCGTGGTTGAGAGACCAGCTTACAAACAAGATTAAAACAAAAGTCTTTAAAAACAAGCATCAAGACTTTGAGAAAATAGAAAAATGGCTTTTAAATACAACTAAAAGCGTTGCTAGTGAGCTTGTTATCACCCTCGAACCAACGGGTGTTTATCATGAAGCACTGATGTATTTTTTACATGAGCAAGGCTTTAATATTATTTTAGCGAATACAGGCAAAGCGAAAAAGTATGCTGACGCGTTAAACATAATTCATAAAACAGACAAATCTGATGCAACGATGCTTGCCCACTACGGCTGTGCAAAGCACGC
>NZ_JAQREK010000055.1:0-590 GCF_028599265.1 Pseudoalteromonas sp. Angola-4 | reverse complement strand
ATGAGCAAAGAAAATAATGTGCGACGCCGCTTTAATGTGTGGCTGATTAAATTGAAACTTATTAGCAAAGGTAGTGTGCATACGCTCTTTTGCAGCGTCTGATTCAATCACTGCAAATTTCCAAGGCTGTGAATTAATTGACGAAGGAGAAAGACGCATCGCGTCATACAATATCGCTAAATCGTCTTGAGAAATGCGCTTTGTCGCGTCGTAACGTTTAGCAGTATGGCGGCTTTCAAGGTCGCGAATAATAGGGTGAGTCGTAGTCTCTCCATAATAAAAAAGGGCTAATAAACAGTGTTCACTGAGTGTATGAGCAACATAATACAATTTGCTTTACTTAAATTAAACAGCATAATTATTGAATCATTATCAAATAAAAATAGACAATATGCAGATTGATGACTTAAAACTGATTTTAAAAGTAGCAGAGTGTCGAAGTATTACTTTAGCTGCTGCTAAGTTAGATATGCGCACAGCAACCGCCAGTGCGGCTATTAAGCGCGTAGAATCAGCCCTTGGCTGCGAATTATTTATTAGAACAACTCGCCATTTGCGTTTATCCAGTGCAGGGGAGCGATACATACCTC
>NZ_JAQREK010000054.1:0-597 GCF_028599265.1 Pseudoalteromonas sp. Angola-4 | reverse complement strand
GGTTGATTTCTTTTCCTACGGGTACTTAGATGTTTCAGTTCTCCGCGTTCGCCTCGTTAACCTATGTATTCAGTTAACGATACCTGCAAGCAGGTGGGTTTCCCCATTCGGAAATCCTAGTCTCAAGTGCTTTTTACTAGCTTGACTAGGCTTATCGCAAGTTAATACGTCCTTCATCGCCTCCAACTGCCAAGGCATCCACCGTGTACGCTTAGTCACTTAACCATACAACCCAAACGGGTCTTTGTTTTGTGACAGTTTAACTTCGCCAGAAGTTAATATTGAATACTAAAGTAGATACCAATTAATCGACTCATAAGAGTGATTAAATGGCACTGAATGATACTGCTATCATTCTTTTTTACTTTTGAAAACTCTGTACAAATAACAATGTTATTTATACGAATTTTATTATCAGCTTTTCCAAATTTTTAAAGAGCATATTAATTAACTAAGCCAGTGGCTTAACTAATTAACAATCATCTGTGTGGACACTACGAACAAATAAGTTCTAAATCGTATAAGGAGGTGATCCAGCCCCAGGTTCCCCTAGGGCTACCTTGTTACGACTTCACCCCAGTCATGAATCACTCCGTG
>NZ_JAQREK010000053.1:0-620 GCF_028599265.1 Pseudoalteromonas sp. Angola-4 | reverse complement strand
TGTTATTACTTGCTACGCATGTACATAAAATAATAGGTGATAGTGGGGCAAGTATTATTAGTCGAATTATGGGGTTAATTTTAAGCTCAGTCGCAGTAACGAATATTTTAAACGGTATCGCACAATACTTTGGCTTGCAGGTGTTTGCTTAATATTGCTGCGCATGGGGCTTTTGTGTAAAATGCAGCGCCTTTTAAGCTGTGCTTAAATTATAAATTTTTGAGGACTACATTTTGGATAAACGTACTTTAAATCGACGCTTTTCTGTTGCCCCCATGCTCGATTGGACTGATCGCCATTGTCGTACGTTTCATCGTAAAATGACAAAGCACACCGTGCTCTACACTGAAATGATCACCACAGGTGCTATTTTGTTTGGCCGTGGCGACTATTTGCACTTTAATCAACATGAAGGCCCAGTAGCGCTGCAGCTGGGGGG
This sequence comes from Pseudoalteromonas sp. Angola-4, assembly GCF_028599265.1. Classification (NCBI taxonomy): domain Bacteria; kingdom Pseudomonadati; phylum Pseudomonadota; class Gammaproteobacteria; order Alteromonadales; family Pseudoalteromonadaceae; genus Pseudoalteromonas; species Pseudoalteromonas sp. Angola-4. The sequence goes on along the minus strand of NZ_JAQREK010000053.1, from coordinate 181 downwards.
CTCAGATCCGCAAGCGCTAGCACAGTGTGCCAAGCTTGCAGGTGACCGCGGTTATGATGAAATAAACCTTAACGTAGGTTGTCCGTCTGATCGTGTGCAAAATGGGCGTTTTGGTGCCTGTTTAATGGCAGAGCCCGAGCTTGTGGCAGAGTGTGTTGCTGCAATGAAAAGTGAAGTCAGT
>NZ_JAQREK010000052.1:0-625 GCF_028599265.1 Pseudoalteromonas sp. Angola-4 | reverse complement strand
CTGCCACATCGGATACGCTGGCGGTAGCGGTGAGTGTGCCGTCGTTTAATGCGCTTGCATCAATCGGATCGGTGACGTATTCGCCGTTTTGTACAAGTGCCGTGGTTTCAACTTGGTTTGTGCCATCGCTGATGATCACCGTTACGGTTTGACCGTCTTCCACATCGCTCACCGTGCCACGCACGACCATGGCGGCGCTTTCACCGTTGCCATTAATCACGCCGTCGGCGGTTTTATCAATGCTGGTTGTGATCGCCGCGCTGTTATCAAGTTCGATTGAATCTTGTGCTGAAATCGGGTTGCCTGCCACATCGGATACGCTGGCGGTAGCGGTGAGTGTGCCGTCGTTTAATGCGCTTGCATCAATCGGATCAGTAACGTATTCGCCGTTTTGCACAAGCGCCGTGGTTTCAACTTGGTTTGTGCCATCACTGATGATCACCGTCACGGTTTGACCGTCTTCCACATCAGTCACAGTACCACGCACGACCATGGCGGCGCTTTCACCGTTGCCATTAATCACGCCGTCGGCGGTTTTATCAATGCTGGTTGTAATAACTGCGGTGTTATCAAGTTCGACTGAATCTTGTGCTGAAATTGGATTGCCAGCCACATCAGACACGCT
>NZ_JAQREK010000051.1:0-650 GCF_028599265.1 Pseudoalteromonas sp. Angola-4 | reverse complement strand
CCATACTATGTGCGGCAATAATATAAGGAAGTACCGAGGGCGTACCGCCCCAAAATCTAAGTGTTTTAGCGTTATATTGAAAATGCGAAATATCAAACTCGAATGGGTTTTGATGTGAAAACCAGCCAACATCTTTTGGCTCACATTTCGTTATTTGCTTTGGATTTACCCATAAATAGGCCGCACCTGGCCCTCCGCATAGCCACTTCACACTTGAACCAATCATAAAGTCAGCATTTAACGCCGTTAGATAGACAGGGATAACCCCTGCCGATTGCGCCACATCAATTATTGAGAGTGTATTCGTGACTTTACTCAGCGCCACAATATCGTTTATGGGAGCTTGCACACCCGTATTAGAATAAACATGGCAAACAAAGACCCCATCAATCTCTGAAGTTAAATATCGCTGCCATACCTGTCTATCACTCAAGTCTTCATGCTCAGGGATGTAGCGTATTTTTGCACATTCAGGCAGTGCTTTTTGCATTACAAACCCCATACTGGGAAAATCAGCCTGCGCCATTAATACCGTACACTGTGGTTTATTAAATACGGGGTGTGACATAACCAATTTAGTTAAACCACTGGATAAATTAACCTGAGGACAAAATTGCTCACAAGGCGCATTAAACAGCTGCCCTAATGCC
>NZ_JAQREK010000050.1:0-657 GCF_028599265.1 Pseudoalteromonas sp. Angola-4 | reverse complement strand
AAATAATGCACAGTTACCCACTTTTTCAACTTGTGCGTAACCAAATTCTTTTTTATCTGAGCTATGTACACGGCCGCCAAGCTGCGTTGCCATAGTTTGCATGCCGTAACAAATACCAAGTACTGGAACGCCTGCATTAAATACATACTCAGGAGCACGCGGGCTATTTTCAAGCGTGGTTGATTCTGGGCCACCAGAAAGGATAATACCTTGTGGGTTAAACTCGCGAATTTGCTCTTCGGTTACATCCCAAGCCCAAAGCTCACAATAAACACCAATTTCGCGCACGCGACGGGCGATTAACTGCGTGTATTGTGAACCAAAATCTAAAATGAGGATTCGTGAATCGTGAATGTCTTTGCTCATGAAGTATCTCGTAAAGTCAGGTGCTAAACGCCACCAGCTTAAGCTGTGTGACTATATTAGGGCTAACAAAGGTTAGCCCACTTTTTTCAAGTTGTTAAAGGCTGATTAGCCTAAACGGTAGTTCGGTGCTTCTTTAGTGATTTGCACATCATGAACATGCGACTCACCCATACCAGCAGAAGTTACACGTACAAACTGTGGTTTAGTGTTTAGCTCTTCGATTGTGGCACAACCGGTTAAGCCCATTGCACTGCGAAGACCACCCACTTGTTGGTGAATAATGGTTGCAAT
>NZ_JAQREK010000049.1:0-680 GCF_028599265.1 Pseudoalteromonas sp. Angola-4 | reverse complement strand
GGGGCTTCATTAATTAGTTTCCCTTTATTAGCGCAAAGTGAAATGGCACAAATGAATAGCGCTAAGATGCAACCACAAGGAGGAAGTGCACCTAAAGATGCAAGAGACCCCCATGCTTACTCTGCGGGAACAACTTTAACAGAAGGCCCATATGCGCTTGAGGGCAATGAGCGATTAACACTCGCTGATGAGCATCCATTTTACGCATTACTAGGCGATCGTCTTGAATATAACGAGCAAGCAAACGCAGGTGTATTTGACTTACAAGCATGGTACGGCACTACCTTTGATCGATTGGTAATTAAAACCGAGGGTGATTTCAGCGAAGGAAGTATTGAAGAAAACCAAACCGATATTTTATGGGGTCACGCCGTATCAGCATATTGGGATACTCAAGCAGGTGTTCGTCTTGATTACAATAAAGAAGGTGAAAATCGGCAATGGTTAGCTTTTGGCTTACAAGGTTTAGCCCCTTATTGGTTTGAACTTGATATGACAGCATACGTAGGTGAGCGAGGCAATACCGCATTTACGTTAGAGGCAGAGTACGAACTATTACTCACGCAAAAGCTAATTATACAACCGCGAGCCGAAATTACACTTTATGGCAAAAACGATAAACAAAACGAACTTGGAAGTGGCCTATCAAGCAGCGCGATTGGCTTTAGGGTTCGTTATGA
>NZ_JAQREK010000005.1:0-228612 GCF_028599265.1 Pseudoalteromonas sp. Angola-4 | reverse complement strand
TATTCATGCTGTTGTGTGGTAACAAGCCTAATTGCACGTTCACGAAATTCTGATGTATAGCGATTTGATTTTTTCATAGTTCCAGTTTCTCAAGTTATTGAGTCTCTGGCAAACACGGGGCGATTCAGAGTGGTTTTTAATCCTTTAGTTGTATTTTTGTTTTAATTTTTGTTTTTGTATATATAATGAACTTTCAACTTTGTTGTGTAATAAATTTTGTTTACTTAATAGTTTTATATGTCCATTCAGGATGGAATTTTTACTTTAGAGGGATTAAATGAAAAAAATAATTAATTTAAAAAAATTAAGTGGAGCAATTGCACTTACTTTAACAAGTTCTGTTTCTAATGCGGCGGATTTAGGCGTTGCTAATAGTTTTTCTGCTTTTGTTTTTGACGAGTTTAAATCGCATGTTGGCCGTGCAGATGGTGCAATTGCGGCTGGAGAAATTAATTTAAAAGGCGTATACAGTGTTGGCTATAATCGCCCGTCAAACCCACATGAATATTATTTAATTAGTGAAACCGGTATTGAATTTAAGCGTGGCCGCCAATTTGTAGGCAGTATGTTAGCTGGCGGTGGGGTAGATGCACATTGGAGTGTTCGTTGGGGTATGGAGCGGGGCGCTACCATTAGTAGTCGTCAAGACGAATCGGCCTTTCCGTTTAACTTTGATGAACAAGAAGAACATTACAAATATTTAAGTGCCGAGTTAAATAACTTAAACGAAACAGGCGCTGTAAAATGGAAGTGGGGCGGGCTTTACCTAAAAGGTGATAAAGTCTCTGAAACACAAGTATTTAATATAGATGCTGCGCACTTTGCTGCTGCCCATACCTTTAAAGTTAAAGGTATTCCTAAAGGTGCGACGGTTATTTTTAACATTTCTGGCGATCAAAAAGTTAATGTAAGAAGTAAAAACTTCGCCAGGTTAAGAAAGCATGCTTCTAAAACGGTGTTCAATTTTGTAGATGCACACAACCTGAATATTGAAGGAAGCCGATGGGAGGGAGTGATTTTAGCCCCTTATGCTGATATTAAAGGAGTGTTTGGTATTGTAAAAATGCCTGTAATTGGCCAAAGCTTTAAAGGTTCGATGGCATTATTAGGTGGTGAATTTAAGGGTAACCTTCCAGCAGTCGCTGAACCATTAGCGCCGTTTGAAATGACGCAAAAATGGAGCTGGAACTCTAGTGATTTTATGCCTGAATATAATCAAGTCATGACAACTCCGGTTGTAGGTCAACTTAACGACGATAACCGTGATGGTCTAATTAATGAAAATGATGTTGCCGATGTCGTTATTGTAACATTCTCACCTAAAAATATATCTACCGGTATATTAAGAGCCCTCAGTGGTGTTGATGGGACAGAGCTTTGGGACTATCATAATGGTCAAATTTACTCGGATGCAAGATATTCACCGGCATTAGCTGATTTAGATAATGATGGTTTGATTGAAATAGTTCTGAGTGATAGAAATAGCGATACGATTAGTGTGATTGATCACTTGGGTAATATTAAAAAATCTATAAATAAATTTAGCCCTAAATCAGGCAGTTCTATTGGTTCTGTTAGTATATCTGATATGAACAATGATGGTATTGCAGATATTGCTGTTGGCGATGCTGCATTTACATATGAAGATGAAGTGCTTTTTTCATATGGTTGGGCTCCTTCTCCTATTATGTTTGATTCTAATGATAATGGGGTTCAAGAGTTATTTGCTAATAGCACACTTTTTGATAAAAATGGGGCCGTGCTTTGGGCATATCCTAGCTTAGAAAAGTCTTGGTTTTCCTCTGTTGCCAACTTAGACTCAGACTTTCAACCAGAGTTAATTGTTTCTATTCCGGCTACTGCATCAACGGGTGAAAAATCTTCTCTTACAGCTTTAGAGCATAATGGAAATGTCAAATGGGAAATTGATACAACCACAGCTCCTGGTGGTGGTGTTCAATCTATTTCAAACTTTTTAGAAGATGGTGAGCTAGGTATTGTCTATGCCAATTACAATGCCGTTAAAATGATTAATGCTATGGGTAATGAGAAATGGTCTGTAGAGATTGATGATTCTTTTAGTGGTAAAATAGGTGTAAGTGCTTATGACTTTAATGGTGATGATATTGATGAAGTTATAGTGCAAGATCATTTTACTGTAAGGGTGCTTAATGGTGTAAATGGTGAGGTTTTATCATCTGTTGATAATTCAACGGCATCGCTTTGGGAATACCCAATTGTAGTTGATCTAGAAGGCGATGATAACGCAGAGCTTGTTGTTGTTTCTAATAACTATGATTCGCGCTGGTCAATTAACAATGGTGTAACAGTCTATGGCGCTGCTGATGAAAGCAAACCATGGAAAAATGCAACACGCATTTGGAACCAGCACTCTTTCCACCAAACAAATATTTCTCAAGACGGTAAAGTACCTGAGATAGAAAAACCCAGTTGGTTAAACAATAATACTTATCGCTCAAGTACAATTAAATAAATACTTATTTAGTTTTTATTTATAAAGCCAATTAAATTTTTAATTGGCTTTTTTATTGCGAAAATAATCTAAGAATTCTTACATTATTCGAATAAACAAGGTTAACTTTTGTCTAAATTAAAATCAGATCCAGCTGTGCGCAGTCTACTTAACCGAATGCCACACGATGTGCAGGACAGTTTTACCGAAGAGCAATTAGCTCATTTAAAAGTGGCAATAGGTGCAAGGCAATGGGGTAAGCATACAGTTGATTGCCGTGGCGTAATTAAATTTTTTAAATATAGGTATTACTTTGTTGTACTAGCGGGGCGAAATAGGCGAGAACTGAGCGAGAAAGAAAAAAAGATAGCTGCTGTATCTCAAGCAATAACAGTATCACTATTTAGTTTTATTGTTATTAGCATATTACTATTAGTTGTTTATTTAGTTAAATCGGCTTTAGGGATTGATATATTTAGCGGCTACTCATTTGGCGTGTGGTCGTGGTTTAAGGAACTGTTTAAATAAAAACTAGGTTACAATGTTGTTTATAAATGTTTACCCAAGTGTTTATAAGTTTATATTTGTTTTGTTTTATGTAACGCCCTCGCTACTTAAAAATATTTTGCATAATATTGTTATACATTAAAGCACCCTTAATATTGAATACGTAAGTATGATGCTGTAACATTTGCCGCACAGTTTTGTGGAGCTTAGTTCACTTATTAAGATATCTATAGGGATACATAGTATGACATCTTCAAGGACGTTTAAGCCTAATGGTTCGTCTGATGCAAATTTTTATCGTTTGTTCGATATTTTTGCATTGTTTTTGGCCTTTCAATGTTCTGCTGTTTTTTATAGCTTTGAACTCTCACCTACTTACATGGTTGCTGCATTAACCGTTGCGTTAAGCTTTTTGTATTGCGCTGAAATATTTTCGGCTTATCGCTCTTGGCGAGCTGGTAAATTTAGAACCATGGTTTTATGTGCTTGGGGCTCTTTGTTTGTAGCCTTTGCAGTTTTATTTTGTGTGTCGTTTGTTTTTAAGTTTACAGAAGAGCTCTCGCGCATTGGTTTAGGTTTGTGGTTTTTATTAAGCTTTGCTTTCATGTATAGCTGGCGCTTAGGGGCACATATGTTTAAGCGCAACAAGCGCAAGCTTGGTATGAACTTACGTAATGTCGCCATTGTTGGTGCTACAGAGTCGGCCGTGCATTTGTATAATGAAATTACTAAAAATGATGAGCTAGGCTTTAAGTTTTTAGGCTTTTATGATGACCGACAACCAGAACGCTTATTTGAAAATGCAACAAAGCATGATGTAGCAGGTAAAATACAAGATGCAGTTGATGCTGCACGCAATGGCAATATAAGTGTTTTATATATTGCCTTACCTATGAAAGCAGATAAACGCATAGCAGATATACTACTGCAATTAGGCGACACCACAGTTGATGTACATATAATTCCTGACTTTTTAGTATCTAATTTAATACATGCGCGAATAGAGCATGTTGGCGAGCTTGATACATTAAGCGTTTTTGAATCCCCTTTTATTGGAGCGCGAGAATTTATAAAGCGTACTGAGGATATAATGGTTGCTAGTATCATTTTACTGTTGATCTCACCTATTTTAATTGCCATTGCATTTGCTGTTAAATTTACATCTAAAGGACCTGTTATTTTTAAACAAGACAGGTATGGGCTTGATGGGCGAAAAATTAAGGTATGGAAGTTTCGCTCAATGAGCGTTACCGAAAATAGTAATGTGGTAACACAGGCTAAAAAAAATGACGCGCGTATTACACCGCTTGGTGGCTTTTTACGGCGGACTAGCCTTGATGAATTACCGCAATTTATAAATGTGTTAAAGGGAGATATGTCGATTGTGGGGCCAAGGCCACACGCTGTTGCCCATAACGAGGAATACCGTAAAAAGGTTGAGTTTTATATGTTACGCCATAAAGCTAAACCCGGTATTACCGGTTGGGCGCAAATTAATGGCTGGCGCGGCGAAACCGACACCTTAGACAAAATGGAAAAACGTGTTGAATTTGACTTACATTATATTAAGCACTGGTCGCTGTGGTTTGATATAAAAATTATTTTTATGACAATTTTTAAGGGATTTAAAAATGCAAATGCATACTAAAAAACTTGTACCACTTAGCGCTTTATTGAGCGCTATGATAGCTGCACCTGCTGCTGCTAATTTGCAACCTGGTAGCGTTATGACTAAAGATGGGGCCGAAATTACCCCTACGTTACAAACTGGTATTAGTAGTAACAGTAACTTTTTTAGCACCCCGAACGATGAAGAGTCTCGCTTAATTTGGACAATTACTCCTAATGTTAAAGCGGTTATTGAAGATGGCCCAGATAGCTATAGCCTAGACTTAGGCACTAGCAGCTCGTTACATAATAAAGATACTGCCGACAACTTTACCCAAGTAAATATAGGTGCGGGTGTACATAAAGAATTTACCAGCCAGCACCGCTTAGATATTAACGGCGATGCCGATTGGCTATATGAACCTCGTGGCAGTGGTTTAACCGAAGGCTTAGGCAATGCAGTAAACGAACTTGTAAAGTACCAACAACAAAATGTGTTAGCACGTTATGAGTACGGAGTGCAAAGCTCAAAAGCGCAAGTGGCGTTAAGTGCCGGTTTTTTTAGTAAAAAATACCAAAATTTTAGAGAAGTATCGCAGTATCGTGACTACGATAAATCGTTATTAGGTGTTACCGGTTATTATAATACCCAAGCCGCAACACGTACCTTTTTAGAAATTAAACAAGAAAACTACCGTTACGATGTATTAGCCAGTAGTGGTATATCGCGTGACAGCGACGATATAAAAGTACTTGCAGGTATGGAGTGGGAGGCAACTGCGGTTACTTCTGGCTCGTTTAAAGTGGGTTATCAAAATAAAGATTTTGACTCATCTGAGCGTGAGAACTTTAGTGGCTTAAGTTGGGAGGCAGCCATTAACTGGCAACCGCTTAGCTACTCTACCGTGCAGTTTATGACCAGTCGCGCTGCAAAAGACCCATTAGTACAGGGCGATTACATTAAGGAAAGCGTCTACGGAGTTAATTGGACCCACAGCTGGAGCGATTATTTAAGCTCGCTTGCAAGCGTTAATTATATTGACGAGCAGTATACAGGTGACGTTGGCCGTAAAGATAAAACAAAAAACCTGCGTTTAGGTTTAAATTATGTAGCGAGCAATTTTGGCATGGTTTCTACCTATGTAGATTTTATGGATAAAAACTCTACAGTAAATGCTATTGAGTTTGACCGTGTAATTGTAGGTGTTAACTTTACTTTTACGTTAAAGGCTAATTAATGAAGTATTGTTTTAGTTTAATGCTGCTTGTATTTAGCAGCATTTGTTTTGCTCAATCTGCGCAAAATTATGTGTTAGGTGCGGGTGATAAGGTTGAAATTAAAGTGTTTGGTCAACCCGATTTAGAAGTTACCGCTTTATTAGGTAACAGTGGTGAGGTTAACTACCCATTTTTAGGAAAAGTTAAACTTTCAGGTTTAAACACCTCAGAGGTTGAGCAGGTAATAACACAAGGTTTAAAGCCAGACTATTTAGTAAACCCCAATGTGTATGTGCAAGTTATAGAATATCGGCCCTTTTATATCCACGGTGAAGTAAAAGATCCTGGTGCTTATCCTTATCAGCCCGCAATGACCGTTAACCAAGCAATAGCTCTTGCGGGCGGGTTAACCGAGCGTGCATCTACCGATAAAATTTTTATTTTTAAAGAGCAAACTAAACAGCAGCAACAAAAAGGTAGTTTAAATAGCCAAATTGCAGCGGGCGATACTATAAAAATTGAACAACGCTTGTTTTAAGCAGTTTACAAGGCAGTAATTAATGAACCAGACAACCGAAAACTTAAACAGTAATGAAGAAATTATTGATTTAAGTGCATATATTAATGTTATTAAGCGCGCCAAGTGGCGAATTTTAGGCTTTGCGACTGTAGTTACATTACTCACTATTATGGTGGCCCTTACCTTAGTGCCTAAGTATGTTGCAACGGCTACATTACTTATTGAGGCAGAACAAACCAAAGCAGTTAGCTTTGAAGAAATATACGGGTTGGATTCTACTAAAAAAGAATATTACCTAACTCAGTTTGAGGTTATTAAGTCTGACAGTATTGCTCGAGAAGTGATTACAAAACTTGACCTAAAAAACCATAAAGATTTTACTGCTAAACCCTCGGCTATTAGTGAAGTTAAAGAGGCTATAAAATCTTACTTGCCTTTTTTAAACAAAAAAGAAGCCACTGTATATTCTGCAGAAGAAGAAGCTGAGCGTGAAATGTTAGGTTTACTAGCTGCGTTTAAGTCTCGCCTTTCTGTTTCGCCTATCCGCAAAACTCAATTAGTACGTGTAAGTTTTGAGTCGAGCGACCCGAAGTTAGCGGCACTTGTTGCAAATACAGTGGGTGAAGTTTATATAGAAAGCCAAATGCGTGCAAAAATGGGCATTACGCAACAAGCATCTAGCTGGTTAAACACGCGTTTGTCTCAACTTCGTGTTCAGTTAGATGACTCTGAGGTACGTTTGCAGGCTTACCGAGAGCAGCAAAAACTAGTTGATATTGAAGGGATAGCGGGCCTTGCAACGCAAGAGCTTGAGCAGATATCGGAACAATTAGTAAAAGCGCGAAACGAAAAAAACAATCTAGAAAGCATTAACCGTGTAATTAGTGAGTACGGTAACAATAACTTAGAGCTACTAGGCAGCATGCCTGAAATTACCTCACATAAAGTAATTCAAGATGTAAAGCGTGAAGTTGTATTAGTTGAACGTAAGCTTAGTGACTTAAGCGAAGTATATGGCCCTAAACATCCTAAAATAATTTCTGCTAAGGCAGAGCTTGCTACTGTAAAAAATAACCTAAATAAACAAATTAAAGGCCTTATTACCGGCATTGAAAAAGAGCTAAACCGAATAACACGTACTGTTAGTGCGCTTGAGCGCGATTTAGTTAAAATTCGCGCAGAATACCAGGATATTACCCGCAAGGAAACCAAATATAACCAGTTAAAACGTGAGGTTGAGACTAACCGAAATATATTTAATACATTTTTATCTCGCTCTAAAGAAACCGAGGTAACAAGCGATTTTAGTTCGGCTGCTGCACGATTTACCGACCGAGCCTACGCACCAAATAATCCAGCTAAACCAAATAAAAAACTTATTGTTGTTTTGGCTTTTGTTGCAAGTTTTGGCTTTGCTGTTGTAATGAGCTTTATATTTGATGCGTTAAACGATACCGTTAAAACTAAAAACGATGTTGAGAGTAAACTCGCTCAGCGCATGTTAGGTTTATTACCTAATGTTCCTATGCCTAAAAAGAGCACACTCCCAATTCATGCTTACCTTGACGATAACTACAGACGCTTTGCAGAGTCTGTACGTACATTCCGTACTAGTTTATTGTTAACTCAGTTAGAGCGCGACCATAAGGTTATTGCTGTTACATCGAGCTCGCCGGGTGAGGGTAAAACAACTACCTCTGCTAATTTAGCAATGTCGCTTGCGCAAATGGGTAAAGTATTACTTATTGATGCCGATTTACGTAAACCAAGTATAGCAAAGCGCTTTGATATACCGGTATTTCATCCTGGCCTTAGTAATTTAATTATAGGCACCGAGCAGTTTAGTGAATGTGTGCATGTTGATGGGCAGTCGGGTGTGGCCATTATGCCGAGTGGGCAAATTCCTAGTAACCCGTTGGAACTGCTATCAAGCTCGCGCTTTAACGAAGTGCTAGATGTGCTAAAATCTAAGTACGATCATATTATTATTGATACACCGCCTACTCAAGCAGTGAGTGATGCACTTGTTATTTCACAAAGTGCTGATTCGGTAATTTATGTAGTTAAATCAGATGTTACACGTATTAAACCAATAAAAGCCGGTATAGAGCGTTTATTTGAGTCTAAAGCGCATGTTGCCGGTATTGTGCTAAATAAAGTTGATATGAGTAAAAGTAAAGATGAGCATAGCCATGGTTATTACGATTATTACGACTACTCGCAAAAACCTGAGCAACCTACCTCTTAATTGCTAAAAATTTATGTTTGATATTCATTCGCACATTTTGCCAGGCATTGACGATGGCGCTAAAGATTTAAACGAGTCTTTAGCGCTATTAAAAATGGCGCAAAATGATGGAATAACACATATGGTAGCAACCCCACATATTCATATAGGGCGATTTAATAACTCAGCAAAAGCACTTAATAATGACATTGATGTTTTAAAGCGAGAGGCTTTAAATGCAGGTATTGATTTAAAGCTTGCAGTAGCTGCAGAGGTTAGGCTCGACATTGAATTAATGGCGATGGTTATAGCGGGGCAGTTACCTTTTATTGGTGCGTTAGATTCAGTCAATTATTTGTTGTTAGAGTTACCGCATTCCCACGTACCGCAAGGCTACGATAAGTTTATAAATTGGCTATCTAAGCAAAATATAAAAGCGATAATTCCTCACCCCGAACGCAACAGAGATATCCAAGCAAACCCATTTTATATTGAGCGTTTAAAGCAGTTAGGTTGTGATTTTCAGTTAACTGCCTCAAGCATAGAAGGGGCGTGGGGCGATACCGCTAAAGCAATTAGTATTGATATGCTACAAAAAGGCTTGGTTAGTTATGTTGCAAGCGATGCCCACTCAGTCAAACGCAGGCCTCCATTATTAAGTAATGCAAAAAGACTCGTTACCGATTTAATAGGTGAGCAAGAAGCACAAAATTTGTTTGTAAACAATCCACGGCGTTTAACAGAGTCTTTGTTTGATGAGTAATTTAAAAAAGCTAACTCAAATTACATTTATTGCAATTATTACTTTGTTTATTAGTTTTGAAAGTATCCAAAGTATGCGCGCTAATGCGTGGTATTTTAATGCATTAAATACGCTAAAACAGCCAAGTGATTTACTAACACCTCAAGAGCTTAGCTTGGCAAACGATGCAATAACACTCGCCACACAACTTGAGCCTCTCCAAGCGCATTATTGGCAGCTAAGTGCGTATATAAAAATTCTTAGCCTAACTAAAAATAATGTAAACGTTGAAAGCGCTCCTAAAGTATATAAGCAAGTAGAGTCATCTCTTTTAAATTCGTTAAAGCACAGAACGTCGTGGGCCGAAACATGGATAGACTTAGCTAAAGTAACAAGTTATCAAGAGGGGCCAAGCGATCGTGTGTTTGGTTATATTCAGCAGGCTAAAAAGTCAGGCCCTTTTAAAATAGATGTTCATTTAGGTGTTATTGAAATAGCGCTTGTTAACTGGCAGCAACTCCCTCCAAAATATAAAGCTTTGTATGTTAGCGAGCTTAGCCTTGCAGCCAAACATGGTTATAAATTTTCACGTGCGTTTGAGATAGCTAAGCAAACAGATACACTCCCTACTTTATGTTTGTCTCTTCAGTTTGGCGCACAATTTGAATCTGCCAGAAATAACTGGATGTTTAAAAAGTACTGTAAATAGGTTTTCTTGTTTAGGAAAATATTTCAGCTATTAGTTATTTAACCTCACCACCGTGAGTAAAGTGAAATTGCGTGTATTTACTTTAGAGCGTTGCTTCTCACGTTAAAAGCATAGCTTCTTTTTAAAAGATCATGTGCACAAAGAAGCAAATGAGAAGCCATTGGCCAAGCTGCTTAATAACTTTGTTCGTCTATCCTCTAAAGCGAAGCGTCTCTTAACCTCTTTGTGAAAAATTACCTAAAAACAAATTGCACAAAGAGAAGTAAACGAGGAGTAAATGAGTAGACATAAATACACCAATGAAGGTTTATTACTTAATAATTTATCACTACTCTAAAAGCGAAGCGTCTCATGACCTTTTTGTGAAAAATTACCTAAAAACAAATTGCACATAGAGAAGAAAATGAGAAGTAAATGAGTAGACATAGATACACCAATGATGGTTTATTTATTTAGCCACTAGATCACTTCTCTAAAGCGAAGCGCCTCTTGACCTCTTTGTGAAAAATTACCTAAAAGCAAATTGCACAAAGAGAAGAAAATGAGGAGTAAATGAGTAGACATAAATACACCAATGATGGTTTATTTACTTAGCCACTAGATCACTTCTCTAAAGCGGGGCGTCTCTTAACCTCTTTGTGAAAAATTACCTAAAAACAAATTGCACAAAGAGAAGAAAATGAGGAGTAAATGAGTATATATAAATACACCAATGAAGGTTTATTACTTAATAATTTATCACTACTCTAAAAGCGAAGCGTCTTATGACCTCTTTGTGAAAAATTACCTAAAAACAAATTGCACAAAGAGAAGAAAATGAGGAGTAAATGAGTAGACATAAATACACCAATGAAGGTTTATTACTTAATAATTTATTACTACTCTAAAAGCGCAGCGTCTCTAAACCTCTTTGTGAATAATTTTACTGTAGGCGCCTTGCTTGTTGGCGCTTTATTTATAGGTATGTAAAAGCGTTGCTTTTAAACGCCAGCAAGCTGCGCGTCTACAGAGGAAGGTTTGGTATGTACTTGTAAGCGTATAGTTTACTTATGTTAAAAGCGCGAAAAAACATGTGCAGCCTATTTAAAAATCACTTAACTTAGTTGTATGAAAACGCCCAGAGCCATTGTAAATAGCTCTGGGCTATAAATGGCTCTTAGTTGAGCCTTGCGCTAACTAAATACACTTTCGTAATTCTTAGGGAGAAGAAGAAAGTAACTTCTAGTGTAGTTAACTAACCCGTAAAACGCTAAGTTTTGTTTATTTATTAACCCAAAATAACAACAAAGGCTTAATGGAGTTGTGCACAGGTTAACTAATGTATTGCTTGTTTTATGCCCAGCTTATTAACTGCGTATTTTGCACAAGATCGCGAGGCAAAGAGTTTTTTATTTTATTTTTTTGCCATTTACCCAGCCCAACTGGGCAGCCACATAAGGTTAGTACTACTTCGCCGGTGGCTTTTGTAACGTCTTCTAGGCGTATATCTTTACCATTAAAGTAGTCGTTTGCTTGCTCGTTTGTTAAAGCATATGTATTGCTTTTGCATTCATTACCAAACACGGTAGCAAACTCGTGTGTGAGCCTTACTCCGTTTTTATGAGTAATACCTAACTGAATACCTAAACGTGCGTATTTTATTTTGTTTTGAACGGCTTCAAACCCATCAGGAAATAACCACAGTTCTTTATCGCGCTGCATTAACTTACCTGGCAGCGCTTTTAAGCCAAACTGTTTTTTAAGCTCGCTCATAAAAGAAGTGGTTTGTTTTTTATCAAACTCGTTAAACGGAAACGCACCTTTTTTAACGCTTTGGGTTGGGTTATTGCAGCTTGCGAGTTTTTTAAATTTAGCAATAAAAAAGCCTTCACTGTCGAATGTTTGCGGCCACACATGTAAATAGCCCTCGGCGGTTGTGGCTTTTTCTGCCCCTTTAAATAAATCACTTAGCGATTGCGGCTCAATATAGTCGCTAAATTCACTCAGTAGGTAGTTGCATACTTGTTGGTTTTCGAGCGGGGTAAGCGTGCAGGTTGAATACACCAGTGTACCGCCTGGCTTTAATGCGTAAAAAGCGCTTTTAATTAAATCTTTTTGAACTTGAGCAATTTCTATATTTGATTCTATTGACCAGTTTTTAAGTGCATCGGCGTCTTTACGTACGGTACCTTCGCCAGAGCAAGGTGCATCGAGCAAAATGCTATCAAAGCATTCAAACATATAGTTACCAAATATGACGCCATCAAAATGCGAAAGCGCACAGTTACCAACGCCCATACGTTTAAGCGTAGCGCTAAGTACTTTTAAGCGTGATGACGAAAGCTCGTTGGCAACAAGTACCCCTTGGTTATTCATTATTGCGGCAAGTTGCGAAGTTTTAGAGCCAGGCGCTGATGCCATATCAAGTACGTAACTATCTTGTAAATCTAAGTTTTCAATACTTTGTTTTAGAGCCATAGGTGGCAGCATTGAGCTTGCCTCTTGCACGTACATGGCGCCGCTTAAATGTAAGTCGGTATTGCCTAATGCTAAGCTTTGCTCTTCATCGTTTGGGCGTTCTAGCCAAAAACCTTCATTGCACCAAGGTATGGGTGTAAGTTGCCAGTTTTTTTGCTCTGCACGGAGTTTAAATTCAGCAACGCTAATTTTTAATGTATTTACACGAATAGATTTTCTGAGAGGGCGACGGCACGCGTTTATAAAGTCGTCTAAATTGAGGTGCGCAGGTAAATAGGTTTTTACGTCGTCAATAAAATGCTCAGGAATAAAAGTGTTGGCGTTCACGCGTTGGCTCGTACATTAAAAAATAAAGCGCGATATTAGCACTTTTAACGCACTATTTCAGTGTTAAATAGCGGCTTTATAATTTATTGGTATGTCGACATATTGTGTTTTTAGTTTAATGTTAAAGCAATTTTATACGACTTTAGATTAACAGTGTCGACAATAAGTGTGTTTTTTACTCATTTTTACCTTAGGTGGGGTTGACATGTTTTTTTATTAAGCACATAGTTAACCCATCAATTGTCGACAATTTATTTATAAAGCCATGACGCAACCTTTTTTAAATGATACACCTATTACTACAGCATCTGATCAAGTGTTTGTTGATATGCGCCGTGAAATAGTAGAAGGCAGCATACAGCAGGGCAGCAAAATATCGGAGCCTGAGCTTGCAAAGCGCTACGGTGTAAGCCGTGCAACGCTTAGAGAAGCGCTTAATCGCTTAGAAAGCTGTTACTTAGTGGAGCGTAAAGCCAATGTAGGTTGCCGAGTAGTGGCGCTAACCGCAGAGCGTTTAATTGAAGTATACCAAGTACGCAGCTCGCTTGAAGGCTTAGCATGTAGGCTTGCTGCCGACAATATGGCAGCTGACGAAGTTCAAGGCTTAAAGCAATTACTTAATCAGCATTTGCAAACTCAGCGTGTTAAAGAGGGTGAGTCGTACTATCAAGAAGCGGGCGATTTAGACTTTCATTATCGCATTATCAAAGGCAGCAAAAACGCTCATTTAATCCATTTGTTATGTAACGAGCTTTACCAATTAATACGTATGTACCGAGTACAAATGGGCATGGTAGGGCCGCGCGTATCAAAAGCGTTTGACGAGCACTTAGCCATTATTAACGCGATAGAAAACCACGATGGTGAACTTGCCGAAATGCTGATGAAACGACACATCAGTGCATCGCAAGCTAATATTCAAACCAAATTTGATTTGCTGAATAAGCAAACAAACACTTTGCTAAAAGCTAAAAGCTAAAAGCTAAAAGCTAAAAGCTAAAAGCTAAAAGCTAAAAGCTAAAAGCTAAAAGCTAAAAGCTAAAAGCTAAAAGCTAAAAGCTAAAAACTAAAAGCTAAAAAACAGTCACAATTTAAAATTAAAACACTAAGTTACTCCATGTAGCAACCGTTCAAAGTGAGGAGAAAATAATGTCAGCAGGATTAAAATTTAAACAGGCCATTGCGAATAACCGCCCATTACAAGTAGTGGGTACTATTAATGCCTACACAGCCATGATGGCTGAAAAAATGGGCCACCAAGCTATTTATCTCTCAGGTGCCGGTGTTGCGAACGCCTCTTACGGTATGCCCGATTTAGGCATGACCAGCCTTGATAATGTACTTGAAGATATTCGCCGTATTACTGGTGCCAGCGATTTACCACTACTGGTAGATGCCGATACAGGCTGGGGCGGGGCGTTTAATATTGCGCGTACCGTTAAAGAAATGTCCAAAGCAGGTGCGGCGGGTTTTCATATTGAAGATCAAGTAGCGCAAAAGCGTTGCGGTCATCGCCCTAATAAAGAAATTGTAAGCCAAGGTGAAATGGTTGACCGCATTAAAGCCGCAGTTGATGCAAAAACCGATAGTGATTTTTACATTATGGCGCGTACCGATGCGTTTCAAAAAGAGGGTTTAAGCGCCGCGATTGACCGCGCAGCTGCGTGTGTTGAAGCGGGCGCTGATGCTATTTTTGCAGAAGCCGTGCACGACCTTGCCGATTACCAAGCATTTGCAAAGGCGATTAATGTACCAATTTTAGCTAATATTACAGAGTTTGGCCAAACGCCTATTTACACCAAAGAGCAGTTAAGTGAAGTAGGTGTTGAAATGGTGCTTTATCCACTTAGCGCCTTTAGAGCAATGAATAAAGCTGCGCTTAATGTGTACTCTGCCATTTTAAATGAAGGCTCGCAGCAAAGCGAAATTGAGAACATGCAAACACGCGCCGAGCTTTACGAATTTTTAGATTACCACACATACGAAAACACACTCGATAACCTTTTTTCATCAAAATCTGACAAATAATAACTATTAAAATAGATAACACACACAAATTTAGATAGGAGAAGATCATGGTAGATAAAGCATTAGGCGGAGCAGGCTTACGCGGCCAAGTAGCAGGGCAAACAGCATTATGTACAGTAGGACAAACAGGCTCAGGTTTAACGTATTGTGGGTACGATATTAGCGAACTTGCCGAAAAAGCACAGTTTGAGGAAGTGTCTTTTTTACTTTCACGCGGCGAGCTACCAACAGTAAATGAACTAGCCGAGTATAAAGCTAAATTAAAAAGCTTACGCGGCCTGCCAGATGCACTAAAAACCGTGCTTGAAAATATTCCTAAAGACGCGCATCCAATGGATGTTATGCGTACCGGTTGCTCAATGCTGGGTAACCTAGAAATGGAACTTGATTTTAGCCAAGCAAACGATGCGATCGACCGCATGGTTGCGCTCTTCCCAAGTATTATTTGTTACTGGTACCGATTTACTCACGATGGCGTGCGCATTGAAACACAAACTGATGACGACTCAGTGGGCGCGCACTTTTTAACCCTCTTACACGACAAAGCACCGAGCGAGCTTTTTGCGCAAGTTATGAATGTGTCGCTAATTTTATACGCAGAGCATGAATTTAATGCCTCTACCTTTACGGGGAGAGTGTGTGCATCAACGCTTTCTGATATTCATTCTTGTGTAACGGGCGCTATTGGTACGCTTCGTGGGCCATTGCATGGTGGTGCAAACGAAGCCGCTATGGATATGATTCAGGGTTTTACAAGTGCAGAGCAAGCCGAGCAAGAAATCATGGGTATGCTAGAGCGCAAAGATAAAATAATGGGCTTTGGACACGCTATTTACCGTGAGTCAGACCCACGTAACGTTATTATTAAAAAGTTCTCTGAAAAACTAGCTAAAGAGGTGGGCGATGATGTGCTTTACCCAGTGTCGGTTAGGTGTGAAGAAGTTATGTGGCGCGAGAAAAAACTGTTTTGTAATGCTGATTTTTTCCATGCATCGGCATATCACTTTATGGGGATCCCAACTAAGTTATTTACGCCAATATTTGTGATGAGCCGTGTTACCGGCTGGACGGCACATGTTAAAGAGCAGCGCGCTAATAACCGTATTATTCGCCCAAGTGCAGATTACACAGGGCCAGAGGCACGTAGCTACACGCCAATTGAATCAAGAGGCTAATTAGTTACACATAATACCAATCCGTAATAATACTTAATTAAGCGGGTTGGTATAGGGTGAGCACACGCTCACCTTTTGCCTTTTATCTCCCGTCACCTATTAGCGAATAGATATTATGACCATAATTAATAACACCCAATACCGAAAACCATTGCCCGGCTCAAATGTGGATTACTACGATACGCAAGAAGCCGTTGATGCAATAAAGCCTGGTGCTTATGCCACATTGCCTTACACATCACGCGTACTTGCCGAAAACTTAGTGCGCCGCTGTGAGCCTGATATGCTAACCGATGCGCTTAATCAGCTTATTGAGCGTAAGCAAGATTTAGACTTTCCGTGGTATCCGGCGCGCGTAGTGTGCCACGATATTTTAGGCCAAACTGCTTTAGTTGATTTAGCAGGCCTGCGCGACGCCATTGCCGCAAAAGGTGGTGATCCAGCAAAAGTAAACCCGGTTGTGCCTACCCAGCTAATTGTTGATCACTCTTTAGCGGTTGAACACGCAGGCTTTGATCCTGACGCATTTGAAAAAAACCGTGCAATAGAAGATAGACGCAACGATGACCGTTTTCATTTTATAAACTGGACTAAAACCGCTTTTAAAAATATTGATGTTATTCCGCCTGGTAACGGCATTATGCATCAAATTAACCTTGAAAAAATGTCGCCTGTTATTCAAAACCGCGATGGCATTGCATTCCCCGATACCTTAGTAGGTACCGACAGCCACACCCCGCATGTTGATGCACTTGGCGTAATTGCTGTAGGTGTTGGTGGGCTTGAAGCCGAAAGCGTAATGCTTGGCCGCGCCTCGTACATGCGCTTGCCTGATATAGTAGGAGTTGAGCTTACAGGCACTCGCCAGCCTGGGATTACCGCAACCGATATAGTGCTGGCTATTACCGAATTTTTACGCGCTCAGCGTGTTGTATCAACCTATTTAGAATTTTACGGCGAAGGCGCTGATGCACTAACCCTTGGCGACAGAGCAACGATTTCAAACATGACACCAGAATTTGGTGCCACTGCAGCCATGTTTTATATAGACGATAAAACAATCGATTATTTGCGTTTAACAGGGCGTGATGAAGAGCAAATAGCGCTTGTAGAAAACTACGCTAAAACGGCTGGCCTTTGGAGCGATAGTTTAAAAACCGCAAAATATGAGCGAGTGCTTAAATTTGATTTATCAAGCGTAGGGCGCAACATTGCAGGGCCTTCAAACCCGCACCGCCGAGTATCCACCAGCGATTTAGCCAAAGAGGGTATATCTGGCACGGTTGAAAACGAGGAAGGCTTAATGCCTGATGGCGCATGTATTATCGCGGCTATTACAAGTTGTACTAACACCAGTAATCCGCGCAATGTAATTGCTGCAGGCCTACTTGCGCGTAACGCAAATGCTAAAGGCTTAATGCGCAAACCCTGGGTTAAAACGTCATTAGCGCCAGGTTCTAAAGCGGTGCAATCATACCTAGAAGAGGCAAACTTACTCCCTGAGCTCGAAAAGCTCGGCTTTGGTATTGTGGGCTTTGCTTGTACTACCTGTAACGGTATGAGCGGCGCATTAGACCCTGTTATTCAAAAAGAAGTAATCGATCGCGATTTATACGCAACAGCGGTACTTTCGGGCAATCGTAACTTTGATGGGCGTATTCACCCCTATGCTAAGCAAGCATTTTTAGCGTCACCGCCATTAGTGGTGGCTTACGCTATTGCCGGTACTATTCGTTTTGATATTGAAAAAGGTGTACTAGGGAAAGATCAAAATGGTAACGACATAACGCTAAAAGATTTATGGCCAAGCGATGAAAAAATAGATGAAGTAATCAAACAAAGTGTAAAGCCAGAGCAATTTAAAAAAGTGTACGAACCTATGTTTGATTTAACCGTAGATTACGGTGAAGACAACGACCCGCTATACAATTGGCGCGAGCAAAGTACCTATATTCGCCGCCCGCCATACTGGGAAGGCGCCCTTGCAGGTGAGCGAACCATGACCGGCATGCGCGCCCTTGCTGTACTTGGCGATAACATTACAACGGATCATTTATCGCCTTCAAACGCTATTATGGCAAGCAGTGCTGCGGGTGAATACTTAACTAAAATGAACGTCCCTGAAGAGGACTTTAACTCGTACGCAACGCACCGAGGGGATCACTTAACAGCGCAGCGCGCTACATTTGCAAACCCTAAATTGTTAAACGAAATGGTGCGTGATGAAAACGGCGAAGTTAAACAAGGTTCATACGCACGATTAGAGCCACAAGGTACTAACACACGTATGTGGGAAGCAATCGAAGCTTATATGCAGCGTAAACAACCACTCATTATTGTAGCCGGTGCCGATTATGGGCAAGGCTCATCGCGTGATTGGGCTGCAAAAGGGGTAAGGCTTGCAGGCGTTGAGGTTATAGCTGCAGAGGGCTTTGAGCGTATTCACCGTACTAACTTAATTGGCATGGGTGTATTACCGCTTGAGTTTAAACCAGGCACTACCCGCAAAACGCTTAACATTGATGGCAGCGAAAGCTTTGATGTAAAAGGCGAGCCAACACCAGGTGCAACGCTTGATTTAGTGATTACACGTAAAAACGGTGAGGTACTAACAGTACCTATGAAATGCAGATTGGATACCCAAGAAGAACTTTCTATTTATGCCGCTGGTGGTGTATTACAGCGCTTTGCGCAAGACTTTTTAGAAGCTACGCAATCAGCATAAGGGGCGTGCATTATGTTTAAACCACAAATTAAAGTACCAGCAACTTATATGCGCGGCGGCACCAGTAAAGGTGTATTTTTTAAGTTAACCGACTTACCCAAACCTGCCCAAGTGGCAGGTGAGGCGCGCGACAATTTACTGTTACGCATAATTGGTAGCCCCGACCCATATGGCAAACAAACCGATGGCATGGGCGGTGCAACATCAAGTACTAGTAAAACGGTTATTTTAAGTAAAAGCGAGCAACCTAACCACGATGTGGATTATTTATTTGGCCAAGTGGCAATAGATAAAGCTTTTATAGATTGGAGCGGCAATTGCGGTAATTTAACCAGCGCAGTAGGTGCGTTTGCTATAACGAACGGCTTAGTTGATAAAAGCACAGTACCCGATAACGGTGTAGCTGTAGTACGTGTATGGCAAGCTAATATTAAAAAAAGCATTTTTGTTCACGTACCTATTACTAATGGCGAAGTGCAAGAAACTGGGGATTTTGAACTTGATGGCGTAACCTTCGCCGCTGCCGAGGTAAAGCTTGAGTTTTTAAACCCTGCCGATGGTGAAGGGGCGTTATTCCCTACAGGTAATGTAGTGGATGACTTAGAAGTACCAGGAATTGGTACCTTAAAAGCCACGATGATCAACGCGGGTATTCCTACTGTGTTTATTAACGCAAGCGATATCGGCTACAGCGGCACTGAACTGCAAGATGACATAAATAATGATATCGACGCACTTAAAAAGCTTGAAACAATACGTGCCCATGGTGCGGTAAAAATGGGCCTGATCAGCAATATTAGCGAAGCACAAACACGACAGCATACACCTAAAGTCGCTTTCGTGGCAGCGCCATTAGATTATAACGCGTCTAGTGGTAAATTTATTGAAGCTAAAACAATTGATTTATTAGTACGTGCTATGTCTATGGGCAAGCTGCATCACGCTATGATGGGCACAGCTGCAGTGGCTATTGGCGCTGCCGCTGCTATTGAAGGTACGCTTGTTAATGTGGCCGCAGGTGGCGGTGCGTTAAACGAAATTAATTTTGGACACCCCTCTGGTACATTAAAAGTAGGAGCCGAAGCTCAACAGATAGACGGCTATTGGCAAGTAACAAAAGCGAGTATGAGCCGCAGTGCGCGCGTGCTGATGGAGGGCGTAGTGAAAGCACCTCAATAGTATTTCCAACGTTTTATTGAGTCATTAACGGTGCATACTGCGCGTTAATGACTTTTTAGCGTTTAGTCTTAATATAAAGCTAAATAAACATCCTGTTTATATATTTCATTTCAAAACACCACCTAACCCCATCCTTTTTCATTATATTAGCTTTGGCGGGCGTTTTTTTTAGCGTATCTGTCGCAATTACTTGAAGAATATTATTAACAAACTAAATTAAATGTAATATTCACTTAATATTGTGGATATATGGTACGCCAGAGCGATGCTTCTTAATGGTTTTAACATATGTTATTGAAAATATAGTAAAGCCTATGAAGAAGCGTCGTTTAAAATTAGATAAAAACTTGTACTCAAAACGTATAAAAATGTAGCAAAAACTCGTTACTTAATGTTACTTTAATTTATAAGTAACAAAGGTTGTTATTGTGTGTCTGTTTATGTTGTTTTGTAAACTTTCGCACGTATATTTAATAAAATAATTTTCTGATACTCATTGCAGGCTATCAAGGAGAAATAAATGGCACAGCGTATGACTAAAATTACCCCGATTGCAGCATCTGTTGCACTTACACTAGGTTTGGCGGGTTGTGGTTCAGACAACGACAGAAACACTTATGTTCCTCCAGTTGAATCGGTTACATCATCTGATGACGCTCAATTTAACGTAGAAATAACAGGTAAAGCTGTTAAAGGTGCAATGAAAGGTGCCGTTGTTAGCGTAATGACACTTGACGAAACAGGTCAAAGTGTTCCGGTTGCATTTAGATTAGAGGCTTCAGCAGAAGCTGAAACATTTACCGGCGAAGCAACGTCTCAAGATGCGGCTGATGCAGCAGTAGAAGCAAGCAAAATAGCGGGCAACCCCGATGCGCTAGTAACTGGCGATAATGGTAGTTACAGCATTTACCTTGAAGATGACTTTACAGGCCCTGTGTATATTACAGTTGCAACTGCTGAAGAGGGTGACGACAGTTATTTACGTTGTGATGCGTATGTTGGCTGTGGAACTTACAATGAAGCGCCAGAAGCAGACGATGTAAACGATGGCGACACTAACATTGAATTTGGTGAATGGTATAAAGCTGATCTAGAGCTTTCGGTTGTTAAATATATTGCTGCAGCGGACGCTGATTCGTCTGATACAAGTGGTGCAGCAGGCGATGCAAATGTTGCTCGTTCGTTTAAAGCCAATGTAACCTTTTTAACTACGTTGGTTGCTCAAGCACTACTTGAAGCTGAAGCTGACGTTGACGCAGGTGCAATTGCATCAACAAGTTTAAATACGGTTATTCAGGTAATGGGTCCTGATGCAGCAGTATTATTATCTGCACTGTTAGGTGATGTATCTAACGGCGGCGCTATTGATTTAAGTGATGTAGACGGTGAAGAAGCACTTTCACAAGGTGTATTAGCAATTGCTCAGCTGTCGTCGTCTATTCAAGGCTTATCTTCAATTAGCGAAGTAATGACCAGCATTAAAGAGGGTATTAAAGCAGGTACTTTAAGCTCAACCGACGTTGCAGCAACTTTACAAACAGCTGTTTCTAGTACGGCGAGTGTGTTTGTAGCAATTGCAACAGGTGATGAAGCAGCAATTAAAACAGCCCTTGAAGCGGCTTATGCGGCTAAGGTCCCAGCACCTTCGGCGGCAGAGATAGCTGCATTTGCTGAAAACTCAGCAGGCATTGCTACTAAAGCTAAAGAAGCAAAAGACAATGCAGTTAAAAACGGCGCTGCAAGTGATGCAGAGCTGGCTGAAATTGCAACGGCTGTTCAAACAGTGTTAGAAGAACTTGGTTGTACAGGCGATGAGTGTGTGGCGGGCGATGACTTTTATGCTGATTTAGCGGTTGCTCTAAATGCTCAACTTGATGCATCTTCTACTGAGCTTACAGAACTTCAAGCTTCGGTAGATGCTGCTGAAGAAATGCTTGCTGATGTTCAAGCATTAGGTGGTGATGCAATTACCGATGCAGACTCTGCAATTGAATTTGTTGCTGCTGTTGCAGCGCTTGAAAACGAAGCAGAAGCTGCTGACTTATCAAGTATGGCTGATATTTTATATGTTAAATCGCAGGGCTATGTTAGCACAGCTTCTTTACTTGTAGAGCAAAGCTCTGACTATCAAGGTGTACTTGATACTGCAACTGATTTACAAGACGCAGCCTTAGTCGAGGTAGAAAACCTAAGCGATTACGATGCAGCAATTGCGCAATTAGTAGCTGATGCACAAGCCGCTATTACTGAGTACGAGATTGAAGTAGCAGCTGCTAAAGAAGTTGCTATGAATACTGCCGATGTTGCAGGTGAAAAGAAAACAGCTGCTAATACTGCAGAAGCTGCATCAACAAGTGCGCTTGCTGCTGCACAAGCTGCTGTTGACTCGGGTGACGATGCACAAGCAACGGTTGCTTTAGTTGATGCTGCGGTAACTGCTGCTTCTGATTTTTCTGCTGCTGTCGATGCGCTTGAGCTTGCGATTGAGCAAGCCTTAGAAGCTGCAACTGAATATGAAGCTGTAGCAGTAACTGAAGCTGATATGGCTGAAGCCGCTGATTTAGTTGAAAGCGCAGAAATGATGGCCGAAGCTGCACAAACTCAGGCTGAACTTGCAAACGAGCAACTTGTAACAGCGCTTAGCTTACAAGCAGAAGCAGACCTTGCAGTGGCGACAGCATCAGTTAAAGAAACGTCAATGTCACTTTCTACAATGACGGTATTAACTAGCACGGGTGGCGATGCTCTATACGACACAGCCGAAGTGTTATTTGATGTGTTTGAAGAACTTGCTGATATGGGCAACTCTGGTGAGGGTACTTCAACAACTCATCCTGAATGGGACTACGATTACAGCCTAGACAACTTGACGCTAATGCTTACAAACTCAGCGACCGGTAGTGAAATTACCGCTTCGGCAGCGTACCAAGATGATCAACTTGTTGTTGCTTGGGGTGGCATGCTAAATACACAAAGCGATGCAACTGTTGAGCTTGTTACAGGCGATGTAGCCTCGGATGCACTAGAAGAGTGTCAAGCATTTGCTGATGGTACTATTACCGATTCAACACAAATTGATTCGTGTTTAGTATTTACTTTTGACGGTGCTGTAAATGCAGATACCGTTGATGACGCAGAGCTTACTATGGCGCAAGCGTGGAACCGTGTTGAAATTATGGACGGTGACTCAGGCTTTATGGGTAACCTAAACTTAAGCGGCATGGATGAAACTGATTCTGCAATGCTAGAAGCTATGGGTATGTCTGGTGACTTAGACTTTAGCGTAATGTCTGAAGTGGATAGCAGTGGTGATGAAGATATGACCATGCTTGAAATTAAAGTTAACGGTGACGCAGCTATGGGTTACACGCTGTCTATGTCGGGTACCGAATCAGCTGGTTACATGGGTGATGTTAAAGCGATGTACGATGGCATGATGATGACCTTTGGTACCGCAACTAAAGTAACAAACGGTGTTTCGATTACTTACATTGATGATGAAGTAATTGAGTACACAGATGTGACTTTAATTGACTCATCTAACTAATACTTAAACTATAAAAGGGAAAAGCTGTGTGCTTTTCCCTTTTTTTATAGAAAGCGATTAAATTATGAAAAAAAAAATTCTCTTGTTAGGATTTTCAACTGCTCTACTTTCACCTCTAGCTTCTGCAAATAATCAATTTCAAATATTTACTCACTTTGACGCCGAAATCTACACTGAGGCACAGCCAGTACAGGCATTTGTAGATGACTTTGACGAGCCTATTAAATCTGGCGATAGTGCATTTACTTATAATATTTTTGAAATTGGTGTGGGCTATAATAATTTTAAAGTGGGCCTGCAGAGCCGTTATGATTATGTACTTAATTTTGACCCAGACACTGCACTTTATACTTATTTAGAAAAAAACGACTTACCCTTTGAAGAACGATTTTACACATACCAGTTAAATGCAAAGCAAGTGACCTCTAATGGTGTATTTTTATCATACGATTTTAAATTTTTAGATAAAAACGCGCTTACTATTACGCCAAAAGTGTCTGTTTTTGCCAGTACACATTTTCAAGATGCTTCTGTAGATGGGCGAGTGTTTAGTGATGATGTTGAAGGCAGTATTACTGCTGATTATAATTTTTCGAAAGATATTTTATTCAAAAAGTTTACCCCTTCTGAAAACCCTGAGGGCCTAGGTTATAGCTTAGATATTTTTGCCGATTGGCAAATAAATGATGATTTAAAAGTAGGCCTAAGTGTAAAAGACTTACTTTATAAAACTGACTTTGATGATACTGGCTCAGTAAAAGGGCAAACGACCGAAATTCCTTTCAGCGAAGATGAGAGTGGTAATGTCGTCTCTACACCTACTGTATCTCTTCAAACCTCAGCTTTTGGTAATACCCAGTCGCACACACTTGATATGGAAATGCGTATTACGGCTTTTGCCGATTACAGAATAAATAACCGCTACTCAACTGCTTTTACAGTAAAACAGTACGATAAAGATACCTTTAGTCAGTTAAAAGGACGTATTCATTTTTGGGATCATTGGAAGGTACAAGCTGGCTATGAAACAAAAAGTGAAGCGTTTTTAGTTGGTATTGAAAACGAGTACTTTGGTCTTAATTTACAAACCGACAGCTTAGATTTAGATAAAGCTTATTATGCGAATGTAAATTGGTACATGAACATTAAGTTTTAAGGAATGAAGATGTTAAAAAAACTTTTACCTTTGTCAGTTGCTCTAGCGCTTAGTGGCTGTGGTGGCTCTTCAAATGATAGTAGTGACGAAGCGATTGAAATAAGCGTAGCATCCACCTCTACCGTAAATTTTTATGTGCCTAAATGGCAATCAGCTAAAGGTACGCTTAATCAATTAGACGGCCAAGGCAATGTAGTAGAGTCTGTTGCAGTCGAAAACATAAATACTGCAAGCGTGAGCGTATCGCCTCTTAATTTTTATACATTTGAATTTATACCTGAGGATAGTGCCTTGCCATGCCCACGGTTTACAGGTTGCGGCAGAACGCTTCGCGGCGATGTAAACGATATAAATGAAAACCGTTTAATTGATTTTGAAGAGATAACTGGCGTTAATTTAAACTATGCTGCTCGCGCTTATGTTGCACCGGGCGTTAATGAAGTATTTTTCTCGCCGTTAAGTACCGCAATTACGAATGCAAATGTTGACGCGACCCTTGCAAGTTTATCTGCGAGTCCTTTTTATCAGCTTACACACAGTGGCCTAAGGAATACACTAGAGGCAGAAATTGTGGCTGATGCATTTACCTATGGGGCTATTGTAGCTGGTGTGTCTGTTGAAGGGTTTGATTTAGCCACTGCATTTGATGATTTTATTACCGAGCAAGATGATACCAGTGCGTGGCAAACTTACAGTAATTTAGCTGATCAATACATTGCAGATAACCTTTACAGTGAGCAAGGTAATGGTTTAATTCAAAGTGTAGCAGGGCAGGTTAAGCAAACTATTGCGAGCGTGACTAGCTACACCAATTGGCAACAAAAGGTTGAAACTGAGCAAGCACTCGAGTCGCGCGAATTACTCGAAAATATAAGAGACGCACTGGGTGTTATTCGCTTACAGGACACAACCTACGCAGAGGATGTAGATGCTAAGCTCGCGCAACTAGAAAGTGCACTTGATGATGATACTCAAAAAGCGATCACTGTGCTTGCTGAAGTAATTAACGAAGTACTCATAAATTATTCGCCCCTTGCGGAAGTTTCTGCAAGCGAAGGACAATACAGGTTACGCGATCTTGATATTAGCTATTCTACATCCCCTTACGAATGGCTAATTACGGGTACTTACGACGGTTTACCAGTTAGTATAGATATGTCTATTCCTACTTTTAGAATAAGTGGTGTACTGGGCGATAAAGTAGAAGGGGTTATGAGTGCTTCTGTTATCAACGGCGATACTCGCTTAGATGTTGATGTGAGCGAATTACTAATTGAATTTGATGGGGTAAGTGAGCAAAGCGAGTTATTACCTGATGCGCAAACAGGCATAGCTAATATTATCACTGATGTTGTTATTGCTAAGCAGTCTGGCGAGCTAACAGGTGAGATATCATTAGATTTAAACCGTTTTGTATCTGCGTTTGCACAGGAAGTTACTTCTCTTTCTTCATTTGATTTTGAAGGGCAGTTTCAAAGCGATATTCAAACAACACCTTTTCATATTACCGCGCTTGAGGCTTCACCACTCAGTGGTGAGGAAAACGACGATTTAATGTTTGGCCTTGAGTTGGCGCTGCCCTTGGGTGGTGCGAGTGATTTTAGCCTGGCGTATGTAGGTGATGTTATTGATTTATCGCAGCTTACTAGTAGCGATGTCTTTATTAGCGTAAAACAAAAAGCCTTAGATTTACGCATTAGAGAAGTAAATAGCAATATTAGTTTAACTGCAAAAGGTGAAAACGGCCGTTGGCTCGACGTAAAACAAGCTGGCAGCAACTACAGCGGTGGCTTGTACTTAGGCGATACAAAAATTGCGGATGTAACTGCAGTACGTGGTATCCCTGGGGTGTTATTTCCTAATGGTGATTTTGAGTCGTTGTTTTAAACGCGACTTAACCCAATTTTAAGCCCAGCAAATTTAGTAAATGTGCTGGGCTTTTTTATGGACAAGGTTTTTTATAATAGCTCTATTTCTACGGTTTCGTTTTTTTCAATATTGCCACTTTCTGCGGGCACTACAATAAGGCAATTTGCATGACTAAGCGATGAGAGTACCCCCGAGCCTTGCTTATTTATAGGCGTTACCAACAGGTTATTGTTTTCGTCGGTACTGGCAATACCGCGTTGAAAGTCGGTACGGCCTGGGCGCTTTTTAATCAGTGTGGTTGTAGTCGCTTTTAAGCTTAACTTAGCAGTATGTTCATTTCCTGAAAGCTTTGTAAGGGCGGGTTTTACAAGTCGCTCAAGCGTTACAGCCGCTGATACTGGGTTACCTGGTAAACCAAAAAAGTAGCTGTTAGGTAATTTACCAAAAGCAAAAGGTTTACCCGGTTTCATGGCAATTTTCCAAAAATGGATATCGCCAATCTCATTTAATACTTCTTTGGTAAAATCGGCTTCACCAACGGATACACCACCAGAGCTTATTACAGCATCAGCTTGCTCATTTGCTTTTAAAAACGTGTTTTTAATGAGCGTTTTATCATCGGGAATTATTCCAAAATCAATCACTTCTATATTGCTATCATTAAGCTCGCTTAAAATAACTGCTCGATTACTTTCATAAATAGCGCCTGCATGAAGCGCATTGCCCGGCTCTATAAGTTCATCCCCGGTAGAAAACACCGCAACTTTAAGTGTTTCATATACGCTTACTTGGCTAATGCCAATAGAGGCAAGTAAGCCTACATCGACTGCTTTTAGTTTTCTGCCAGCTTTAAAAACAGCACTATTTTTTGCAATGTCTTCACCTGCAAAACGTACGTTAGCATTGAGTTCAATTTTGCCTGTAAATGTTATTTCGTTGTTATTTACAGTGGCGTTTTCTTGCATCACTACCGCATTAGCGCCAGAGGGCAGGGCTGCGCCGGTCATAATTCTCACGCATTGCCCTGGGATTAAAGTGCCCTCAAAGGTTTGCCCAGCAAATACACTGCCTACTTGTTGATAAGTTGTTAAGCCTTCACTTAGGCAAAGCGCATAGCCATCCATTGCCGAATTATCGTGACCAGGCACATTTATATCAGATTTAATATCGCGTGCTAGAACACGGCCCACACTGTGCATTATAGAAATGGTTTCTGCGGCTTTATTAAAGTTAATGGCGTTGAGCATATTACTTATTGCGGTATCTACTGGTAATAAACCAGGTGCATTGCATACATCGTTCATATATATTGTTTTTTATAATGTGACTGATTTTTAAAACAATACTTATAATGTTAAAGCTTTACAATACATGGTGTGGTTATTTGTTGTTACTGTTAGTGCTATTTAGCAACTGCGTTAGCGCAAAAGAAACACTGCATATAGCCGTTGCGAGCAATTTTAAACCAGTGCTACAAAAGCTGATTACTGATCCTGCACTTAAAAATATAAATTTTAAAATATCGGCAGCATCTAGCGGTGTATTACACTCGCAAATTATGCATGGAGCGCCGTACGATGTTTTTTTATCTGCTGATGCGTCGCGTCCACAAGCACTTATAGAAGATGGTTTTGCAATTAAAGACAGTTTAACAACCTATGCAATAGGTTTATTAGCACTTTGGCAACCAAGTAGCAGCGTTATGAATAATAAATTAGCCATTGCGAACCCACGTTTTTCGCCTTATGGGCAATCATCAATGCATTACGCAAAAGCGTTTATAAAAACCCCCTATGAGTTTGTCTATGCAAATAATATTACTCATGCCTTTCAATTTGTTGAAACAGGCAATGCCGCTAAAGGTTTGGTGGCGTTATCTACGTTAAAGTCGGCTTATGGTAAAACTAAAAATAAAAAATATTTAAACTACACGCTTATCGACACTAAAAATTACCCAGAAATAACACAGCAAGGCGTTATTATTAGCGCATCAAAGCATTTAACTGTTGCTAAAAAGTTTATGGCTTTTTTAAATGCCCCCGCAACCGCAAAAACATTATTAGCACTTGGCTACAAAGCAAAGGACAGTGATGCTAGCAAGTGATTTAACAGCGCTGTGGCTTACAATTAAACTTGCCTTTATAACAGCCGCTATTTTGTTAGTGATATGTATTCCGCTTGCGTGGCAACTTGCCAGTTATAAAGGTAAGTTAAAGCCTATATTAGAAGCACTTATAGCCATGCCTTTGGTACTGCCGCCTACGCTAATGGGTTTTTATTTATTAGTGCTGTTTTCACCTACGCATGCATTTGGCCAGTTTTGGTTTTGGCTTACTGGTACGCAGCTCGCATTTAGTTTTCAAGGGGTGGTTATTGGCTCATTATTTTATTCACTTCCGTTTGTGATGCAGCCGCTACTAGCGGGTTTTAAACAAATAAATACCACCTATGACCAAGCAGCTATTGCTTTAGGAATAAGCCCATTTAAACGATTTATGTATTTAACGTTACCGCTATTAAAGCCAAGTATAGGCAGTGCCTTTGCGCTGGGTTTTGCCCATACATTAGGAGAATTTGGTTTAGTGCTAATGATTGGTGGCAATATACAAGGCGAAACCCAAGTGGTGTCTATTGCACTTTACGACCATGTAGAGTCACTTAATTATGGGGCTGCGCATCAATTATCGTTGGTGTTGCTCGCAATGGCGTTTGCGTGTTTAGTGTTGTTGTTTAAATTTAATAAAACCGTGATAAACGGAGCTGCTAATCGTGCTTAAAATACAATGCCATCAACGTTTGGACGATTTTGAACTCAATGTTGACTTAGCTATAAACCAATTTGATATTTTAGGGGTGTTTGGCCCTTCGGGCTCTGGCAAGTCGAGCTTATTACAGGCGATAGCGGGGCTTACTACGGCGCAAAATGTGTGTATAAATAATCATAATATAACCCATCTAAAGCCAGATAAACGCCTACTTACTTTACAGCTGCAGTCGTGCCCGTTATTTCCACATTTAAATGTGATGGGTAATTTACTGTTTACTCACAGGCATTGTAAAAATAAAAGTAACAACCTAACGCCTGAACAGGTAATTGATTTATTAGCACTAAATCCATTACTCAATCGTGATGTGGCGGGGCTTTCGGGCGGTGAGCGCCAGCGTGTAATTTTTGCCAGAACACTTCTAAGTGGGCAATCTGTTATTTTACTTGATGAGCCATTTAGTGCATTAGATTGGTCAACGCGTTTTACTATGTTGGCGGGAGTGCAACAACTTAATAAATCCCATGGTATTAAATTTATTATTGTTAGCCACTCTTTAAAAGAGCTCCTTTATTGTAGCGATACATTAATACATATGGCTAAAGGTAAGGTGCTTAAGTGTGGTGCCACACAAGACGTGGTGCACAGTATTTATACAAATAAGAGCCAAACACCACTGAGTGTACTTAGTTTTAGTAAGTCTGAATTTAATGATGCATTTGGGCTATGCAAGCTAACTCTTAGTAACAGCTTACAACATGTATATGCAGTGCCTTCGCTGGTAAAACAAAGTCATAAGTTAATTATAGAAAGCGGGCAAATAACCTACAGCAAAGTAAAACCGTC
Organism: Pseudoalteromonas sp. Angola-4; assembly: GCF_028599265.1. Taxonomy (NCBI): domain Bacteria; kingdom Pseudomonadati; phylum Pseudomonadota; class Gammaproteobacteria; order Alteromonadales; family Pseudoalteromonadaceae; genus Pseudoalteromonas; species Pseudoalteromonas sp. Angola-4. Next base: position 198,534 of record NZ_JAQREK010000005.1, on the reverse strand, counting down.
TAACCAGTGCAGTGCAAACGTGCTAATAGGTATGCTTGAAAATACCCAGCAGCTTGATGAGCAATGGCTACTTACTGTTAATGTAGATACGCAGTTGCTGTATTGCGCGGTATCTAAAAGGCAATGGCAACAAAGTAATGTGCAACTGGGTGAGCAGGTTTACCTGACAATAAATAATTTAGAAACACTGAGCTAGGCTTTTAAAAGCAGTCATGAATTTTAAATGTATTAAATCAGGCACTGCAAACTGGGCAGTGCTTATTTTTAACAATGTTAAAACGGTTAAACTCCATACTCAAACCATCTACAAGTAATAGTTGCTCAGTGAGTTTACTGTTAAGTCCTGCAATAATTTTAAGGGCTTCAGTCGCTTGAATACTGCCAATAAGCCCTACAATAGGGGAGAGCACGCCTGACTCGGAGCAACTTTGAGTTTGTTCGCCAAAGAGCTGTGATACACACCCATAGCAATGGCTATTAGGCGCCATTGTAAAGCAAGCAACTTGCCCCTCAAACCGAATAGCAGAGCCAGAAACCAAAGGCGTGCATGTCTTATAGCAGGTGCTATTGAGTAAGTTTCGCGTTGCTAAGTTATCAGAGCAATCAATAACAACATCCACTTTGCTAAGTAAGTGCTCAAGGTGCGCACTTTCGTCTAAAAATTCATCAATCGTGTGTATTTCTATTTCATTATTCAACTGAGTTAAATGCTTTTTTGCACTGTGGGTTTTTAAACTGCCGATATCAGTGTGTTTGTAAAGCACCTGCCTTTGCAAATTTGTCGCATCAACCACATCGTTATCTACAAGCGTTAATGTTCCTACTCCTGAGGCAGCCAAGTATTGTGCTACAGGGCAACCTAATCCACCTAGCCCAACTATAAGCACATGACTTTGCCATATTTTTTCTTGCCCATCGATATCCAGCTGAGGAAGCATAATATGGCGTGAATAGCGTAATTGCTGCTGATAGGTTAAAGGCGGTTTTTGCATTTATTTTTTCTCATAATTTTTTTAAACAATACCAATTAGTTAAATCTTAGAGCAAGTAAAGCTTAAAATTTCTTTGCACTGTTTACGCTCACAGTGGCTGCTTTAATAGTGCAAAGCAAAAAAAATAACATTTCCAAAAAATATAAGTGCATGAAAAGCCTAACTAATAATTATTGGCTTAGTAATTGCTGAAGGCGGTTAACGTTAATTTAACAATCGTCGCAGTGTTTTTACTACCAAAGTTGTATTCGCTGCTTAAAACAATAATCGTTACAAGGAAAAAAACATGCAACCGAGTACTGGGTTTAATCTCATATCGTTTAGCGGAAAAATGAAAATACTGCATTTAAGCTGGATGGTGTTTTTTATCTCTTTTTTTGTATGGTTTAACCATGCGCCATTATTAGGTGCCATAGCGAGCTCGCTGGGAATATCCATGGCACAGGTTAAAACGCTACTAATTTTAAATGTCGCTTTAACCATTCCTGCACGTGTAGTGGTTGGCATGCTAACCGATAAATTTGGCCCGCGTATTGTTTATGCGGCTTTACTTATTTTATGTAGTATTCCGTGTTTTATGTTTGCCATGGCGACCACGTTTGAACAAGCCGCTATTGCCCGTTTCGCACTTGGCTTTATTGGTGCGGGTTTTGTTGTGGGCATTCGTATGGTGAGCGAGTGGTTCCCAGCAAACGAATTAGGCACAGCAGAGGGTATTTATGGCGGCTGGGGTAACTTTGGTTCGGCAGCTGCTGCAATGCTATTACCTGTATTAGCGCTTATGTTTGGCGGTGACGATGGCTGGCGTTATGCGATAGGCCTAACCGGTGTGTTAAGTGTCATATTTGGTGTTATTTGGTACATCAACGTAACTGACACGCCAAAAGGTGGCACTTACTTTAAGCCCAAAAAAGTTGGGGCAATGGAGGTAACCAGTAAAGGCGACTTTGTATTACTACTTATAATGAAACTGCCTATGTACGGTGCTTTAGCACTACTTACTTGGAAACTTTCGCCAGCGGGCGCCAGTTTACTGTCTGAAAACGTTGTAATTTGCACCTATGCCTTTTTAGTACTGCTTTATTTATACGAGGTATATAAAACTTACGACATAAACGGCCATATTTTTAAACAACCAGTGCCAGAGTCGCACCGTTACGAGTTTAAGCAAGTGGCAGTATTAAATATTCTTTATTTTACTACTTTTGGATCAGAGTTGGCTGTTGTATCTATGTTGCCATTATTTTTTAGTGAAGTATTTGGTCTTGATATGGTATACGCAGGCTTATTAGCATCAGCTTATGCATTTATGAACTTAGCCTCTCGCCCTGGTGGTGGTTGGATTTCAGATAGAATGGGTCGTCGTAAAACACTTATTGTACTTACCACAGGCCTAGCTGTAGGTTACTTTGTTATGGGCTTAGTTGACGCAAGCTGGCCGCTTTGGCTTGCTGTTGCCGCTGCTATGGCGTGTTCGTTTTTTGTTCAAGCAGGAGAAGGCGCAGTATTTGCCGCAGTGCCACTTATTAAACGTCGTTTAACGGGTCAAATTGCAGGTATGACAGGTGCCTACGGTAATGTAGGGGCTGTTGTATATTTAACGGCGCTCTCGTTAGTTGATTACCAAACATTCTTTATGATTATCGCTGCCAGTGCATTGTTAGGTTTAGGTGCATTATTTTTCATGAAAGAACCCGATGGGCACATCACAGAAGTTAACGAAGATGGCACTGTTGAACTTATTTCAGTGACTTAAGGTAGCGTTTAGTATGTTTGATGAAACCCAACACGCTCAAGTTCGTAATAATACGCTAGATGTTTCTTTTGGTGGGCACAGTGCCGCGGGCATAAAAGATGAAAATCAAGATGCGTTTGCTGCTTTAAATACTGAGCACGAACAACAAGAAACAAAAGGCGCTATTGCGTGCTTAGCAGATGGGTGTTCATCAGCTAAAAATGCCAAACAAGCATCGCAGCTCAGTGTTACTCATTTTATAAATGAGTATTTAAATACACCCGACAGCTGGGCGGTCAAAAAATCGGTTTCTAAGGTTTTAGCTAGCTTAAATCAGTGGTTATATTCGCAATCAGTCAACTATAACCACTTAGGGCAACGCCAAGCAGATTGGATGACCACCTTTACGGCGCTTATATTAAAATCAGCTACGGGGTATATATTTCATTTAGGCGATACTCGCATTATGCGTTTACGCGATAATCAAATGGAAGCGATAACGCGGGATCATAAAGTAAATGATACGCTCACTCGTGCTTTAGGCGCGCAGTCACATCAAGAAATTGATGTTTACGAAGTTGACCTAAAAGCCGGTGATATTTACATACTGACTTGCGATGGTGTGCATGATGTATTGCCCTATACTGAAATTGCCAACGAAATAAACGCCCATAACAACTTAGAGCAGGCAGCAAAGGCCATTACCTCACGGGCTATAGCACAAGGCAGTGATGATAATGTGAGTTGTTTATTAGTGAAGGTAAATAGCATTGCGCAGCAAAATCTAGATGAGCTTTATCAATCGTTAACGCAGCGAAAAATACCACCCGCATTAGAGGTTGGCCAAATAATTGATGGATATACGGTTATTCGTAAAATCAACGAAAGCAGCCGATCGCACATTTATTTGGTACAGCAAGCACCTGATGCACCTCCCGTTGTATTAAAGGCACCCTCGGTTAATTTTGAAGACGATATACACTACCTTCAAGGCTTTATACGCGAAGGGTGGGTAGGGCAACGTATTAATCATCCTAATGTAATGAAGGTTTTAAATACGCAATCGCAAAGCCGATTTTTATATCATATTTGCGAGTACATGGACGGACAAACCCTCAGTGACTATAAGCACGACGTCCCTTATTTAGAAATAGCGCAAGTGCGCAGTATTGTAGAGCAAATAGTGCATGCGCTAAGGGCTTTTCAGCGATTAGATATGGTACATCGTGATTTAAAGCTCGATAACGTGATGATAGATGCTCACGGTAAAGTTACGTTAATTGATTACGGTACTGTAAGTGTTGCGGCTATGGATGAGTCGGTTAAGCAAATAGCCGATGACTGCCCGCAAGGGACTATAGATTATACGGCTCCTGAAACACTTATTTCGCTGCACGCCGATTTTAAAAGCGATATGTTTTCGCTTGGGGTGATTGCTTATGAGTTATTGTGCTCGAAGCTGCCTTATAAAACATTACCGGCAAGTCATACCCCTATTGATTACAGCCACTGGCAATACACAAGTATTCGCAAGTACCGAGCCGATATACCCTTTTGGTTAGATCAGGCTTTAATGAAAGCACTTGCGCCAAAACCAGCGCTCAGATACCACGCATTTTCTGAGTTTTTAACAGATATTAGTAAACCTAATCCACATTTACAGAGCTCAGCCAACAAAATTTCAATAATGAAACGCGATCCAGTATTACTCTGGAAGAGCATTTCGCTGTGTTTATTTATCATTTTATTGTGCGTGCTCATAATTAAAAACTAAGAGACCAACATGTTAAATTATAAAAATAACTTACCTATTATTTTAATGATAGGGTGCATTGCTGCGCCTTCTATTAGTGTTGCAGCGCAAACCGACCTTAATTTTAGGCTGCGTTATGAAAGTGCAGAGCAAGATAACGCACTAAAAGATGCCAGTAGCTTAACGCTGCGCACACGCCTTACTCATAAAACCGATGAAGTGAATGGCTTTTCTGCTTTATTAGAGGTCGAAGATAGCCGAAGCCTATTAGGTGTAGACGATTACAATAATACGCTGGGTAAAAATACTAATTACTCAGTAATAGCCGACCCTGAAACCACAGAAGTAGATCAGGCTTTCGTTAAGTACGCAAAAGATGCTTTATCAATTAAAGTAGGTAGGCAAGTAATAGCGCTTGATGGACAGCGCTTTGTAGGCCACGTTGGCTTTAGGCAAGACAGGCAAACTTTTGATGCTGCAACAGTAAATTACTCCTTTAATGATATTAACTTGCACTATAGCTACATAAGTAAGCGCAACCGTATATTTGCCGATAGCAAAGATATTGATGCATCCGATCATCTTATCAATGCAAGCTTTAAAACAAGCCTAGGTAAGGTGGTTTTATACAGCTATTTATTAAGTGACGATGCAATAGATAATGACAGCTTAGATACTTATGGTGTGTCTTTTAATGGTAATAAAACGCTCAGCGATATTAAATTTTACTATAAAGCACAGTACGCCACGCAATCTGCATCAACGAGTATGAGTGATTTTGACGCAGATTACTATGCGTTTGAAGGGGGGATAGATTTAGGCGGTTTAGGCATTGAAACCGTTACATTAAAAGCTGGTATTGAGTCACTGGGTTCTGATAACGGTGATTATGGTTTTGCCACGCCGCTTGCCACAATGCATAAATTTAATGGCTGGGCCGATACGTTTTTAGCAACCCCAGCACAAGGGCTTGATGACACTTATGTAAGTTTAAATGGTAAAGCTTACGGCGGTAAATGGCTGTTGGCGTATCACAGCTTTGATGCCAACGATAGCGCCAATGGCGTTGATGATTTAGGCACAGAGCTAAACGTACAATACGTAAAGCCTATTAATAAAACCTATGCTGTAGGCGCAAAATATGCCGATTATTCAGCAGGCGATAGCGCTGCAGGCAAAGTTGATACCCAAAAACTGTGGGTATGGGTAAGCGCTAAATTTTAAGTATTTAACCTAAACCCTCGTTATTTAATTTAAAGCGTTACAAGTTGGTGCAATAGCGCCAGCTTGTGGTGCTTTCACTTCTTTTTTACTGTATTAAATTAGTTAAGCTGTTGAAATATATTGTTTATATATCTGGCTTGCATATTGCTATAACCAACACATAATAAATTATACATTTAAAGTACCCATCTAAAGTTAAGTGTATTTTAAATCAAACAGGTGATTTTAATGCCAAGCAAGCAGCGTGTTGTAGTTGTCGGAAATGGAATGGTTGGCCATCATTTTGTACAACAGCTAGTATCACAACAAGGTGATACTCAAAATATGGAGATTACCGTACTCAGCGGTGAAGACCGACTCGCTTATGACCGCGTACAGCTTTCGTCTTTTTTTAAAGGTAAAACCGAAGACGATTTAGCACTTACCTGCAGTAAAACCTATCAAGATTGGCAAGTGTGCTTTCATACTCATTCTAAAGTGGTTGATATAAACCGCGATGCAAAAACAGTCACTACTGCAAAAGGCAAAACATTTGAATACGACAAGTTAATATTGGCTACCGGTTCATTTGCATTTGTACCACCCATTCCAGGTAAAGACCGTGAGCATTGCCTAGTTTACAGAACCATTAACGATTTACACGCCATAAAAAAATCTGCACATGCCAGCAAGGTGGGCGTAGTAATTGGCGGCGGTTTATTAGGGCTAGAAGCTGCCAACGCATTAAAGCAGCTTGGCTTGCAAACCCATGTAATAGAATTTGCACCACAACTTATGGGCGTACAAATAGATAGTGCTGGTGGTCGATTGCTTAAAAATAAAATTACCGAGCTGGGCGTTACAGTGCATACATCAGTGGCGACAGAGCAAATTATAGAGGGTGAAAACAGCCGTTATAAAATGTGCTTTAAAGGGGGGCAAACCCTAGAAACCGACATGATTGTATTTTCGGCCGGTATTCGCCCATACGACAACCTAGCTCGTGAGTTTAATTTAGAAATAGGTGAGCGCGGCGGCATCGTAATAAACAACCATTGCCAAACGAGTGATAAAAACATATACGCCATAGGCGAATGCGCCCTTTGGAATAACTTTATTTTTGGCCTTGTAGCACCGGGCTACGCGATGGCAAAAGTAGCGGCAGGGCATGTTTTACAACAGCTCTCTTCAAACAAAGCTTTACACACTACCTCAAACAATTCCTCAAATAGTGCTGATGAATTTAGCGGTGCCGATATGAGCACCAAGCTTAAATTAATGGGTGTTGAAGTAGGCTCAATTGGTGATGCCCATGCACGCAGTGAAGGCGCAATTAGCTATTACTTTGAAGATCAGCCAAACGGTGTTTACAAAAAAGTAGTCACTAATGAGCAAGGCAATAAGCTCATAGGTGCTGTACTGGTTGGCGATACCAGTGATTACGATAATTTATTGCAGTATCACTTAAATGGCATTGAGCTTAGTGTGCCCGCAGAGTCATTAATAATGCCGCTTGCAGGTGACGCGGGCGAGCTAAACGCTGATGATTTGCCACGTGATGCCATTATTTGTGTGTGCCACAAAGTGACAAAACACACTATTGAACAAGCGGTTATACAAGGTTGTAGCGATTTAAATAAAGTGCAGCAAGCCACTAAAGCAAGTACGGGTTGTGGAGGCTGTGAAAAACTAGTGCAAAGCGTTATTAGCAGTGCGCTTAATAATAAAATAGCTACGCTAACCCCAGTAGATGAGCCAGTATCACAGAGCGCTTAACGCAAATAATAAGAGAGCAGTATGGAAACATTAAACACATGTTCAAACACACCTTTGCTTAAACAAACCACCTGCGCTTATTGTGGTGTAGGCTGTGGGGTTGATATTTCATTATTAAATAATACCCCAACAAAACTTGAAGGCACGCGCGAGCACCCCGCTAATTTTGGCCGTTTGTGTGTTAAAGGCACGCACTTGCTTGACACCATTGGCACTGATAATCGCTTAACATCGCCCCTTATTGATAACGAACCCGCCAGCTGGAATACGGCAACTGATTACGTTGCCAACAAATTTAACGCCATTATTAAAGAGTATGGACCGGAGTCGGTTGCGTTTTATGTATCGGGGCAGTTACTTACTGAAGATTACTACGTTGCCAATAAATTAATGAAAGGCTACATAGGCTCAGGCAATATAGATACAAACTCAAGGCTGTGTATGTCATCGGCGGTTGCCGGTTATAAACGTGCGTTTGGTGAGGACGTAGTACCATGTAGCTACGACGATTTAGAGCAAACGGAGCTACTTATTTTAATTGGCTCAAATGCGGCGTGGACTCACCCGGTGCTTTACCAGCGTATGGAGCGCGCAAAAAAACTTAATCCAAACATGAAAGTAGTGGTTATCGACCCGCGAAAAACCGATACAGCCGAACTTGCCGATACCTTTTTAAATATAAAACCAGGCAGCGACGGGGCTCTTTATAACGGCTTACTTAATTATTTAAGTGAACATAACTATTTAGATACGCAATTTATAAATGCGCATACAAACGGCTTTGAAACAGCGCTTGCAGAGGCTAAAAAGTGGAGTGTAAAAGCGGTCAGTGATTTTTGTGATATTGACGCGCAGCTAGTCAGTGACTTTTACGCCTTATTTGCACAAAGCCCAACCGCTATTAGTTTTTATTCAATGGGTATTAACCAATCAAGCTCAGGGGTTGATAAGTGTAATGCCATTATAAATGCGCATTTAGCGTCGGGCAAATTGCTAAAACCTGGATGTGGCCCGTTTTCAATAACGGGGCAGCCTAATGCTATGGGTGGGCGTGAAGTAGGGGGCTTGGCAAATCAATTAGCAGCACATTTAGACATTGAAAACGACGCGCATCAACAGTTAGTGCAGCGTTTTTGGCAATCGCCAACAATAGCTAAAAAAGCAGGGTGTAATGCGATTGATATGTTTGATGAAATCGCCAAAGGGAAAATAAAAGCTATTTGGATAATGGCAACCAACCCGATGGTGAGCTTACCTAATAACGCAGCCATACAACATGCACTTGAGCAATGTGAGCTGGTGGTTGTGTCTGACTGTATTGCTAAAAGTGATACGCTAAAATTTGCTAATGTGGCGTTTCCATCAACCGGATGGGGCGAAAAAAACGGCACAGTAACTAACTCAGAGCGCAGAATATCGAGGCAGCGCCCGCTAGTTGAGCCATTTTCGGGGGCTAAAAACGATTGGCAAATAATGTGTTTAGTTGCCCAAAAAATGGGTTTTGAAGGATTTGACTTTACAGACCCCAGTGGCATTTTTGAAGAATGGGCACAACTGACTGATTTTGAAAATAATGGTGATAGGCTATTAAATTTATCAGCTTTAGTAGGGCTTTCGCAGCAGCAGTACGATAACTTAAAACCGGTTATGTGGCCGGTACTAAAAAATGAGCCATATAAGAACGGGCAGGTTTTTGTTAATAAACAATTTAGCACCGCAGATAAAAAAGCCCGCTTTATTCCTATAACGCCCAAACTTCCTGTGCAGCAAACATCAAGCGATTACCCGTTTGTAATGAACTCAGGGCGAATACGCGATCAGTGGCATACAATGAGCCGCACCGGAAAAAGTACAGCCCTTTCTACTCATATAACGCGCCCATATATTGAAATAAACCCCATAGATGCATGCAAATTAAACATAAAAGCAAACGACTTAATAACCGCCAATGCTAAAACTGGGCAGGTTACGGCTCATGCAAAAATAACGGATGCCGTGCGTAAAGGCGAATGTTTTATGCCTATTCACTGGAACAAGCAATTTGCCTCATCCGCTACGGTAAGTGGCCTCTATCAATCGGTTGTTGACCCTATTTCGGGCCAAGCTGAATGTAAGCATGGTGCTGTTGATTTAGTTAAAGCGCAGTTTGCTCAGTACATGCAAGTTTTTAGCAAAACAGAGCTTAAAATAACCAGTGATTTTTGGCTTAAAGTTAACGCAAGTAATTGTGTTAACTACCAGTTAGCGCTCAATGAGCCGCAAAATGATTTGCTTTATTATTGCCAAACACTGACAGGGTTACAAGGGCAGTGGTCGGCAATGGGCAGTGCAAAAGCAATGCATATTCAATGTATTCAAAACCAGCAGTTAGTGTTTGTTGCGGTTATTTCGCCGGCTCAAAAAGACACATCACTTGAGTGGATAAATCATTTATTTGCAGAGCCTTTAATAACCTTTAGCCAATTACAGTCATTGCTTTATGCCACGCCTGATGAAGAATTTACTCAAGGCGCACAAGTATGTAGTTGCTTTAAAGTACGTGAACAACCCATTATAAACGCCATTAAAAGTGGTGAAAATACAGTAGAACAATTGGGGTCTAAACTAAAATGCGGCACTAACTGTGGGTCGTGTAAAACCCAGTTAAGCCAATTAATAAAGCAGCATACTACGCAAAACGCTAACAGTATTGATGTTGCAGTTGAAATGTAAATAAACAAGGAAGCATATGCTTAATGATCAATTTGGTCGGCAGTTTAACTATTTGCGCCTCTCAATTACCGATGTGTGTAATTTTAGTTGCACCTATTGTTTACCAAACGGGTATCAGTGCGATACCCCGCGTAACTTTTTAAATAAAAACGAAATAAACACCTTAGTAAATGCGTTTGCGCAATTAGGCACAAAAAAAGTGCGTATTACAGGCGGTGAGCCGTGTTTACGCAGTGACGTAACCGATATTATAAAGCAGTGTAAAAACACTCCAGGCATAGAAAAAGTCGCCATAACAACCAATGGTTTTAACTTATTTAATAAAATTGATGAGTTTTACAGCGCTGGCCTAGATGCCCTAAACATTAGTATAGATAGCTTAAACCCGAGTATGTTTAAATTAATTACAGGACACGACAAGCTAACCCATATTTTAAAAGGGATAGACCGGGCAATTGAGCTGGGCATAAAAGATATAAAAATAAATGCAGTGCTGGCTAAGCAATTTAATAAAAACCAATTGAATGATTTTTTAGACTGGGTAAAACATAAAAAAGTAACGGTACGCTTTATTGAATTAATGGAAACAGGTAATGGCGCCACTTTTTTTGAACAAAACCATTTAAGCGGGCAAAGTGTTAAAACACAGCTTTTAGCACAAGGTTGGTTACAGGTAGTAAGAGGTAAATTAAACGGCCCTGCAGAGGAGTTTTGTCATCCCGATTTTGAGGGGCGCATTGGCTTAATTATGCCCTACAGTAAAGACTTTTGTAAAAGCTGTAACCGATTAAGAGTATCGTCATTAGGCAAATTGCATTTGTGCTTGTTTGCCGAGCAAGGAATAGACTTACGCCCGCACTTAAATGCGCAAGATACGCCAGCCACTGTAAATGCAATTCAAGCGGCAATGGGCAATAAAACCATTAGCCATGAGCTTGATAAGCGCTTAACGGGCGCCACAACCCATTTAGCAATGTTGGGCGGCTAAAATGAGCAATAAAGCCGTGTTTACGGGAGTTGTACTCGCTGGTGGGCAATCATCAAGAATGGGCAGCGATAAAGCCAATCTCATTTTAAAAAATAAAACATTACTGCAAAATGCATGTGAGTTATTAACGGCAGCAGGAGCAAGTGATGTACTTATAAGCCGTAATGTACAAAGTGCTACTGCGCAATACATTGCAGATATATACCCAGGTTCTGGCCCGCTTGGCGGGATTTATTCAACCTTAATAGCAACAGAGCAAGATATACTTGTAACCGCTGTTGATATGCCATTGCTTACTTGCACTTTATTATCGCAAATTGTATCTGCAGCAAGCGATAACCCCCACTTTCAAACAAATCAGCCACAAATACATGCGTGGCACTTTGAAAATGAACCGTTACCCCTGTATATTCGTAACACCCAAAGCGTTAAACGTCATTTAAAACAATTACTCATAAACGCAAATAGTCATAAATCAATTAAACAGTTTACCCGTAGTATTGGTGTGCAAACGCTAAAATGTAATAAAGCACATGCACTTGTTAATACCAACACACCGGCGCAATTTAAAGCTGTTAACGAGCAATTTGACCAACACAAACCTAATTTATTGAGAAGAACCCTATGAGCCACACAACTGAGTCACAAATCGCATTAAACATTGCCGTAATGACAGTAAGCGATACACGCGATGAAATTACGGATACTTCAGGCCATTATTTAATTAAAGCCCTTACTGAAGCAGGCCATCACTTAGCTGATAAAGACATAGTTAAAGATGATGTTTACCAAATGCGAGCCGTTGTATCGCAGTGGATTGCCGATGACACCATTCACGCTATTTTAGTAACCGGTGGTACGGGCTTTACCGAGCGTGACTCAACACCAGAGGCATTTGCACCGCTGTTTGATAAAAGCGTAGATGGATTTGGAGAGCTATTTAGACATATTTCGTACGGCGAAATTGGTAACTCAACTATTCAATCGCGTGCGTTGGCGGGCCTTGCCAATAACACCGTTATTTTTTGTATGCCTGGCTCTACGGGCGCATGTAAAACAGCCTGGACAGGTATTATAAAAGATCAGTTAGACTCAATGCACAAGCCATGTAACTTTGCCCCGCATATTACTATTGGTAAAAAATGCGAATCGCGAGAGCAATAATATGCTGAGCCACGTAGATGAAAACGGCCAAGCAAACATGGTTGATGTATCGCTAAAAGAGGTCACTCTGCGCGATGCATCTGCCGAGGCCTACATTAAAATGAGCAAACAGGCTTTTGAGCAAGTGTTGCTTAATCAAAATAAAAAAGGTGACGTGCTAGGCGTAGCCCGAATTGCGGGTATTCAGGGCGCTAAAAAGTGCGCTGATTTAATTCCGCTTTGTCACCCGCTGGCACTGAGTAAAGTAGCCGTTGATTTTGAACTTGATGAAGCAAATAGCCAAATTAAAGTTACTAGCTACTGTAAATTGGCGGGCAAAACGGGCGTTGAAATGGAAGCACTCACCGCTGTATCTGTGGCGACCCTTACACTATTTGATATGTGTAAAGCTGCCGATCCGCTTATGGAAATACACGGTATGCGTGTAACGCAAAAAGCAGGAGGCAAGCATGGCAGCTGGCAGCGAGACTAATTTAAATGAGACTGATGCAGCGGCAGGGCATGTAAACGTACTGTTTTTTGGCCAACTAAAAGAGCGCCTAAAGTGCGATAAGTTAACCGTTGATATAGCGTATACCCTTAGCATAAAAGCGTTTAAACACATGCTGGTTGAGCAAAACCCGCACTGGCAGGCATGGCTTGAAGAGCGTGATGTATTGTGTGCGCTTAATCAAACTATGACATCAAGCGATGAGCTTGTAAAAGCAGGGGATGAACTTGCTTTTTTCCCACCAGTGACAGGTGGCTAATGAGTATAAGTATTAACGTACAAACGCAGGATTTTTCAGTAGGCGAGCAACATGGCGCACTTTGCAGTAATAACAAAAGTGATGGTGCCGTAGTGACGTTTACAGGGCTGGTGCGAGAATTTAGCAGCGGCGATAACGTAATCGCCCTTGAGCTTGAACACTACCCAGGTATGACTGAGCAACTACTGCAATCGATAGCTGAGCAAGCGCAAACACGCTGGCAACTTGCCCGCATAAGTATTATTCATCGAGTAGGCTATTTAGCGCTTGGTGAGCAAATTGTATTTGTTGGCGTAACTAGCCGCCATCGCCAAGCCGCGTTTGAAGGCGCGCAGTTTATTATGGATTACTTAAAAAACCACGCTACGTTTTGGAAAAAAGAGCATTTTAAAGACTCCTCAAACTGGGTTGAGTTTAAACAAAGCGACAAGCAAGCACTGGATAAATGGCAAAGTATCGAACAGGATGCAATTAAGTAAATGCATATAATCTCTACCAACATCTCTAAAATAAAAACGGTTGAGCATAACGGCAAAGCCATTAAAACAGGTATATTTAAAACACCAACCAATGAGCCGGTTGTTATTGAAAAGCTGAATATAATAGGTGATGAACAAGCCGATTTAGTCAATCATGGCGGGGTGGATAAAGCGGTTTATGCGTTTTCGCACAATCATTACGATTATTGGAAGCGCACCCTTAAAAATGATGATTTAGCAGTCGGTGCCTTTGGCGAAAACTTCACAATTTCAGAACTTGATGAGCAAAATATTCATATAGGCGATCGTATTCGTTTAGGTACTGCACTACTTGAAGTAAGCCAGCCCCGTGTGCCGTGCTTTAAATTGGCTATTGCACTTAATAATAAACAAAGCCTAAAACTGTTTACTCAGTATTACCACACGGGTGTTTATTTTAGAGTGCTTGAGCAAGGTGTTGCTAAAACGGGCGATGCCGTGACTTTTGAACATAAAGCTGAGCATAACATTTCGGTTAAAACGTTGTTTCAGGCCTTTTTTGATAAACACTACCCAGATTATGAAAGCGTATTATTAGCAGCACTTGAACTACCCGAGCTTGCACTTGAGTGGCAAACTAAAATCAAAAAGAAATTGGGGAGTTAAAAGAGCGTTATTAAAGCTGTATTCCCCTTAATAAAAGCTCACTTTTAGCTGTATTATTTAGTTTGTTAAGTGAGCGACCGCTGATAAGTATTTGCACACCAATTGGCTTAATGTGTCGTATTGCTGTTTGTTATTTACCGGCTTACTAAAATCGCTACTTACCGCCACTGCGCATGCCCCCGCTGCAAACCAATGGGTTAGGTTGTCTAAATTAATGCCGCCTACGGGCATTAATGGCACATCAGAAAAAGGCCCCGTTAGCGCTTTAAAGTAATTAACCCCCATACTGCCTGCAGGAAAAACCTTAATAATATCGGCGTTATACTCTATTGCATTGGCAACATCGGTAGGGGTGAGTGCGCCCATTAATACAGGTAAACCATGGCGGTGGGCAAGCTCTACCACTGCTTGATTAGTATTTGGTGTAACTATAAATTGCGCACCGGCATCAATCGCTTGTTGCGCAAGGGCGGTGTTAATTATTGTGCCAGCGCCAATGAGTGTATTTTTATAAGCAGCGCGTGCTTTTGCTATTTCTTGCTCAAAGCCAGGTGTATTTGAGGTGATTTCTAGCGCGTTAATGCCTGCATTAACTAAGCAATTAATTAAAGGGGCTACATCGCTTTGTTGCTTTAAGCGAAGTATAGCAACTAACTTATGTTGCTTTATTTGGTTGCTTATTTTTATTCTGTTGGCATTTAAAATTTGGCTCATAATGTCACTTTACTTTATTTAATCCAGAGTCAGACGTGTAACAGCAATCGGCAATAATACTTAATTATTTTGGGGCTAAACGCGTTACAAAGCTCTCACTTTGATCATTTTGAATAACTAAATAGCGAGTTTTTGTCTAGTTATCAACACGCTTTTGCACCCTCAAAATAGCACACTTAATTAAATGGATTGGTATAAACGTTTTTTTCTCATAAAAAAACCGCTGAAATATCAGCGGTTTTTTATAAGTAATAAATTACATTACACGCATGCCTGGCTCTGAGCCATCGTCTGGGTTAAGAATGTAAATTTCTTTACCGCCAGGGCCTGCAGCTAATACCATACCCTCTGACATACCAAAGCGCATTTTACGAGGCTTAAGGTTTGCAACCATTACAGTCAGTTTGCCTTCAATGTCTTCTGGTGCGTAAGCCGATTTAATACCAGCAAACACTTGGCGTGTTTCGCCGCCTAAATCCAGCGTAAGTTTAAGTAGCTTATCGGCGCCTTCAACATGCTCTGCTTTAGCAATTTTAGCAACGCGTAAGTCTACTTTTGCAAAGTCATCAAATTCAATTTCATCCGCAATTGGCTCTTTTGCCAGTGGGCTATTAGGGTCAATTGTTACTTTTGATTCTAGGCTTTCTTTTGATTCTTCAACCATTTTGTTCACTTTATCCATTTCTACACGTTGCATGAGCGGCTTAAATTTATTGATAGGGTGTGCAACAAGTGCATTTTGAACGCCATCCCATGCTAAGTCGTCATTTAAAAAGGCTTCTACGTTTGCAGCCATACCTGGTAATACAGGTTTTAAATAGGTAATTAAAACACGGAACAAGTTAAGGCCAAGCGAGCACACTTCGTGCGCTTCTTGCTGTTTTGCTTCATCTTTAATGAGTACCCATGGCGCTGCGGCATCAATAAATTGGTTTGCTTTGTCGGCTAGGGCCATAATTTCACGAATCGCGCGGCTGTATTCACGGTTTTCATAGTGGGCAGTAATGCTCGGTGCAGCAGCTTGAAATTCTTCAAGTAATTCAGGCTGCATAATTGTGCTACTTAATTTACCGTCAAACTTTTTAGTAATAAAGCCTGCACAGCGGCTTGCTATGTTTACTACTTTACCTACTAGGTCTGAATTTACACGTTGTGCAAAGTCTTCTAGGTTTAAATCAAGGTCAATAATACCGCTGTTTAATTTAGCTGCGTAGTAATAACGTAAGTACTCTGGGTCTAGGTTATCAAGGTAAGTACGTGCTTTTATAAACGTACCCTTTGATTTAGACATTTTTTCGCCATTGACGGTTACAAAGCCATGTGCAAACACGTTAGTTGGCTTTCTAAAATTAGCGCCCTCTAGCATGGCTGGCCAAAATAAGCTGTGGAAGTAAATAATGTCTTTACCAATAAAGTGATAAAGCTCAGCATCAGACCCTTCAGCCCAAAATGCATCAAAGTCGAGGCCTTTTTCGTTACATAGGTTTTTAAAGCTTGCCATGTAGCCAATTGGCGCATCTAGCCATACGTAAAAGTATTTGCCCGGTGCATTTGGAATTTCAAAACCAAAGTAAGGCGCATCGCGGCTAATATCCCACTGTTGCAGGCCATCGGTAAACCACTCATCTAACTTATTCGCCATTTCTTGCTGAATAGAGCCCGAGTGTAGCCACTCTTTAAGCATGCCTTCAAATGCTGGCAGGTCAAAAAAGTAATGCTCTGAATCTTTTAAAATTGGCTCTGCACCTGACATTACCGAGCGCGGGTTTATTAATTCGGTTGGGCTGTAAGTTGCGCCACACGAGTCACAGCTATCGCCATTTTGGTTTTCAGACTTACACGTTGGGCAAGTGCCTGTTACAAAGCGATCTGGTAAAAATATGCCTTTTTCAGGGTCGAATAACTGTGAAATAGTGTGCTTTTTAATATGACCCGCATCATTAAGGCGGTTATAAATAAGCTCACTCAGCTCTTTATTTTCTGAGCTGTGGGTGCTGTGGTATTTATCAAACTTGATGTTAAAGTCGGCAAAGTCACGCTGGCGTTCAATGCTTACATTTTTAACCATTTCTTCAGGCGTGATCCCTTGCTTTTGCGCATTAAGCATAATTGGCGTGCCGTGAGCATCGTCGGCGCAAACATAATAAGCTTCGTGGCCTTGTAGCTTTTGAAAACGTGACCAAATATCAGTTTGAATATATTCCAATAAATGGCCTAAGTGAGTAGGGCCATTTGCATAAGGTAATGCGCTGGTAATGAGGATCTTTCGCTGCGTCATAATCATTCCGAATTGAGGATAAACCACCATTTTTACTACAAAAAAGGCGGTTATCATTAATTTATCCATAAGCTTTGGACTAACGGTACGCGCAGCTTATGGATTTTTGTTAATTGACTGGTGTTAATGCCCTGAATGTTACATAATTCTGTGGCACTTTTCATCAAAGAAACGCTATTTAATTGCTATGTTTGGACTGTCGAAACTATTCTCCTCTAAATCGGTGCAAAAACAACCGATTATTACTGCCTTAGCGGCGTATCGAAGCGCGGCATTTGCCGTAGGTATTGATGAAAGTTTTATTGATACCATTTCGCAAAATGACGATAAATCAATACACATTAAAATAACGCTGCCATTTGCGGCTCAATCAGAAATGCCGTTAGTAGAGCAGCACGTAAGTGAAAGTATAAATACATCGGTTACCATAGACTCTGTGGTGACTATAAAAGAGCCTGCAAAATTTAAAGCCATTAAACACATTGTGCTGATTGCCTCAGGTAAAGGGGGGGTAGGAAAATCCACGACCGCTGTTAATTTAGCTGGGGCGCTTAAAAGCGAAGGCGCAAAAGTAGGGATTTTAGATGCTGATATTTATGGGCCATCTATTCCTATGCTTTTAGGGCTTGTGGGTGCAGAGCCACAAACCAAAGATAACAAGCTACTACAGCCATTTGATGCCAACGGCATTAAAGCGCAATCAATCGGCTTTTTAGTGCCAAGTGATGACGCAACGGTCTGGCGAGGCCCAATGGCATCGGGAGCGCTCAACCAATTATTAAACGAGACAGATTGGGGCGAACTTGATTACTTAATTGTTGATATGCCACCGGGTACGGGCGATATACAGCTAACAATGAGCCAAAAAGTGCCTGCCAGCGGCACTGTTATTGTGACGACACCGCAAGATTTAGCCCTTGCCGATGCGCAAAAAGGCATTGCAATGTTTAATAAAGTTAACGTACCTGTGCTTGGGCTTATAGAAAATATGAGTCACTACATTTGTAGCCACTGCGGTGAAGCCAACCATGTGTTTGGCAAAGATGGCGCAGAAAAACTTGCCCATAAACACGGCGTACCGGTGTTAAGCCATATTCCACTTGCCATAGATATTCGTGAATACTCAGAGCAAGGTAAATTAATCGCCAGCGATACCAGCGCGGCTATTAGCAAAACATACAGCGCAGCGGCAAGACTGATTGCCAGCACGCTTTTTTATCAGCAGCACCAACATAGTGTTGAGATAGTGATAACGCAGGACTAAGAAAAAATGAGACTCTCAGATACCCATATTAAAGAATATTTAAGTGATGGCCGCATAGTGATTGAGCCTGCGCCGACTAATGAAATGATTTCGGGTGTGACAGCCGATTTGCGTTTAGGGAACAAATTTAGAACCTTTAACGCACATAACGCAGCGTACGTAGATTTAAGTGGCCCTAAAGATCAGTTAAATAAGGCTATGGAATCAATAATGAGTGAAGAGATTGAGCTTGCCGACGGCGAAGCTTTCTTTTTACACCCAGGTGAACTGGCATTGGCCATTACCCATGAAAAAGTAACACTTCCTGCCGACATAGTAGGCTGGTTAGATGGTCGTTCATCACTTGCCCGCTTAGGTTTAATGGTGCATGTAACAGCGCACAGAATCGACCCAGGTTGGAGTGGTAATATTGTTTTAGAATTTTACAATTCAGGTAAGTTGCCACTAGCGCTGCGCCCAATGATGAAAATTGGTGCAATGAGCTTTGAAATGCTTTCAGGACCCTGCGAAAACCCATACAACATTCGTAAAGACGCAAAATATAAAGATCAAAGTAGTGCGGTAGCAAGCCGCATTAGCGACGATAACCTATAACAATATAAAACTATTAAGCGTTTAAATGGTTTTGTTTTGCTAGCTTAAACGCTTAATAATTTATACCAATGTGCATTATTGCTTACACTGATATTAAATGTGTTTTTTATTTCTGGCTTTATAAACGAGTAAAAACTCGACTAATATAGATAATAAAATAACTATAATTACAATGCCTTGAATAGTGTGTAGCCTTTTAACCCTGTCAACACTCTCTTTTTCGTACTGCATAACCACCGTATTAAACGCTTTTAAAAGCGGCTCTTTTGCTAAAGAAAAAAAGCTTTCTTGCACTGTATCTAAATTAAGTGTTTGTGTTTTTAACTTTAGTACTTCTTCAACTCTATCTGAAAACATACTTAATTTTTTATCGACATTAATAGGCTCTTTAAAATACATTGCTAACAACTCGTTAGATAGCGGGCTTTCATCGCCTAATACTTGCGCCCCATAATGCTCACTTAATAAGTATTTATGATTATTTTTTAAAGAGTTTAAAGCATTAATGGCCAGTAATTTAGAATCCTGCGAGCCATACATTAAGTACTCTAAAGTAAACATGCTCACCCGTTGCGAAAGCATTCTTTGTTGACCACTTACATTTACGAGTTTTCCAGTATCGGTTTGCGCGTCTATCACTTCATCAAGCATAAAGTGAATACAGATAGATAAAATAGCAATTACAGTTAAGGGGACAATATAAATAAAAGAAATAGCGCTGCGCTTTTTATGTTTCAAATCTGTATTCACCATGTAATTCTACTTATTTTTAAATTATTAATGCTTAAGAATAGGATAGATTAAATATAAGATTTTTCACGTAAATAAAGTTTACAAGGTAGCTTGTGGGTTATTTTGAGTTATGAAGTGCATAACCCAGTAGTTCAAAATACTTATTAAGCGCTTCATTTGCCTTATTAACATGTTGAGCACTTGGGTATATCAAGTTACTGCTTTTTAAGCCACTGACTAAAAAGCTATTTTGAATAGTGCTGTGAGCATCTATACAGGCTTCAAAGCAGCGTGCTGCAAGCTCCTCAGGCATACTCATATAATGCATGTTTTGCGCTTTATCGAACGTAATGCTGCGTTGTACGTAATTATTGGCGTTTGCGCCGCTTTCATCTAAAAACACGCTTTGGTAAAACTTATCGAGTGCACTATTTAGCGGATGGGCTAAATTAGGCGTGTTAGCAAGCCACAGCTTTGAAGCAAACCCAAAGCGAGGTTTTGCATTAAATAAATGCTCGCTTATATGGTGATCAAAGGCATGAAACCATTCGTGAGCCAATGCGCCACCGCCGGCGTTTTTTGCTAAAGCAAGGGTTTGTGAAGCTGCGTTATAATGCGCTTGTACGCCTTTTTGACCGCCATGCCCAAAGGCAAAATTTAGTTTACCGCGCAGGCCAATGGCTTTGGGCGGTAAATGTAATATTTGAGCAAGGTCGGCGAGGGCATCGTAAATTAAGTTTGCACTAATAAAATGCTCTTCTTTGGTCACCCATTTTCCTACAACCATAGATCTAAAGCCAAAGGTGTCTCTAATATCACTAAAGTCAACTTGGTCGTCAAAGCGGTAGTCTGGCCCTTTACGAATGAATCCGCGTTTTAATCTGTTTGGGTAATTACGCATTTACGTTTAATCGTGGCTAATTTAAGTAACGTGCTTTTACGTGTTCGGGCATGTGTTGGGTTTGTTTTTGTATTAATTCGTCTAATAAATTGTAAAGCGGGGCAGGGTTTAGCTGCTCTATTAACAACAAACTATGTGCAACGGCCTCAAGTGTTGAAAGGCTATCGGCTCTAGGGGCTTTTCTAATAGCGTAACGGTTTTGCGGTAACTGCTTAAAGCTCACTGTTTTAAATTTAGTGAGTAGCGGGGTCAGCTGCAAAATTTTATAGGCTTTTTTCCAGGTGCCATCAATCACGATTAAGTGCGTAATTTTACTTAAGGCTGGCTTTGGGTTTGTATCATCTAAGTTGGTGGCGTGCTCGTTAGGGTAGAGCAGTACCGTAGACTCCACAGGTAAAGAGTTGAGCATGGCAAAGTCGGTGTTATTTTCCCCTTTGATTATTTTGCAGTCAGTTAGGCTCAAATTCAGCAATTTTGCCGTGTTTTTCGCTATTTTTTCTTCACTGGGGTGTTGTAGAATAACCACGCTAACTTTATTTGTTAAACGTTTAATGGCCCCGCATATACAGGTAGAGGGCGTAAACAAACAGCGTTCACAAACTTGGCGAGTCATTAATTAAACTTTTTATTGCGAGTGTATTTTGATAATTATACATTTATAAAGTAATAAAGTTGGATTTTTTTACGCATAGATATACAGTAATACTATTAATTATAAAATGACACGGAATGTTTAGAAGGGCTAAAAATATGACAGAAGTACAAATAGATGAGGCTGCTTTAGAAAGTATGCAGTCGTTACTTGGTGAGCAGTTTAAAGATACACTTGAATTTTGCTGCAGTGAATTTGAGCGCCTTGGTAATGAAGTAATTGCAACCATTGATAACGATAAAGAAGCGGCGATTCGTCATGCCCATAGTTTAAAATCGAACGCGGCTCAGTTTGGTGCTACGAGTTTATCTGATGTAGCCCGTGATATTGAGCTTAATCTAAATCAAGATAACTTAGCGCAAGCTGTTACGGCATCTACAGATTTATTGGCGCAAGTAAGTGGTTCGCAGGCCCAATTAAGAGCGTGGGTAGAGTCTAATTAATATTATTTGTTAACGTGAATTTATTTCAGTATTAAGCAACTAATTACGCTGGCATTTTACGCCTTTACTAGGGTAGTCTTAGACTTTACTAGGGCGTGTTTGGCCTCTCGATAATAAATTTGATCACGCATTGCCCAAGGGCCACCCTTGGGCTAGTAACACAATTTTACCGAGCCCATTAGGTTATAACCCTCGCATTGTATAAAACCCACTCCTAGTTAATTATTTTTTTCCATAAAGCCAGTTCGCCCCAAAGAGGTAAAAATGTCAGATATTAAAAAGAGTCACAAATTAGAAGGTGTATGTTATGACATTCGTGGACCGGTTTTAGCGCAAGCCAAAAAAATGGAAGACGAAGGTCAAAAGGTACTAAAGCTTAATATTGGTAACCCTGCGGCGTTTGGCTTTGATATGCCAGAGGACATGCACCGCGATATTATTCGTAATTTGTATTCGGCCCAAGGCTACTGCGACTCTAAGGGGTTATATTCAGCCCGTGTAGCGGTTTATCAGCATTACCAGCAACGAGGTTTACATAACCTAGATGTAGATAATATTTATATTGGTAATGGGGTGAGCGAGCTTATTCAAATGATCACCCAAGCGTTATTAAATAACGATGATGAAGTGCTTATTCCTGCGCCTGATTACCCACTGTGGACCGCGTCAGTTAAATTAGCAGGGGGCAACCCTGTTCATTATTTATGTGATGAAGAGCAAGATTGGTTTCCGGATATTGCCGATATAAAAAGTAAAATTACGTCTAAAACAAAAGCGCTTGTACTAATTAACCCTAATAACCCAACCGGCGCGGTTTATAGTGACGATTTACTTTTAGAGTTAATTAATGTGGCGCGCGAGCATAAGCTGTTATTGCTTAGCGATGAAATTTACGAAAAGATTTTATACGATGGCATCACTCACACCTCAATTGGTGCGCTATGCGATGATGTGCCCATTATTACCTTTAATGGTTTAGCTAAAACCTACCGTGCGGCAGGTATTCGAATGGGCTGGATGGTACTAAGCGGGCGCACCTCAGCAATGGAAGATTTACGCAAAGGGCTAGATATTTTATCGTCCATGCGTTTGTGTGCCAATGTACCCGCCCAGTATGCGATACAACAAGCGCTAGGGGGCGTGCAATCAATAGATAGCTTAATCGACCCAGGCGGGCGATTATATGTTCAGCGCGATATTGCTTGGCGTGGGCTTAATGCTATTGAAGGGATAAGCTGTAAAAAGCCAAAAGGGGCGCTTTACGCGTTTGCTAAAGTAGACACGGCTCATTTTAAGGTCACTGATGATGAAAAAATGATGTTTGATTTACTAAAAGCAGAAAAAATATTATTAGTGCATGGGCGTGCATTTAATTGGCCAGAGCCTGATCACTTTAGGTTAGTGTTTTTGCCTAACAAAGACGATTTATCGAGTGCGATGCTTAAAATGCAGCGCTTTTTTAAAGACTATCGCCAAGTTTAGTTAATTCCAACTAATGCGCTGTAAAATAAAAAACGAGCTTAAATAGCTCGTTTTTTATTTACGCGATACTGCTGATACGGGCTGTTAGTACGCGCGGTCAACTCTTACGGTATTATCACTTAAATAGACCAACCGTACGTTATCACCTTTACTAAAGCGCATTGACTGGTCTTGGTCTTGTACCACCATGTATTGATCGCCGTTTTCTACCTGAATCAATAACTCTACGAGGTGTGTTTGCTTATAATAGCTTTTTTGCTGATTATTATGCGCCACGCTTCCGCCAATGACTGAGCCTAAAATAGTGGCGACGGTACGACCGCTCCCACCACCAAATTGATTACCGACAACACCCCCGAGTAGGGCGCCGCCAAAGGTTTTCCAGCCATTGTTTTTGTCTTGCACAAGCTCTTGTTCGGTAATTTTACGTACAGATTTTACATCGCCAAATAAAACCTGTTGTACAGGCACGGCTTTGTTTCGCTCATAGTTAGCAAAACTTGGTGCACTGAGTGTAAGCAATGCACACATTGCTATAGTTAAGGCTTTCATAGATGTCTCCTGTTGGTGTTACGCAAAGGCGATATTTTGCCTTTGCGTGGAAATGTATACCAATGCGCAAAAATACTTAATCATTTTGCGGCTAAACGTGTCACTACCGGTGTTAAAAATTCTCATTTAAAACAAATAAATAGCAATTTTCCTAGCTATCAACGCGTTTATCCAGCCTCAAAATAGATCAGTGAATTAAGCTAATTGGTACTATTACCAACCAAATGTCGATTTTTCTTTCGTTTTACGAATTTCAGTTTCGTCTGCCCACTCTACTAGGCCGCTTTGCATATCCATTAAGCGCATTGTAAATTTGTAATACACATCTGATTTATCAGCATTTGATTTTACAATGCTCGATAAGTTGCCGTACAACATGTATTGCGCACCAATTTGTTTACCAAAGGCAACTGCGGTGGCAGGGTTTACAAGGGCATCTTCGTTTTGAAAGTTAAGCTGCTCACGTAATGATTCAACACGGGTCATGTCAACAAAACGAAACTTACCGCTGCGCAACAGTTGCGTAGAGATTGAGTCGGTAATAGATTCAGTGTCTATGTGTTCACTGGTTTTATTTTTAATGCGCTCAACAAATACCACAGGGCGTTTGTTTTGGGTCATTGTGCCAATAACCGGCGAGCTAAGTAGTGAGTCGGTCATTTGGCTGGCTACTTTTTGTAAATCGGTAGAGCCAAAGTTTATATCGGTGGTTTCTACTGCTTGCGCGTCGCCATAACTAACTACGGCTTTATTGGCACAACCGCTTAAAATGAGTGCGCTGAGGCCAATAACTGCATAACTCGATAACGTTTTAAATTGTGTAGTGATCATTTTTATAACCCTTATTCTTTAAATTCTTGTGCGTCGGTAGACACTTCTCTTACTGCGAGCGAAAATGTAACCGCATCCGGTGTTGGCGCTAAGCCGGGTAATTGTGTTTTAGAAAAACCAAACAGTGTTAAGGCTTGCCAAGGTGAGTGGTTTCCTTTAATTACAAACCCGTCTTTGTCGTACCAATTAAACTGATACTGTAAATATTGCGACTTTTTATATTGGCTGCTTAGTGTTACTACCACGTCGGTTAACTGGTTTGTTTGGCGTGTTTTAACATCGGTAATGGCAAGCTTTTCACCTAGAGCAGGATTATCAACATGTAACTGCTCGTTAAATGTATTTTTGCTTTGCTCAACCGAAATGCCTGATGTATCAGGTTGGCTTGCACATGCCCCAAGCATTAATGCAGCCACTAATGGCAAAGTATATTTCATGATGACTCCTAGAGTTGAACCACATGGTAGTTAAAATAGTTATTAATAGAGGTTAGGTAAATTAAGGTTAACCCTTGCTTACTAACGGTAAAATTAATAGGCGCATGGTTGCCTATTAAAAGTGTATGCGACCCTGCATTTAAACTGCTACGTGCCATGCTTATTTGATTAGGTAAAGTAAGCCAACTGCGTGTATCAGCCTGTTCAGACGCCAAATTATAAATATTAGCAATAATATTGCCTACATCGCCTGTGCTACGTGCAAGCTCTGCGCGCACTTTTTCTTTGGCTACCAAGCGTAATACTTGCCTAGATACGCGAGCCGGTATTTGTTGCTCTAATGTTTTAGCCGCTAATGCTTCTATATGCACTAACGGGTTGAGCTCTAAATTTTGCGAACCTATATTTACGCCATTAATATTAGCTATAAACGCATTATCTTTATAAACCGGCATTGCTAAACTGTAAAAACGCGCATCGCCACCGGAGGTATAAATAGGCAAGCGTAATTTAAATTCATCTTGTTTAGGCACTAAGCCTTGTTCAACCAATATAACCACTTCACCGTGATTAGCACGAAGGGGCTTTAATGGGCTAAAGCGGCGCTCAAACTCTTCTAAATCTTGGTTAAAACCTTGCTTTTTAGCTAATCGCATTACATCTTGCTGTAAGTAGTGATTGTCAGGTTGAATCTCTAATGCTTTTTTATAATCAATGTAGGCACCATCGTATTGTTTATCACTTTGGTACAACAGCGCAGATAAATAAAACGTAAAGGCATTTTGAAAACCATTTTTAATACCGCGTGTCACATTACTCATACTTGGGTAATGCTGTTGTGCTTGCTCTATTGTGTCGTTTATTTGTGTTTTATTATCTGCAAGTGCATCGACTTGTACTTTGTTAGCGCGACGTATTTCAACCAAGGCGCCTTCTAAATCACTGTTGTATACATAATTAAGTGCTTTGTAGCTATGTAGCATGCTCATTTCATATGCCGGTGGTACATAAGTAATGGCAGAGTCGTTAGTAAATAAGGCGTTACTTTGTTCAAGCCCTGCACTTAATTGAATTTTTGCTGCTTCTCGTTTTGTTTGTACCTGGGCGTATACGTTTTCAAATTGTTGTTGTGAAAGACTTTGCTCGTTAGCAAGGTCTTTTAAACGGGCTTGCTCTAATTGGTTAAGTAAATAGCTACTGTGTAACTTACTATTGTTGGCAATAAGTGATTGAGCCTGTTCAATATTGTTATTTTGAATTGCGTTTCTTACAGGCGTCATTTGGCTTGCATAGTCGTTAAATAAATCATTAAAGCCTATGGTGCTGCATCCACTTAATATAAAACAAACACTTAAAATTATACTTTGGCGCACTGAGCACTCCTATATAGTTAGGTTTTAAAGATTAACATACTCTGGTTTTGGATTTGTGTGAAATAGTGTAAAAAAGCGTAGCCTACTTTAGGGCATATAGACCTGTGAGGATTTAAAAACTATTCTCCCTAAGGTCAGCGCGAGTTAGTTAAATTACGTGTATTTAAGGTAGGCAAATCATCATGAATAGCTTGTGAATACCAGAGGGTAGACGCGTAATTACAGCAATTTAGCAGTATATAAAGTTATAATGCTGCGAATAAGATTAGAGTAATTACAACAATGCCGCTTTACAGCTAAATGGCTCAGCTGTTTAAATACAGCGCTGGCTGAGCAAGCCAATTTAAAGCATCTCATTATAAGGTTTTAGTTAAGGAGCGATTTTGAAAGCCACTTTATACACCCTCGTTGCATTAATAGCCTTTGCGGCAAATTCTTTACTTTGCCGCATGGCGTTAGCGCAAGGTTATATTGATGCGTGGAATTTTACAATTATCAGGCTCGTAAGTGGTGCCGTGTGTTTAGGCTTAATTATGGCTGTATATACGTATAACCTTAAGCGTAAGGGCGCGCTTAATAACGCTATTTTAAGTGATACCGGAAGTTGGCGAAGCAGTATTAGTTTATTGGTATATGCACTTTGTTTTTCTATTGCTTATATAGAGCTAGATACAGGCACCGGTGCGCTTATTTTATTTTCGGCGGTGCAACTTACCATGATTGGTTGGGGCATATATAAAAAAGAGCAGCTGAGTAAATTGCAGTGGGGGGCTTTTTTTGTCGCGTTAGCTGGGTTTGTGTATTTAATGTTGCCCTCTGCCGCTGTGCCTTCTTTGTTAGGGGCATCGCTTATGGCGTTAAGTGGCGTTGCATGGGGCGTTTACAGTATACGCGGTAAAGCGTGTGTATCGCCGCTGCGGACCACCGCCTTTAACTTTATTAGAAGCTTAGTGGCTATTCCTGTTTTATTACTTGCAGCAATAGGCTATTTAAAAACAGTAAGTATGCAAGGGGTGTTACTAGCGTGCGCCTCGGGCGCCATTGCATCAGGCATTGGTTACAGTATTTGGTATGTGGCCATGCCGCTACTAAAAAGCACGCAAGCGGCGGTCGTACAGTTATGTGTGCCTGTACTGGCTGCTATCGCTGGTATGTTGTTTTTATCTGAGCAGGTAACAGTGGAGTTTATTATTGCAAGCTCACTAATACTCGGCTCGGTATTGGTGTTTATATTAAATAAGCATACAGCGCGGTAATGCCAAGAAAAGCCCGCTATTAAGGCGGGCTTACATTTGTTATAAAACGTTTATATAGCGCGGGTAAATTATCTAAAATAGCTGACTTACCCTCTAAATCGCTGTTGCTTATACATTCGTAAAGCATCGCTTCGCTCAATGTGTTTACTAACCGCTGAGACTGCTTAATATGGCTAATATGCCAAAGTTCAGGTGCAACGCCGCCTAAATCCTGTTTGTAGGGGCGATAAAAACCATATTTAGCTAGATTTTTATCAAGCCACTGGCTGAGTGGCGCAAATGGCCCACCATGTTGGTATTCATCAGGGGTAAGTTGCAGCTTATAGTCATCGTTAATTGCAGCGGCATCATACACATCAAGGTCGGTACCTAAATGATGCCGACTAGCCCCTGGCAAGGCAGAGTAGAGCATAATAGCCGTGCATTTTTCCAGCTCATTTAGCTTGCTTAAATCCACTATCTGTTGCTGTTTATTAAAAACAGGGCGTATACCTAAAAACTTGTTATTCCAAATCATAGCTTGGCGATTAAAATCGCGAAAACTTGAGGCAATAGTCAACTCAAAACCAGCATTTTTAGCGCCATTTTGCAGGGCTATAAAGTCATCAATAATATCAGTATGTAACCGATGCGTTTGAATCTCAGTGAGGTGTGTATCACTTTGTCCAGTGATACACATTGCTAATGTATTGGTATCGAGTGCCATTAGGTTAACAATTGTTCTAAAATTTGCTCGTAAATATCAGCTAAAGCGATTAAATCATCGGTGCTTACACATTCATCTACTTTATGAATAGTGGCGTTGCGGGGGCCTAGTTCAATCACTTTTGCGCCTGTTTGCGCTATAAAGCGCCCATCTGACGTACCCCCGGTGGTTTCGAGGTTAGTGGTTAAGCCCGTGACGGATTTAATCGCATTTACGGTGGCATCAACTAACGGGCCATGCTCGGTTATAAACGGCAAGCCATTTACTATCCAGCTTAATTCGTAGTTTAAGTCATGCGTTTGTAAAATAGCATTAACCCGTTCTTGCAGTTGCTGATGAGTTACTTCGGTACTAAATCTAAAATTAAATTGCACCTCAAGCTCGCCCGGTATGACATTACCGGCTCCCGTGCCACCCTTTATATTTGATACCTGAAAGCTGGTTGCAGGGAAAAATTCATTTCCGTTGTCCCACACGGTTTGGCTAAGTTCAGTAATGGCCGGTGCAGCCAAATGAATTGGGTTTTGTGCTAAGTGGGGGTAGGCTACATGGCCTTGCACACCTTTTACTTTTAAAAAGCCAGTAAGGGAGCCACGACGGCCATTTTTTACTACATCACCGAGTACATCTCGCGATG
This sequence comes from Pseudoalteromonas sp. Angola-4, assembly GCF_028599265.1. Taxonomy (NCBI): domain Bacteria; kingdom Pseudomonadati; phylum Pseudomonadota; class Gammaproteobacteria; order Alteromonadales; family Pseudoalteromonadaceae; genus Pseudoalteromonas; species Pseudoalteromonas sp. Angola-4. Next base: position 169,486 of record NZ_JAQREK010000005.1, on the reverse strand, counting down.
AAGGCTCACCCACTAAGCACATATCAATTTTTTCACCACGTGCTTCAAGCGTGTCTATTACTTTGGTTGTGCCGTTGATAAAGGGGCCTTCTTCATCGGAGGTAATTAAAAATGAGATAGAGCCTTTATGATCAGGGTTTTTAGCCACAAAGCGCTCAGTAGCAACAAGCATTGCCGCCAGAGAACCCTTCATATCCGCTGCGCCTCGGCCATGCAGCAAACCATCTTCAATTAAGCCTGAAAATGGCGGGTGCTGCCAGTTTTGTGCAGGTCCTGTAGGGACTACATCAGTATGGCCTGCAAAACAAAAGTGTGGCGACTGGTTTCCTTTTCGGGCCCATGTATTGAGTGTATCGGTAAAAAATAATGACTCAATATTAAAGCCTAGGGCTTTTAAACGCTCGTTCATCATTGATTGGCAACCCGCATCTTCAGGGGTTACCGACTCGCGCTGAATAAGCGCTTGTGCAAGTGCAATTACTTCATGTGTCATTATTTAAATATCTCATCGTATTGCGCTGCTTTAAAGCCTAAGTGGTAGCTGTTGTTATTAACAAGTACTGGGCGCTTGATCATAGCTGGTTGCTCTACAAGTAATGTTATAGCCGTGTCTTTGCTTAGGTTTTGCTTTTGCTCATCAGCGAGTGCACGATAGGTTGTGCCACGCTTATTAACTAATTGCTCCCAGTCAATATGCTCAGCAAATTCGCTTACAAGCTGCTCGTTTACACCGTCTTTTCGGTAATCGTGAAAGGTAAAATCTATGTTGTTGTCGGCGAGGTATTTTTTGGCTTTTTTAATGGTATCGCAATTACTAATGCCGTAAAGAGTGATCATAGGTTTAGTTCTTCTTAATAATAGTTAAAAGGGGGTCTACACCCGCATTTACGTGCGTGTGTGAATAATGAAAAGTGCCTAAGTTATGGCCATTTAATAGCACCAAGCTGGCTAGTAAGGGCGATTTAAGTTCGCGTAAATCAAAGTAAGCTAAGCGCTGCCCTTTACTTATTTTGCTGCCATTTAGCTGTGCAATATGTGTGTGTGTAATAGGCTGCTGCGCCGGTAGTGACAAGTTAATGAGAACCTTTAAACCGTTATTTGCTTGGAGAATAAATTCACATCCTGCATTTTTAACCTGCACTAAAGTGCCATCAAAGGGCGCTAAAATTTTATGATTACTTAGTGCAACCAACATAGTTGGCCCAAGGGTAGAAAATTTAAAAAAGGGCTCAGGGTGCAGGTTCAAATCAATGACTTTGCCGCTAAAGGGGCTGGTAATTTTTAATGCGCTGGCGGGGAGCTTATTTTGCGCTAAAAATTCGATAGAGGCTGCTCTCATTTATTGATCTACTACTAAATTGTAGCCATCGTTTTTAAGTGCAGTGATGGCTTGCTGCGCAGTGTGTTTTTTTACCAAAATATAATCTGTGTCGTAGGTTGAGATAGAAAAAATAGAAATATTAGCCTTTGCAAGCACGCCAGATATATTGGCCATAATCCCCGTTAAAGAAAACCCCAACGGGCCAACCACTTCAAGTGCTTGCCAATCAGGCTCTGTATCTAAACACTCAATAGCAAAATGACTAGGGCAAACAATAGAAAGCTCATCGTGAGTTTTAGAAATAAAAAATAGGGGTAATTTTAATAGCGCTACAGGAATGTCTGCATCCACTTCTAAACTATGAATTGACAACAGCGTGCTGTGTAATTGTAATGTTTGTTTTGACATTAATAACCTGCAAACAGCGTATAGAGTCAGTTAATAGTATAGATTATTGGCTTTAAATTAAAGGTGTAACAGCCACTAAAATAAAGGCTGTGTGACTGTGGGTAATAAGGATTTAAAACTTACCCACAATTTCTGTGGATAAGTATGGGAATTGGTAGGTATAAATAGCCTAACTAACTAATTAATAAGTAAATATTAGCTAGGCTATAAAAAGCACTAGTTTGATTTAGGCGTTTTCGAGCGCTTCAACTTGAGCTGCTTGAATAGCCGTAAGTGCAATGGTGTACACTATGTCATCGACTAATGCGCCACGGCTTAAATCGTTAACGGGCTTTCGCATACCTTGTAGCATAGGCCCTATGCTGATTAGATCGGCACTACGTTGTACGGCTTTGTAGGTTGTGTTACCGGTATTAAGGTCTGGGAAAATAAATACCGTAGCTTTACCGGCTACTGGGCTATTTGGTGCTTTTTTAAGAGCAACATTTTCCATAATCGCAGCGTCGTATTGCAATGGCCCATCAATAATTAAATCAGGACGTTTTTGTTGAGCAATTTGCGTGGCTTCACGCACTTTTTCAACATCGGCGCCAGAGCCAGAAGTACCTGTGCTGTAGCTTATCATGGCAACACGTGGCTCTATGCCAAACGCGGCTGCAGAGTCGGCTGACTGAATAGCGATATCTGCTAATTGTTCTGCATTAGGGTCGGGGTTAATTGCACAGTCGCCATATACCAGTACTTGGTCAGGCAGCAGCATAAAAAACACAGACGATACAAGTGATGACCCTGGAGCGGTTTTAATTAGCTGTAGCGGTGGGCGAATTGTATTAGCTGTTGTGTTAACAGCGCCAGATACTAAGCCATCGACTTTACCTTGCTCAAGCATCATAGTGCCCAGTACAACATTATCTTGTAATTGCTCTTGTGCTACGACTTCTGTTAAGCCTTTGCTTTTACGAATTTCGACCATAGGTGCAACATAGTCGTTAATCACCGATTTTGGCTCAACAATACTTACATGTTCGTTAAGCTCAATACCTTGTTGCTCGGCAATACGCATTATTTCATCGCGATCGCCAAGTAATACTGTTTTTGCAATTCCACGTTGTCCACAAATAGCCGCGGCTTTAATAGTACGCGGCTCATTTCCTTCAGGAAGTACCACTGTTTTAGCTGCTTTACGGGCTTTATCTGTAAGTAAATAACGAAACGCAGGAGGAGAGAGCTTACGTGTTTTGCCAACATTTTTTGCAAGCGTATCGAGCCAATCAGAATCGATATATTCTGCGTTGTGATCTTTTACTTTTTCAATACGTTGGTCATCATCGCTTGGTACTTCCATATTAAAATTATGCAGTAGTAATGATGTACGCCAAGTATCGGCCTCTGTGGCTAAAATAGGCAAGCCTGTTTGCATTGCTTGTTCACACAGCGCCATTATACGCGGCTCTGGTTCAAAACCACCGGTAAGTAAAATAGCACCAATTTTAGTGCCGTTCATGGCCGACAAACACGCAGCGACTAAAATATCTGAACGATCGCCCGGGGTGACTAATAATGCGCCCGGTGTAAAGTGGTTCAAAATGTTTGATACGGTACGCGCACAAAACGTAATACGGCGTAAGCGACGGTGTAGCATGTCGCCTTCGTTAATTATGGTGGCTTTTAAATACGCGCTTAAATCTTTAACGCGCGGCGCAACTAAATCAAAGTCCCACGGGATGGCGCCTAACAGCATAAATGGGTTTTTTCTAAAAATAGGTAAAGAAGCTAAACGGTTTAATTCGTTATCGAGCTCTTCTGCTTTGTATGAATCGACCAAATCAGCGCGGGCGCGGCCTTCTTCATCAAGCGGGGCATTCACTTTGTTAAAAATACAGCCTAAAACACGCGGGTGATCAATGCCACCATAATACCCAGCAGCAATTTCTAAACGGTCTTCAATTTGCGTAATGGTGTAATTACCAGGGGTTAATACAAATACAATATCGGCACCCAGAGTTTGGGCTATTTCGCGGTTTACACGCCCAGCATAAGGTTGGCGGCGAGTAGGCACCATACCTTCAATAATAGCTACCTCGTCATCGTTAATTTTACTTTCAAAGCGCTCTACTATTTCTTCTAGTAAATCATCGCCTTTACCATCGCCAATCATTTGCTCTGCATAGCTTAATGCAAAGGGAGTTGGTGGGGTAATTGATGAGCCTTGCATAATAATTTGAGTCGACTTTTCAGGGCCTGTTTCACCCGTACGTGGTTGGGCAATTGGCTTGAAAAAGTTAACTTTCACGGTTTTTTGCTCAAGCGCACGCACTAACCCGACAGAAACAGATGTTAAACCAACACCCGTAGAAACCGGAATTAACATAATACGACGTGCCATAATTAAAGCTCCTTCACAATGTTAGCGGCATCAAGGGCAATTACCCATTCTTCATTAGTTGGCATTACAACCGCTTTAGTGATCGCGTTGTCAGAGCTAATAATGCCTTCATTACCAAATCGCGCATCTAAGTTGGCTTGTTTATCGCAATCTAGGCCTAAAAACGTTAGTTGTGTGATTACTTTTTCGCGGATAATATCTGAGTTTTCGCCTATACCACCGGTAAAAATAAGCGCATCTAACTGCTGTAATGGCACCATGTAGGCGGCAATTTGTTTAGCAAGGCGGTAGCAAAAAATGTCAAGTGCAAGGGCGGCTTTTTCATGGCCAGCTACAGCGGCTTCTTCTATGGTTCTGCAGTCGTTAGACAGTTCACTAATACCTAACAAACCACTTTCTTTATTAAGTAAGTTGTCGATTTGTTTTGCATCGTAATTAAGTTGTGTTGTTAAAAAGTTAAATAAACCAGGGTCGATATCACCACTGCGGGTGCCCATTACTAACCCAGCAAGCGGGGTTAAGCCCATGCTAGTATCTACACTTTTACCGCCTTTAATTGCACACACAGAACAACCATTACCTAAATGCGCACTAATAAAATTGCTTTGCTCAACAGGCTTATTAATTAATTTAGCGGTTTGGCCTGCTACATAATAGTGGCTTGTGCCGTGCATACCGTAACGGCGAACACCGTGCTCTGTGTATAGCTTGTAAGGGAGTGCATATAAGTAGGCTACTTTATCCATGGTTTGATGAAATGCAGTGTCAAAAACAGCAACCTGTGGCAAACCAGCAAACGAAGCCTGCGCTGATGAAATACCCAGTAAGTTTGCATGGCCATGTAAAGGGGCAAGGCTTGAAGCATCTGAAATACCCGCAATGACTTTTTCATCCACTAATGCAGATTGAGTAAAGTGCTCACCACCGTGTACAACACGATGGCCTACGGCAATTAAATGCTCATCTAAGTGGTGATCTTTAATTAGGCTTACAAGCGTATTAATGGCTTCACCATGCGCTTGATTAGCAGCTAAGGTGATAACGGTTTTATCACCTTGGTATTTATATTTAATAGATGGATTTTCTGAACCTAGGCGTTCAGCTAAGCCCGAAATAATTTCATGCCCGTTATCAGCATCAATAATGGCAAATTTTAAACTCGAACTACCACAGTTTAATACTAAAACGTGTTGTGATTTAGAGGGCGTAGTTGGCATAGATACAGTTTCCATAAACAATAAATTTAGTAAGTGTACGTTAAGATATGAACAATACACTTATGGTGCAAATTAAAGGTAAACTTAGCCACCATATAGGTGATAAAAAAGCGACTAAAGTCTAATTTATAAGATGAGTATTTTAACCCAGTTAATAAATTTAGTTTAGTGTTTAGTTGCTTATATATACAAAAACAATAACTTTTACTGCTAAAGTGTGAAGCTATTTATTTGTGTTACACTTACAGGCAGTGGCAAGCAGGCGCTACGGGTTTAAAAGTTTAGATGTGAGGAGTCATGATGCAAAAAAGTGTGATGTCACAATTACAAACGGGTAGGGCATATGCAAAAAAATGGCCTATGCGTAAAGAGTTAGCACCGTTGTTTAACGAATTTAAAGTAATTAAGGCAACCGAGCTGGCAATTACTGTAATGCCAATATTAGCCATGCTTACGTTATTTTTTCAGCTTAACTATTTAGGCCCCGATTTTTTACCGCAAGCGATTGCCAGTGCATTGTTTTTTTTATCGTTGCCGTTGCAAGGCTTGTTTTGGTTAGGTAAGCGAGCCGAAACACCATTAGAACCGAGCATGCAAAAATGGTACAACGAGTTATATACCAAAATGGTGGCAAATGGCTATCAAGCCCAAATAAGCGAAAACAAGCCCCGTTATATGGAACTTGCACACTTATTAAAAGACATGTTTGATAAAATGGATAAAGCGTTTACTAAAGAGCAATTTTAGAGCGCATTTATCTATAAGTGTATGAGCAGAGCGCACGCTTTGCTCTATTTATTTATAACACTCCCTCTGGCATATGAGCTGACTCAATATAGCCTGTTAGTAATTTCCTCACAAACACTCGTTATTAAAACATCAATCGGCTTTACTAAACTCGGTAATGTAAAACGATAGGGTGACGCTTTGGGCGCCTTTTTCTTCAAGAGTTTGCCAATGTTCAGGTCTAAATTTCCACGCAAATGGTGTCATCATTATTAAATTTTTAATATCTGAAAAATTAAGCGTAACCTGCTCTGTAATGAGCTTTTGATCTGCTTTTATAAAGCCGCTTGGCGTGTCAATTTCAGTGTGTTTTGCTACATCTGCATAAATATATTCTTTAAGCTCTTTTAAATGCCACGGCCCTGGGCTTGCAACTACTAATGTGGCATTTGGCGCTGCTAAACGCGCCAGCTCTTGCTCAAACAGAGGCGCAAAAACACTCAGTAATACGTCAGCAGTGCCTGACTTAAAAGGCGCCTGGCTAATTGATGCAACGCTAAAATGACATTGTGGGTATCGCTTTGCTGCATATTTTACGGCTGATTTAGAAATATCGACGCCGTATACCTGCGCCTCTATTTTATCGGCAATGGCATGAGTATAAAATCCTTCGCCGCAGCCTAAATCTATTAGCACGTTTGGTTTGCGCTCACTAATTATATTACTTAGTGCGCGCTGTAAAAATGCGTAAAAGCCTTGCTCTAAAAAAGCACGTCTTGCTTGTACCATTTCAAGCGAATCACCCGGTTGCTTTGAGTTTTTGTGTTGCACCGGTAATAAATTTACATAGCCTTCTTTGGCAAAGTCGAAGGTGTGATTATTGTCACATCTAAGTGATGAATTATGTTTTAAAAGTGCGTGGTTACATAAAGGGCATTGGTATTGCAGACTCATGAGTCTAGGTAGTCCTTATCATAAAAAGTTTTGACCCAGTGTGGCCGATAAGTGATCAAAAGCGTAATGGCCATACCGTTAAGCATTGCCTCAGGAAACCAAATGATAGCACTTAAGTATACGTAATTATCTGCCAATTCTTGCCAATTATATTGCCCTATAAGCAAATAAAACAAAGCCCCTAAGCTTATTTTTAGACATGCAATAAAGCCTGCCAATATAAAAGAGCATACAAAAATATAAACAAAAAAGTGACGCGGTAAATACTGATAACTCATTATAAAGCCAAGGTAGCTTAATAATGTAGGAATAAATGCACCAAACAGTATTTGCATGGGCAAAAGGTTAAGATCAATGTTTGCAAAAGCCGCCAATAGGGCACTGGCCAGCAGGCTACTTAAAATAGCAAGGCGCCACCCTAAAATTAGCGTTGCGGCAGTTACACCTAAAATGTGTAAATCAAGACCGCTTAAAATACCCGCTTTAATTTGCCATAACATGGCAAACACTAACGCACACGCAAGTACCCCTATTTGCCGTGCAGGCGTTTTATAAAGTGCTTTATAGGTATTTTTTTCTACGCTTATAAAGGTAATAATTAAAACAAGGGCCCAAAGTAGCCCTTGCATTTTAAGCGTTAACATAGCAATTATTTAAAAGTTGACCAAATAGGGGCATGGTCAGAGGGCTTTTCTATGCCGCGTAATTCGTAATCTATGCCGGTATCAATACAGCGCTCGGCAAGGGCATGGGTAGCAAGTACAACATCAATACGTAGGCCACGATTATCCACAAACCCTTTAGAGCGATAATCAAACCACGAGTATTTGTCGCTTGTATCAGGGTTTTGCTCTCTGAAGGTATCTTTAAAGCCCCAATTTAATAATTTAGCAAGCCATTCGCGCTCCTCTGGTTGAAACGAGCACTTACCTGTTTTAAGCCAGCGTTTAGCGTTTACTTCACCAATACCAATATCTAAATCGGTAGGCGAAATATTGATATCGCCCATAACGATAACGTCTTCATCGGGCGTGTGGTTTGTTTCTAAATGGGACATTAAATCTTTGTAAAACTGGCGCTTATAAGGGAATTTTGTTTCGTGATTTATATTATCGCCTTGTGGGAAATAACCATTCATTACTGTTAGGTCGCGGCCATTTTCTTGCTCAACTGTCACACTTATCATGCGTTTTTGTGCTTCTTCAGTGTCGCTGGCAAAACCTTTTAAGACCGATTTAGGCTCATTTTTGCATAACATTGCCACACCGTAGTGCGCTTTTTGACCATGAAAATAAACGTGGTAACCCATTTTTTGTACGTCCTCGAGAGGGAACGCCTCATCATGAACTTTAATTTCTTGCAAACCAATAATGTCTGGCTGGTGTTTATCTATAATTGCTTGTAACTGGTGTAAGCGAGCTCGCAGACCATTGATATTGAAAGAAATAACCTTCATAAAATTTACCTTTAATTAGACTCTGTTTTTATAACTAAATTGTATCAGCAAATAAGCCTACATAACATGATCGAAATGAGAAAATAGCTGCGTAAATGTTGATCAATTGGTGCGTAAAGTTTAAACATTGTAAATGCTTTATTAATTATTTAAATAAATAAAAAATTCAATTGATCTCGTAATTATTGAATATATAATGCGCAAAAATTACTTGTTTAGCCGTTCAAATAGGATCTCTCTCATGAAAACACAATTACTTTTAGCTACTGCTTTATTAGCCTCTGCGTCTGTATCAGCAAAAAGCAACACTTACTTTAGCCAAGATAATAAACTTGAATCTAAATTATGTGTATTAAGTGCAAATGAAGGCTTTAGCGTAGCGCGTAAAGAAGCAGCACAACACGGTGTATACTTATCGCGTTTTTCTAAAAGTGTTTTATGTAATGGTCAAGATATTCGCGACATTGCTAAAAAAGTAACGTCTAACCAAGCTGCTGAATCAAAAGTTGAAGTGTTTGCAAAAGATACACACCAAGAAACACAGTTATGTATCACAGCGTTAAAGCAAGGCCTTGCGCCTGTTCGCCAAAAAATTGGTAACTTAAACTCGTTAAAGTGTAACGGACAAAACGTAACTGAATTTGTAAAGCGTTACCAAAACGCAGCAATCTAATTGCGCGGTAACTTGTAGATTAAAATAATGCCCAGTTTGTACTGGGTATTTTTTTGCAAAAATTACAAGGTATGCAGCAATCATTGCAAAGCTAAGTAATTGATTAATGTATATAAAATAATCTAAACTCACGTAACTTATTGATTGTTGGCGGCTTGTGCACTTTGGCATTGGACTTGTATTAGTTAAAGTGACATTTACTAACTACAAGGATACGTCTTATGAAAAAGTTAACACTCGCAACAACTATTTTAGCTTCGTTAAGTTTAGCCGCATGTGCCTCAAACCAAGGCCTTGAAAAAATCGATAGCGATTTTGCAAGTTTAGATAACGACAGTGATGGTTATATTTCAAAAGTAGAAGCAGATGACGATAGCATCTGGGGCCACTTTTCAAATATTGATACCAATATGGATAACGAGATCAGTCGTAAAGAATTTAACACTTACATGCAGTTAAATACCGGTAAGGTAGCGACTGATAGCGAAGTAAGTGAGTCGGCATTTAAGGCTAAGATAGCTAAATTTGATAAAATCGAAAATGATTTTAGAAGTTTAGATAACGACAAAAATGGTTACATCTCAGTAGAAGAAGCTGACGATGATGATATTTCAAACCATTTTGGTTACATGGATGGCAACAATGATAAACGCATCAGTAAAGGTGAGTTTAAAGGCTACATTAGCAAATACGGCAAAGCCGTTGCTGAAGATGATGCACTAAAGCATTATAAAAATAGCTAATATTAGCTAAATACGCTACACATAAGAGCCAGCATTAATTGCTGGCTTTTTTGTGCATTTAATTTGTTTTAAAAGCAGATATATTTTCCCCCTTTTGCGATGTTCTGTCATAATAGATGGCTACGTATTTTAAAGGGCAAAGCAAAATATTATGGTGGGTCGTCGAATTAGTGATGAACAATTAATTGAGATCATTGAAGCGGCTATATTTGTCGCAGACAAACCTGTTAGCAAACGCCACTTAAAAGATACTGTATTGGCTGATTTAGCTATTTCTATGTCACGAATTAACACTGCGATAGACGCTATACATACCCACTATCAAACACGTGGCATTAAGCTAGTTGAAGTAGGCAGTGGCTATCGCTTTCAAGCGTGTAGTAGTTTAAGCCCTTGGCTTAGTAATTTATGGCAAGAACGGGCACCTAAGTACTCTCGCGCACTACTAGAAACATTGTCGTTAATTGCCTACAGGCAACCAATAACGCGTGGTGAAATAGAGCAAGTACGAGGCGTAACAACCGGAACAGCAATTATTAAAACCCTCCTTGAGCGAGAGTGGGTTAAAGTAGTAGGGCATAAAGAAGTACCTGGTAAACCAGCGCTTTATGCAACAACAAAATTATTTTTAGATTATTTTTCGTTAACCGGTTTAGATGAACTCCCTGCATTGCCAGCGCAACAGGAAAGTAAAATAAACCAGTTATTAAGTGATCCTTCTGTGAGAGAACCATCCGAATGAGTATTCAAGGTGAAAAGTTACAAAAAGTCCTAGCCCGTGCAGGGGTAGGCTCACGACGTGAAATGGAAAAATACATTGATGCAAACCGCGTAAGTGTTAATGGTAAAGTGGCTAAATTAGGTGACCGTGTTGAGGAAACAGACTTAATACGTGTTGATGGCCACAGCGTAAAAATTGAAGAAAAAGCCGACCGTATTTGTCGTGTAATTATGTACAACAAGCCAGAAGGGGAGTTAAGTACACGTAAAGACCCAGAAGGACGTCGTACTGTTTTTGACCGTTTACCACGCATAGACGGTGAGCGTTGGATTGCTGTTGGTCGACTAGATATTAACACAGCAGGTTTAATGTTATTTACCAACGATGGTGAGTTAGCGAACCGCTTAATGCACCCAAGTTATGAAGTTGAGCGTGAATATTCAGCCCGTGTATTTGGTGAAGTGACCAATGAAACCATTAAAAACTTAACGCGTGGCGTAGAGCTTGAAGATGGTCCTGCTAAATTTTTAACGGTTAAATCTTTGGGTGGTGAAGGCATTAACCGCTGGTACAATGTAACGCTAAACGAAGGACGTAACCGCGAAGTTCGCCGCTTATGGCAATCGCAGGATGTAGAAGTATCGCGCCTTATTCGTATTCGTTACGGAAAATTAGAGCTAGATAAGCGCCTTCCTCAAGGTGGCTGGGCTGAACTTGATTTAGAAACCGTTAACTATTTACGCAAAACCGTTAAATTAGGCCGCGAAACACAAACTAAACTGTCGGTTATGCCTGAAAAACGCAAAGACAAGCGTGCTAAAATTAACCAAATTCGTAAAGCGGTTAAAAAGCATAACCAACGTGTTAAGCAAACTAAGCGTAAGTAATACTAACCCGCAATAATACTTAATCATTTTGCGGGGCTAAACGTGTCGCTACCTAGGTAAAAAAATGCTCATTTAGCACAGCTAAATTGTGAATTTTTTGCCTAGCGATCAACACGTTTTTCTAGCCTTAAAATAGATAATTTAATTAAGCTAATTGGTATAATTACCAAAAATCACCGACAAAAAAGCCGCAATGTATGCGGCTTTTTTTATAATTAAAAATGTAGTTTATTTTTTTTGTTGCGCATCGAGAGATTCACCGTTTACATCACTCGAGTCATCACTCATTAAATATAAATACGTTGGCATTAAATCTTCTGGGGTAGCAAGCTTATCGCGATCCTCCCCTGGATACGCTGATGCACGCATAGAGGTACGCGTTGCGCCAGGGTTTATACAATTTACACGGATATTGGTTTTACCTACTTCGCAGGCCCATGTTTGCATCATGCCTTCAACTGCAAATTTAGATATTGCATAAGGCCCCCAAAATTCGCGCCCTTTACGGCCAACGCTTGATGAAGTGAAAACAATAGAGGCATTTTCTGATTTACGCAGCACAGGGAATAGCGCTTTGGTGATCATTGCTTGCGCAGTAACATTTACTTTCATGATATTTTCAAACGTAGAAGAGCAAAAGTGCTCAAGTGGCCCGAGCGAACCTAAAATACCGGCATTATTTAATAAGCCGTCTAATCGGCCAAATTGACTTTCGATAGTGGCTGCTAAATCGCGGTAGTTTTGTTTTGTCGCGCCTTTTAAGTCCATTGGCACAATAGCAGGCTGAGGGTAACCAGCATTGACAATCTCATCGTAAACGCATTCGAGCTTATTTGTAGTTTTACCAAGTAAAATAACTGTCGCGCCATGCTTTGCATAGGTAATTGCTGCTACGCGGCCAATACCATCGCCGGCACCTGTAATTAAAATTACTTTATTTTGAAGTGCATTTGGAGTTGCTTGATAAGTTTGCATATAAATACCAATTTATAAAATTTTTTTGATTTTAACATAGCAAATCGTCAAGTAATCGAATTTATTGAAAATTTAGGTGGCGGAATTATAAACTTTACGTTAAGTTTAACTGGTCTAATGTCTCATTAATAAACTGATTACATTGTTTTAACTTTACTACACTGATTAAACACACTTACTTTGAACGAACACACTATAAAAATAAAGATATGTGCGGAGCCAACAATATGAAAAAAATGCTACTCTCACTCTCGGTTACAGCTGCGTTAGCAGGTTGTGGCGGCGGAGAAACATTAGAAGATGTTAAAAACGATACTGCAACCATAATACCTAATGCCACGGTGACCTTTGACCCTGCGAATGGGGTTTTATCTGTCCCTAACGATTTATTAATGAGCGGCACTCAAGACGGCACAATTAATATTCCAGGTGAATTAGACGATGATAACGTCTCTGTGCCTCGCACTGCTTATGCAGATCCGCAATTAGCGCTAGGTGCGTTAGATGGCTGGTCATCGCAAGTGCCTTACAAAATTGATTTAACTTTCCCTACAGGTGTATCGCTTGATGAAACCTCTGCAGCGTCGCCTGGTACAGTAAGAATTTTTGAAGTGGTTATGGGCGCAAGCTTAACTGATGCCGAATGTGCTGTTGTTACAGCTGGTTCAGCGTGTAAATTGGTAGGTGAATTAACCTACGGCGTAGACTTCATTTCTCAAGCCTCTGGCGATGCAGTTGCTATTATCCCATTAAAACCTTTCACACCAGGAAGTTCTTACATAAATGTATTAACTACTGGATTAAAAGACTCTCAAGGGCGTTCTATTCAGCCTTCTTCTACTTACGCTTCTGTAAGTGAAGAAGCGCCATTGATTACTGATGCTCAGCTTGGTCTTCAAGCGGCAGTAAATAGCTATGAGAATGTGGTTGTAAGCTCAGGTGATATTACTAAAGATGATATTATATTTTCTGCTGCTATGACCATTCAATCAGCAGGTCCTGTGCTTGGCACAATTAAAAACTTACTGGCAGCTAGCTTACAAAATGATGCTTTGCCAACACCAATGGTAAGTGTACCTGAACAAGCAATGGTAAATGTGCAGCAAGTATTTGCAGCTGCGGGTGTTAGCGTATCGGATGCGTTCTCTGGTGTGCAATATTTAAAAGGTAGCGTTATGTTACCTATGTATTTAGGCACTCCAACAGGCACTGAAATAAGTGATTTAAATGATACATATTGGCAAGGTATGTGTGACAACGCGGTAGCTGTTTTAGGTTACAAAGCTGCAGCAGGCGAGGCTTTCCCTGCAGAGCCAATTAGCGATAATGATGGGCTTTGTGCTGCGCTAAGTGACGGACAGTTGCGTGATTTAGGTTTAGACACTACGCGTCATTTAACTAAGTATAACTCTATTCCTAAAGTGCAAAGCATGGCGAATGTGCCAGTGCAAATAACCAAACCTATTTTACCGGTTATTAATTTTATTCGTGATTCACAAGGTCTTGATCCAATTGAAATGCCAGAAACTGGTTGGCCAGTTGTTATTATGCAACACGGTATAACAACCGACAAAGAAAGCATGTTGGCACTCACTGCACAACTTTCAATTCAAGGTTTTGCCACAGCGGCGATTGACCATCCTCGCCATGGTGAGCGTGGTGTAGATGTTGATGCTGATGGAACAGATGACTTTAATGCAACGACGGGCTCAGTACTAAGTTACATGAACTTAAACTCATTATTAGTGGCTCGTGATAGCTTGCGTCAATCATCAGCAGATTTATTAGGCTTACGCTTAGGTTTAAACTTTATTAATGATGCGACGATTAACGCACAAGATGTAACCTATGTAGGGCATTCTTTAGGCTCTATTGTTGCACCTGCATTTATAGCTCAGGCTAATACTCCGCTTGCAGATACAGTTGACCCATTATTTAAGGTAAACACGGTAGCACTTGCCAGTGGCGGTGGCGGCATAGCAAGCTTTTTACTTGAATCGGCTGCGTTTGGGCCATTTATTCAAGGCTCTGTATTATCGCAAGCTGGTACAGCAGAATCGCAAGAGTTTAACGAGTTTTTACAAGCGGATGCTATTTCAAACTGTGGTACATTATTACCAGATATGGAAGCGTTTTTAACTTGTGGCTATCAGGCGTATGTAACCTCACTTACTACGGCAGGGGAAACTACAAAACTTGCCAACATCCAAGCGGTAATGACCGAGTTTGCTTTTGCAGCGCAAACAGCACTTGATAGCGGAGACCCAACAAATTACGCAGCAGCGGTAAATGCTTTAGGTACCCCTGTATACACTAATGTAGTTGTAGGCGATGGCGCAGATAACAAACCAGACCAGGTTATTCCGCCAGCGGCAGCAAATAATCCTATATCGGGCACAATTCCGTTAGCAACATTTATGGGGCTTGAAACAGTAAGCACTTCACAAGCACTAAGTGAAACCCCGGCGAGTTATTTGGTGAAATTTACAAAAGGGCACCATGGCTCAATTTTAACGCCAGCACAAGACGATGCCCAAGCGGCAACAGTTGAGGGCAGTGCAGCAGCAAACGCTGAAATGCAGCTCCAAGTAGCTACTTATTTAGCTGCACGCGGGCGTATGTTATTAGTCAGTAACCCAGAGGTTGTGACTGATTAATCAGCAAATACCTTATTAACCTTGAAAAGCCACTGTTTAGTGGCTTTTTTTTGTTATAAAGCATGATAAATTAGCTTAAATTTATAAATGGAGAGACCAGTTGGAATTTTTATACGAATACGGTTTGTTTTTTGCTAAAACGGTTACCTTTGTTATTGCTATTGCAATTATTTTAACCCTTATTGTGGGTTCAGCAGTAAAGCCTAAAGCTAAAAAAGGAGCCATAGAAATAGACGATTTGTCTGAGCAACTAGATGACTTAAAACACAGCTTTTTAGAAAATACTTTAACTAAAAAAGAGTTAAAAGCGCATCATAAAGCGCAAAAAGTCGAGTCTAAAAAAGCGGCAAATGATGAGCCGAAGCCACGCCTATATGTTATTGACTTTATAGGTAGTATGGACGCTCATGAAGTTGAAAGCCTACGCGAAGAAGTGACCGCAATTATTGCCATTGCTAATCCTGAGAAAGATAAAGTATTAGTTCGCTTAGAAAGTGGGGGCGGCGTGGTGCATGGCTATGGTTTAGCTGCATCGCAATTACAGCGTTTTAAAACTGCAGGTATTAAGCTTTCGGTTTCTATTGATAAAGTAGCAGCGAGTGGCGGTTACATGATGGCCTGTGTGGCCGATGAAATATTAGCGGCTCCTTTTGCTATAGTTGGCTCTATTGGTGTAATTGCACAAATACCTAACTTTAATAAAATTTTAAAGAAAAACGATGTAGAGTTTGAGCAAATTACAGCAGGCGAATTTAAACGTACGTTAACCTTGTTCGGCGAAAATACAGATAAAGCCCGCGAAAAGTTTCGTGATGAAATAGAGCAAACACATGGTTTGTTTAAAGAGTTTGTAAGCAGCCAACGGCCAACACTTAATATTGATAATGTGGCAACGGGCGAGCACTGGTTTGCAACACAAGCAATTGAAAAGGGCTTAGTTGATGTAATTAAAACCAGTGATGATGCGTTATTAGAGCAACAAGCTGAGCGTCAAATATATAAAGTAAAATACAAAATTAAGAAAGGGTTAAGTGATAAGTTAGCAATTGGGCTTAGTAGTTCTGTAAATAAAGCAGGCGTTAATTTAATGTCGCGTTTTAAAGCAATGAACCCATAAAACGTTATTAAAGGTAATAAAAAACCCTTGCTTAGCAAGGGTTTTTTTATGGGCTTAAATAATTACTCAGTAGATTTGTGGTAATCTTCTAAGTCTTTAGCTGCGTTCGGGTCGTTAAATATTGTTTCATCTAATTGACCTTCTGATTTAGCAACCACACAAGTTACCATACAGTCACCCGTTATATTAACGGCTGTGCGCGTCATATCGAGTAATCTGTCAACACCAATAATAATTGCAATCCCTTCTACTGGTAAACCTACTTGGTTAAGTACCATTGCAAGCATGATTAAACCCACACCAGGCACACCCGCAGTGCCTACCGAGGCAAGCGTTGCGGTTAGAATAACCATTAAGTAATCAGAAATCGTCAAATCAACAGCAAACACTTGTGCAATAAATACTGTTGCCACGCCCTGCATAATGGCTGTGCCATCCATGTTAATGGTAGCGCCTAGTGGAATAGTAAAAGAGGCAACCGAGTTATTAGCGCCTAGTTTTTTGGTCGCAGTTTCAAGTGTAATAGGCATAGTCGCGCTTGAGCTTGAAGTGCTAAAACCAAATAAACACGCATGTTTCATTTTAGCTAAAAAGGTAAGCGGGTTAAGGCCTGTTAATACTTTTAAAATAATACTGTAATTAATAAACGCGTGAATTAATAACGCCGCCACTACTACAAGGAAGTACTTAGCTAGGCTGAGTATTAATCCCATTTCGATAGTGGTAAAAAGTTTAGCCATTAAAAAGAACACACCGTAAGGCGCAATGTTCATTAGTAGCGTTACTAGTTTTAAAATAACCGTGTTTAAATCTTCAAATACTGCGGCTACACGTTTACCTGCTTTGCCACTTAGCGCCATTGAAACACCAAATAAAAGCGCAAACACAATAACTTGCAGCATGTTCCCTTTAGCCATTGCTTCGAATGGGTTAGTAGGGAACATATCGATAATCACTCGCGCTAAGGTAGGGGCTTCTTTAGCATTGAAGCTTGCATCTGATGGCAGTGCAATGCCTTGACCTGGGTTAAATAATAACGCCAGTGAAATAGCTACGGTAATTGCCACGGCAGTTGTAACTAAATATAAGCCAATCGATTTACCACCTAAACGGCCTAATTTTTTAGGATCGCTCAAGCTACACGTACCACATACAAGCGATACAAATACCAGCGGCACAACCAACATTTTTAAGCTGGCAATAAAAATTTGTCCGCCAACATGGAAAAGGCCATCTACAAAAAAAGCTTTAATTGGCAAAGAGAATAACCCAAGAGGAATTAGATAATCGTCTTCACCAGCTAATATAGCCTGAAATAAAAAGCCTACTGCAATACCCAGTGCCATGCCAATCATGATACGGGTAGTTAAACTCATTGAACGTATTTTAGACATATTCCCTAATCTATTTTTTCAAATTTGCCATAGACTACCAGCAAGGAAATATTTACTACAGAAAAAAATAGCCTTTGCGGAATTATTTACATAAAAAAGTGACAAAAAACTGTGATATTAGACTAAGTTATAGGTTAATATTAGGTAAACAACTATTAGTAAATAATAACAACGCTAGGGAGAGGTCCATGCCTTTAACGCGACTACTCAGCATTACACTATTTAGCATTTTGCTTTGCGCTTGTGGTGGTGGTGGAACAATCGAAAAAGACGGCACCATCGGAGATGATGACGATTCTACTACAGAAACATCCACTTTCACGGTAACTTTAAAAGGTTACTTACAATCTAGTGACACTGAGTCAAACACGGTCACAGCGGCTGCTCCTTTAGAGCTTAGAGCTACTTTAGAAGATGAAGATGGCGATGCAGTCTCAGGTGAGCGTATTACTTTTACCCTTGCTGACTCAATCGGTGAACTAAACCCTACAGCAGGTACAGCGTTAACCCAATCAGATGGTATAGCGATACTGGAACTTACCGCGGGTGAAAATGCAGGAGCTGGTGAAGTAACAGCAACCTATACAGTAGATGGCGAAAGTTACACCGATACGTTTGCATTTGAGTCGGATGGCGCACAATCAACAGATCCACAATTGAGTGTAACGCTTGTTGATTCATCTGGGGCTACGACTCGAAGTGTTGATTATTTAAACCCTGTTACCGCGCAGGTTGAACTATTAATTGATAATGAACCCGCTGCTTACCAATTAATTGAGTTTGTACTTACTGGTTTAGGTAGTATAAATCCTACAAACGGTACAGCTTTAACAAACGAACAAGGCATTGCAACAATTAGCTTGCTTGCAGGGACTGAAGCTGGGGCTGGCTCTATTGTGGCCACCTACACCGATAACGAAAATACTGTTTATAGCTCTGAAGGTTATACATTTACAACTGAAGGGGATGCGCCCATTCAAGGTGAATCATTAGACTTTTCTATCGGTTTAAGCCTTACCTCTTCAACGACGTTATCAGAAATTAGCACAATCAGCGCCGCAGATAGCGCAGTTGTTAAAGCAACTATTCTTGACGGAGATGGCGTTGAAGTTGAAGGGGCAGTTGTAAACTTCTCATCAACTTTAGGTAACTTAATCCCAAGTATTGGTACTGCACTAACGAATGAGAGTGGTGTTGCATCAATTAACTTAACTTCGGGTACTGTAGAAGGTGCAGGCGTTATAACAGCCCAGTACGAAGGTGTTGAGCAAACGCTGGGTTTTTATACAAAAGGTGATGCTGTAAACCCAGACCAAAGTACTGCAGATATTAGTTTTTCAATCCTAGAAAATTGTCCAGCAGACTTTAAATCTCAAAGAGATGCAAGCCAGTGTGATCTTGTAACTAGTATCTCAGGTGATTCAACGGCGATTCTTTATATCGAAGTGACTAACGAGAATTCGACAACTCCTCTTACGCAGACCCTAGTAACAGCGAGTACAACAATTGGCTCAATTACACCTTCAACTGGCACGGCTATTACCGATGCAAATGGTATCGCACTTTTAGATATAGTTCCTGGTCAAGATGTAGGCGCCGGTGAAATTACTGTGTCAGTGCTCGATAGCGATTTAACTAAGGCATTTCAAATTGCTGCTGTAGATGTTGAAATTGCTATTAGCAGCTCGGTTGCAGACGATGAGCTATTAGCTGCAGGTGCAACAGCACTTATCTCAATTGAAATCTCAAAAGACGGTGAGCTATATACCACACCACTTACTGTTGAATTTTCATCTGGTTGTGTTGGCTCTGGCCAAGCACTTATAGATGAAACAGTAACCAGTATTGGCGGCTTTGCACGCTCTACATACCGTCCGCTTACTTGTGTGGGTGGGGATATAATTACGGCTACCGTGATCACCGGTGGCGATACGGTTTCTGCTAGTACTACTATAAATGTATCACCTGCCAATATTGGCTTTTTACAATTTGTAGAAGTGACTGAGCCAGTAATTGCATTAAAAGGTACGGGTGGTGCTGACAGAACTGAAATCTCTGAAGTAACATTTAAACTTGTGGATTCAAATGGCAATGATTTAGCTTCAAGAACGGTTAACTTTGAGCTGTCAACGGCAGTCGGTGGTATAACGTTAGGCACAGCCAGTGCAATTACTAATGCCAGCGGTGAAGTGACTACCTCAGTTCAATCAGGTTCAATTGCTACGCCTGTGCGTGTTATCGCATCTAGCGAAGAAGACGTAGATGGCGACACGGTTATTGTAACCGCCCCTTCAGATATTCTTGTAATTAGTACAGGCATTGCGGATCAAAATAGCTTTTCGCTATCTCGTTCTATATTTAACCCTCATGCGTTAAATGTTGATGGTAATACCGTATCGGTTAATGCCCGCCTAGCTGATCACTTTAACAACCCTGTGCCAGATGGAACAGCTGTTAGCTTTATCACAGAAGGGGGCGTAATAGAGCCAAGTTGTACAACAACCAATGGTACGTGTAGCGTAACGTGGACCAGCAGTAACCCACGCCCGTTTACTGACTCTATGTATGAAAATACCATTACGCAAAAGTGTGATGGTGGCTTACCATGTCCATTAGGAATTTTAAATAATGACTTAACGGTAGATTTACCGTTAGGTGGACGTGCCACTGTACATGCTTATGCAATTGGTGAAGAAACGTTTTCTGATTTAAATGGCAACGGCTACTTTGACAGTGAAGACTTTTTTGATGATTTATTTGATATTCCAGAAGCCTTTATCGATAACAATGAAGATGGCACCTATGGCGGTAAAGACTGTAATGATGGAACCGACCCCTGTTCACGTGATAACTCAACCGGTGATGAGTTTGAAGAATTTGTCGATTTTGATGGCAATGGTACATGGACCACAGAAAACGGCCTATACAACGGCTTACTGTGTCGTGAAGAAGACGAAGCCGCAGGTATTTGTAGTCGTCAAATGGTTAATGTATTTCAAAACCAAGAAATCGTAATGTCGGGTGATACTGCATTCTTTAGGCTAGTTACATACGCGGATGATTGTTCTGCTATCGCGGGTGCAACCGCTTCAGAGGTACGTGTAAACAGCGACCCTGCAAGTCCACTTGTTCGCCGTGTGCAAAACGACCCCACTAGCGCAATAATGTGTCAGGTTGATGCAATAGATTTAACACAAACTGCATCAGGCACTGCTAGCCTAGGGCTTACGGTATTTATAGCAGATATATATAACAACCCAATGCCTGCTGAAACAACCATCTCTATTGACACAGACAACGGTATTTTAACAGGTAGTGATAATTACACTTACCCTAATACAACAAGTATTGTGCCTGTTGGTTTATCATTTGGTATTACGCGTGAAGACTTAGATGGAGGAAATGAGCAGTTTAGTGGTATTTTAACCGTTACTGCCGAAGCGCCTTCAGGGTTAGAAAGTACGCTTTCTGTTAGCGTAACCGACGATTTATAATCGGTAGAATGTAAAAAATGCCAACCTTAAGGTTGGCTTTTTTATTTGTGTTCTATATATTCCACAGCAATTATTTTAAAAACACCGGTTTGTATAATTTAACAACAAAAATTGTTTGTTTATTCAGTAAATACTGAAAAGTTTGTATTAAAAGCTTGTAACAATAGGTGTTTGTAGATATACCTATAAATATTCGCGCCGTTTATGTCGGCAAAACACATTTAAATATTTGGTTAGAAATAGGCAACTATGGGCAAATCGCTAGTAATTGTAGAGTCACCTGCTAAGGCTAAAACAATTAATAAATACTTAGGTAAAGACTTCATCGTAAAGTCCAGTATTGGACATGTGCGTGATTTACCTACTTCAGGTTCGAACAAAGCTAAAGTACCGGCGACTAAAACGCCAGCTGAAGTTCGTAAAATGGAGCCTGAAGAAAAGGCAGTGTATAAACAGCAACGAGATTACACTAACTTAGTTGCACGTATGGGTATTGATCCTGAAAAAGGGTGGGAGCCACATTACGAAATTTTGCCAGGTAAAGAGAAAGTAGTTCAAGAGTTAAAAAAGCTGGCCGAAAATGCAGACCAAGTTTATCTCGCAACGGATTTGGATAGAGAAGGGGAAGCAATTGCTTGGCACCTTCAAGAAATTATTGGTGGTGAGCCTGAAAAATATAAACGCGTTGTATTTAACGAAATTACAAAAAATGCGATTCAACAAGCGTTTGAAACACCTGGTGAACTAAATACCGACATGGTATATGCACAACAAACACGCCGCTTCTTAGACCGTGTAGTTGGCTTTATGGTATCGCCATTATTATGGGCTAAAGTAGCGCGCGGGCTTTCTGCTGGGCGTGTGCAATCGGTTGCGGTACGTTTATTAGTAGAGCGCGAACGTGAAATTAAAGCGTTTATTCCAGAAGAGTTTTGGGATATACACGCCGATGTTAAAAATACTGAGTCACAATTACGCTTAGAAGTCACCAAACAAGCAGACAAGCCATTTAAGCCGGTAAATGAGGCTCAGGCTACAGCCGCAGTTAAGAGCCTTGAGACAGCCGAATATAAAGTAATAAGTGTTGAAGAAAAACCCAGCAAAAGCCGCCCAAGTGCGCCTTTTATTACTTCAACCATGCAACAAGCCGCCAGTACACGTTTAGGCTATGGCGTTAAAAAAACAATGATGCTTGCACAACGCCTCTACGAAGGCGGTTACATTACTTATATGCGTACCGATTCAACTAATCTGTCAAAAGATGCAGTTGAAATGTGTCGTGATTATGTAACCCAAGAGTTTGGCGCAAAGTACTTACCTAAAGACCCAATTAGCTACAGCTCTAAAGGCAACGCGCAAGAAGCGCACGAAGCGATCCGTCCTTCAAGTGTCACTGTACTTTCTGGGCATGTTGAAGGTGTTGATGCCGATGCCAAAAAACTGTACGAATTAATTTGGCGTCAGTTTGTTGCCTGTCAAATGGTGCCTGCAGAGTACGATTTAACAACGCTTACTGTGGCCGCTGATGAGTTTCAATTAAAAGCAAAAGGGCGAGTACTTCGCTTTGATGGTTGGACAAAAGTGCAACCTGCGGTACGCAAAAAGAATGAAGAAGATCAATCTCTGCCAGCAGTAAAAGAAGGCGAAGTACTTAGTTTAATTGAGCTTGACCCTAAGCAGCACTTTACTAAACCGCCAGCGCGCTTTAGTGAAGCAAGTTTAGTAAAAGAGCTTGAAAAACGTGGTATTGGTCGTCCATCTACCTACGCATCAATTATTTCAACAATTCAAGACCGTGGTTATGTACGGGTAGAAAACCGTCGTTTTTTCGCTGAAAAAATGGGCGAAATTGTTACCGACCGTTTGGTTGAAAACTTCACTGATTTAATGAACTTTGACTTTACAGCAAAAATGGAAGGTCGTTTAGATGATATCGCCGAAGGCGAGCGTGTATGGACCCAAGTGCTTGATAAGTTTTATGCTGATTTTTCTACGCAATTAAACATAGCCAAAGATGAGCCAGAGCAAGGCGGAATGCGCCTTAATCAAATGGTCGAAACCGACATTGACTGCCCTACGTGTGGCAGAAAAATGGGTATTCGCACGGCATCAACGGGTGTTTTCTTAGGCTGTACAGGATATAACTTACCGCCTAAAGAGCGTTGTACAACCACTATGAACCTAGTATCAGGGGATGAAGCGGTTGCGGCAGATGTTGAGGACATTGAAACTGAAACATTAATGCAAATGAAGCGCTGTCCAATCTGTGAAACGGCTATGGACTCTTACCTAATAGACGAAACCCGTAAATTACATGTTTGTGGTAATAACCCTGCATGTGAAGGGTATATCGTTGAGCAAGGTACCTTTAAAATTAAAGGATACGATGGGCCTATTATCGAATGTGATAAATGTGGCTCAGACATGGAGCTTAAGTCGGGCCGCTTTGGTAAGTATTTTGGCTGTAACAACGAAGAGTGTAAAAATACGCGTAAGTTACTTAAAAACGGCGAAGCTGCGCCACCAAAAGAAGATCCTGTGCACATACCTGAACTTGAATGTGAAAAGTCAGAAGCTTATTTTGTTTTACGTGACGGGGCTGCAGGTATTTTCTTGGCGGCTAACACTTTCCCTAAATCACGCGAGACGCGCGCGCCTAAAGTGGCTGAGCTAAAGCGTTTTAGAGAGCGTATTTCACCTAAGTTTTATTACTTAGCTGATGCGCCAGAAAAAGATCCTGATGGTAATTTAGCCGTAGTACGTTATAGCCGTAAAAATAAAGCGCAATACGTGATGACTGAAGTTGACGGAAAAGCCACAGGCTGGACCGCTCACTACGAAGCGGGTAAATGGGTAGAAGAAGCGAAGAAAAAAGCAGCGCCTAAAAAGAAAGCGGCTGCAAAAAAATCGCCAGCTAAACCTAAAGCAAAAAAAGAAGCTGAATAAACCTTAAAATTTATTTAGCCTAAGATAAACAAAAACCGGAATGCACAGCTTGTGTCATTCCGGTTTTTTTATGATTATATGCGTCGCAATGGCTTTATTAGCCGCATATTTTTTATTGTTTAGATTTGTACAGTAGATACTTTTTTGTAACCTTCAGACTCTAATTCATCATTAACGCATTGAAGAACATAGCCAAATAGATCGTCGTTACTTACATCATCATCTTTAGCCCAATTTACACACATATCTGTGTATTCTTTAATTGTTTGTGCAGAAGCTACTGGTGCATCGTCTGCGATTGCAACCGTTGCAGATACAGCAAAAAGTGGTGCAACTATTAATGCTAGCAATGCTTTATTCATTTGTTGATTCCTAAATAAATGGTTTTACGATTTAAATACATTTTAAAGCTGTATTTAAATAGTGCCCAATGCAGAACAACTCTGTTGGTGTAGTGATTTTTAATCGAAATTAAAATAAAAGATAACGAAAAATTTTTATCGTCAAGATGAGTAAATTACGCTTAAATAATTATATAAGTAATTGTGTTGTAATAAATTATAAGCTAAGGTCGCTTTTTTATAAAAAGATAAGTTAATGTCAGAACACCAAGCAAAACCAACCAGTACGCCTCGTAAGATACACAAAGTAGAGCAGGGCTTAGAGTCGTTTATATTTAAAGGGCGCTGGTTATTAGCCCCGTTTTTTGTAGGCCTACTATTTGCTGTAATATTGCTATTAATAAAGTTTTTTAAGCAACTTTATTTAATGGGTATTGCCACTTTTAGTGCAACAAACCAAGAGTTATTAGTGGGTATACTTACCCTCGTTGATACCGCTTTACTGGCTGGTTTATTACTTATTATTATTTTTAGTGGTTATGAGAACTTTGTTTCAAAGCTTAATATTGAGGGCCACGAAGATAGGCCGTCATGGATGGGAAAAGTAGGTTTCTCTGGCTTAAAAATGAAGCTTATTAGCGCAATTGTTGCCATATCTGCAGTTGAGCTTTTAAAGGTATTTATTAATTCTAATATTCATTCAAGTGAGGAGCTATTTTGGAAAGTGATTATCCATGTCACCTTTGTAAGCTCTGGCGTGTTATTTGCGCTCACTGATTATTTAAATAGTAAAACACAATCACATTAGAAAGGTTAAGTTAGTGGTTTGGAGGTCGGTATTTCGTCTTAATACCGGCTATAGCAGCCCCACTATTTGAGCGCACAAAAAAGCCCGATAAAATCGGGCTTTTGAGCATCATACGTCAGGGCATTCTTATTTTACAAAAGCAAAGTAACAGTCAAAACCATTCATGTTTAGCTTATTACCATCTAAAGTAGCATTACAATGAGATAGTGAGTCATGCGCCTCAGTCACTGTTTTAGTCAACTCAAATGTTTGATTGCTATCAGCTAAGTTAAACACACATAACATAGTTTGCTCGTTTAGCGTTCTGTAAAAAGCGAGGATAGGCTCAGCAGTATCAATAAACTTAATATCGCCTGCTAATAACACAGTATGCTGTTTACGCCATGCCATAAACTCACGGTAGGCATTAAGTATAGAATTTGTATCTTTATCTTGTACAGACACAGCCTGCTGCGTATGCGCGCTATCAACCGGTAACCAGGGTTTAGCAACACTAAATCCTGCGTTTTGTGTGTTGTTACCTTCCCATGGCATTGGCGTTCTACAGCCGTCGCGACCTTTAAAGTTTGGCCAAAAGGTAATGCCATATGGGTCTTGTAGGTCTTCAAATGCTACAGAGGCTTCACCTAGCCCCAGCTCTTCACCTTGGTACATACATACGCTACCACGCAAAGAAGCTAATAAAGCTGTAAGCATTTTGCATTGTGCTGGGTTTATTTCACCATTTTGGCTCCAGCGGCTCGCAACACGCTCTACATCATGGTTGCTAAACGCCCAGCACGGCCAACCTTCAGTCATGCGTTGCTCTAGAGTCTGTACGGTTTCTCTTATGTATTCACTTGAATAATCATCCGTGAGTAGTTCAAAACTGTAGCCCATATGCAGCTTATCACCGCCTTGGGTATATTCTGCCATTGTTGCCAATGAATCTTCCGATGAAATTTCGCCAAGTGATACAGTACCCGGGTATTTATTAAGTAATGCACGTATGTCTTGCATAAACTCAATGTTTTCTGGCTGGGTATTATTATAATAATGGTACTGAAAAGCATATGGGTTATCTTCACTAAAGCCACGGCCTTGGCGTTTATCTTTAGGCTTTGCTGGGTTGTCACGTAATTGTGCATCGTGGTAGCAAAAGTTAATAGCGTCTAATCTAAAACCATCTACACCTTTTTTAAGCCAAAACTCTACATTTTCTAAAACAGCTTTTCTTACATCTGGATTATGAAAGTTTAAATCAGGCTGTTCGGTTAAAAAGTTATGTAAATAGTATTGACCGCGACGAGGCTCCCATTGCCAAGCACCGCCACCAAAAATAGATAACCAGTTATTAGGCGCTGTGCCATCTTCTTTAGCATCTGCCCATACGTACCAGTCAGCTTTATCATTGTTTTGGTTTTCGCGGCTATCTAAAAACCATTGATGTTGGTCTGATGTATGGCTTAACACTTGGTCAATAATAATTTTAATGTCGCGTTTATGTGCTTGATCTATTAACTCATCAAAGTCGTTTAGGTCACCAAATATCGGGTCTATATCGCGATAGTCACTTATGTCGTAGCCAAAATCTTTCATTGGAGATTTGAAAAAAGGAGAAATCCAAATAGCGTCAACGCCTAAGCTTTTAATGTAATCAATGCGATTAATTATCCCTTTAAGATCACCAATACCATCGTTATTGCTGTCTTGAAAGCTTCGCGGGTAAACCTGATAAATAACCGCACCTTTATACCACTGCTGTTGGGCCATACTTTTCTCCGTCGTTCCACACAGTATTTATATTGTTATTAGTTTGATTGAAACAATCACTAAATTTTCAAAAAGCATACGTGAAGGGTGCTGCTCTGTAAAAAGTCTGCATACGTATGCAGCTAATTTACTTACATAAAAGCGGTTTTAGCTAAGCAGAAAGTTACCCATAAAAACCGCTGCAGCACTTTTACCAATCATGTTTATTTAAGTGTAACTAAAACAGCTGACTATTTTGGTGCTTATTTTTAAAGGGCTGCACAGCTTTGGTGATTCCACTCTTTGGTCAGACCAATTTGACCTGGTAATCTTTACAAAAGATATGCGCGTAAATTTATAAAAAACCTTTAATTAACGCTATTTACAAATAATGACACAGGGATTTCAGTTAAATAATTGATGTATTTTTATAATGATAATAAATCACTAGGTTGCACCAATATAAAACTATTTAAAACAGTGGGTTAAAGTTTTATTTGTGAACTCATTGTTAACTTTTAGCGTTTTGCATAGTACTGAATACGTATGCATAAAGTTGTTAATAAAATAATTCGAGCGTTAATATTGATGCTGACAACAAAATTAGCTCGCCTGTTTGACTATCACTCAAATAAAGAAGCGAGTATCACAATATGGGTAACGGGAAAAACATCATGTCTATGTTCAAACCAAGTATATTAACGTTGGCAATGGCTACTGCAGGATTAGCAAGCTTTGCCTCTGTAGCAGCACAAGAAGATACAGTTAAAAATGATGACGTTGAGGTTATCGAAGTAAAAGGCTTTCGTGGCAGTGTTGTAGAATCAATCAACACAAAGCGTTTTTCTACTCAAGTCGTTGAGTCAATTTCAGCTGAAGATATAGGTAAACTTCCTGATTCATCTATTGCTGAGTCTATTGCACGCTTACCAGGTTTAACGGCGCAGCGCCTAGATGGTCGCGCAAGTAGAGTATCAATTCGTGGTTTTGGTGAAAACGAAAGTGGCACTACATTTAATGGCCGCGAGCAAGTATCTATTGGCGATAACCGCGGCGTAGAGTTTGACCTTTACCCATCAGAAATTATGAGCGGCGTTACCGTTTATAAAACACCTAATGCAAGTATTGAAGCAGAAGGTATTGCCGGTGTTATTAACATGCAAACCGTACGTCCTTTAAGTAAAGGCGAGCGTGTATTTCAAGTTAATGGCCAGTACGAGCAAACTAGCTTTGATAAACTAAACCCAGACGGTAACGACGATGGTTACCGCGGTACTATTTCATACATTGATCAATTTGCAGATGACACCATAGGTGTTGCGTTTGCACTAAATACCATGAGCTCTCCAAATCAAGAAAAACGTTGGAACTCTTGGGGTTACCCTGAATTTACTGCTGATGATGGTCAAACGTACTCTATATTAGGGGGTGCAAAACCATTTGTACGTTCATCAACCCTTGAACGTGACTCAGCGATGCTCGTACTAGAGGCCGCGCCTACAGACAAATTAAACATGACGTTTGATGCGTTATATGTTGATTTTACAGATGAAAAAATCTTACGTGGTATCGAAATCCCATTCGCATGGGGTCAAGGTTCGATTGACCCTGCAAGCGTAGCTGTAGATGACGCAAGTGGCTTTATTACCAGTGCGGTAACAAATGGCCAACGTGTGGTTGTTCGTAACGACTACGAAGAGCGTGAAGCAGAACTAACCGCGTTTGGCTTTAACACTAAATACGATATTGATGACTCGTGGTCAGTAGAGTTTGACGCAAGTTACTCTCAAGTAGACCGTAAAATTTGGAGCCTTGAGAGTTACTCTGGAACAGGCCGAGGCGATGCTCGCGGTGTTGCAGATAACCTAGGTTACACATTTAACGGTGGTAATACAGGTGCTACGTTTACTCACGATTTAGATTACAGCGATTACAGCTTAATGCAATTAGGTGGTCCTTTATCATGGGGTGCAAGCTCTGCTTTAAATGATAAATATGGCTTAACGGGCACCGAGTATGAAAACCAAGCGCAAGATGGTTTCATTAATGCACCTACAATTGAAGATGAGTTATCTACGTTAAAACTAGCGGCATCTAAAGTATTAGAAAACGAATACTTCAGCTCAATTGAATTTGGTATGTCTTATAAAGAGCGCGAAAAAACCAAAGATTCGCAGGGCTTCTTTATGACGTTATCTGGGTTTTCACTTGATAACCCGGGTTTAGTTACCGTGCCAGAGCAGTATCGAATGGGCAGCGTTAATTTAGACTTTATTGGCATGGGCGATATGATTGCCTACGATGTAAATGGTCTTGTTAATGACGGCTACTACGACTTACTAGATGAAAGCTTAACAAATACGAGCCACTTAACTAAATCGTGGACCGTAAAAGAAGAAATTACCTCTGCATTTGCACAAGCTAATATTAATGCCGAAGTAAGCGGCTTAGCGTTAACGGGTAATATCGGTGTACGTTACGTTCACACTGATCAGTCATCGCAAGGTAATGCATTTAGTACTGTAGATGGCATTGTTGTGGCATCACCTACCAATATTAGCCACGATTATTCACACGTTTTACCAAGTTTGAACTTATCACTTGCGATTGATGAGCAGCAAACAGTACGTTTTGGTGCAGCTAAAACAATCTCACGCGCCCGTTTGGACGAGATGAACTCATCTATTGATGCATCATACAACACAACGCCTGATGAAAACGGTAACTTTTGGTCTGTATCGGGTGGTAACCCTAACCTAGAGCCTAAAGAAGCAACTGGTTACGATTTAACGTACGAAAACTACTTTAGCGATGAAGGTTACTTCTCTGCTGCGTTTTTCTATAAAGACTTAACCCAGTGGATTTTTGACGGCACATACGAAATTGATATGTCGGGCGTTGCTGACCCATCAACAGGTGAAATACCAGCTACTTCTGAAGGTACTGGCAGTGGTAAAGTAAATGGCGGTGGCGGCGACCTATACGGTTACGAGCTATCTCTCGCATTGCCATTTAAAATTTTCCACCCATCACTTGAAGGTTTTGGTTTAATTGCAAGCCATACCGGTATTGAATCAGACATTGAAGATCAAAACGGTAATGAGTACGAGCTACCGGGTCTGTCTGACAAAATTCAGAGCTTAACGGTTTACTACGAAATGAATGGTATTCAACTGCGTACCAGCATGCGTAAACGTAGTGCCTTTAAAGGTGATGTATACGGGCTAGGTTTTGATACCGAGCAAGTGGATATCCTAGGCGAAACAATTTGGGACATTCAAGCTGGCTACGACTTTAGTGAGGCCGGTGTTGAAAGCCTTGAAGGGTTATCAATTCAGTTCCAAGTTCAAAACTTAACAGAAGAGCCGTTTACATCGCTTTCTGGCGATAACGCGCTACAAGTTCGTGACTACCAAGATTACGGACGTACTTACTTGTTAGGCTTTAGCTACAAGCTATAATAAAGGTTGTGTGTAGGAGCCCTTGTAATTTGTTTTACAAGGGCTTTTTTATAGCTACTTTATCTAAATTTTATCAAACTTAACAAAGCTTTAAACTGTAAACGTGGACAATAATATGAAACCAATAAAACACGTCGTAATCGCAGGCGGGGGCACGGCAGGGTGGATAACAGCCGCCTTGCTTAATAAAGTGTTAGGTAAAGTAATTAAAATAACCCTTATTGAGTCAAGTACTATTGGCACTATAGGCGTGGGTGAAGCAACAATTCCGCCTATTATTCAACTTAACAATGCACTGGGTATAAACGAGCAAGATTTTATAAACGCTACAAATGCATCTATAAAATTAGGAATTGAGTTCGAAAATTGGAAAACCCCCTCTCATAGCTACATGCATGCTTTTGGCTCATTTGGAAAAGACTTCCCCTTTTGCGATTTTTACAATTTTTGGGTAAAAGGGCATATTAGCGGTGCAGAAGAAAGCTTATGGGACTTTTCTCTTAACTACCAAGCGGCTAAGCAGCATAAATTTGCACCCTTAAATACCATACCTAATACACAATTGCCTGGCTTGAGTTATGCGTATCACTTTGACGCAACGTTATATGCTGAGTTTTTAAAAAACCTCGCAACATCACGCGGTGTTGAGCATATTGATGCCAAAATAGAGCAGGTTGAACAATGCCCTCTATCAGGAAATATAAAATCATTAACCCTTGATAACACACAACAGATAAATGGCGACCTTTTTATAGACGCTACAGGGCAGCGCGCCTTACTCATAGAGCAAACCCTTAACACAGGTTTTGTCGATTGGTCTCATTATTTACCGTGTGATAGCGCCGTGGCGGTGCAGTCTCAAGGTACTAGCGAGCTAAAACCTTATACGCGTTCAATTGCACACAGCGCAGGCTGGCAGTGGCAAATACCGCTGCAAAGCCGAATAGGAAATGGCTTGGTGTACTGTAGTCGTTATTTATCTGACGATGCGGCAACGCAGTTATTAATAGATAATTTACCCGCTGAGCCAATGACTGAGCCGCGGGTGATTAAATTTAAAACAGGGCGGCGGTTAAAGCAATGGCATAAAAATGTGGTATCGGTTGGCCTTGCCAGTGGCTTTTTAGAGCCGTTAGAGTCTACCAGTATTCATTTAATACAAAGTGCCGTAACCCGTTTAATAAAGCTGTTTCCACACAATGGCATAAGCGAAGCTTTAGTTACTGAATTTAATAAGCAAAGCGTGATAGAAATAGAGCACATTCGTGATTTTATAATATTGCATTACACACTAACAGCGCGAGAAGACTCCCCATTTTGGCGACAATGTAAGCAAATGGACATTCCTGAATCATTGGCCCATAAGCTCAAACTATTTAAGCAAACCGGCAAAGTAGTGCGCGAAAACGACGAATTATTTGCCGAAGTTGCCTGGCAACAGGTGTTTATTGGCCAAGGGCTTATCCCCGAAGATTACAACAGCATTGTTGACTCACTCAGTAGTGAACAACTAAACGATTTATTCTCAACACTAAAAACGCTTATTACCTCAACGGTAGATCAATTACCCACTCATAAAGATTTTTTAGCAAAAATTAAAAAGGCCTGATGATGCAACTTTTAAAAAAACTTTTACTTGTAAGTGCCTGTACTTTACCAACCATTAGCTACGCACTTGACGTTGAGCCAGCTAATTGGTGGGTTGGCATGAACAAAAACACGATTACCATCATGGTTCATGAGCAAAACATTGCAAACGAGCAAATTAAATTAGCTAAATACAACGGCGTTAAGTTAAATAAAGTAACCCGTACCGACAATCCAAATTATGTATTTTTAAATATTACCATTACCGACGCCGCTAAAGCCGGAACGCTTGAATTTAATAGCAGCGAAACAAGCAATAACTTTGAGTTTCCACTTCTTAAACGAGATAAAAACAGCGCTCAGCGTCAAGGGTTTACATCAGCTGATACGCTTTATTTAATTAACCCTGATCGCTTTGCTAATGGTGATAAACAAAACGATACCGTCCCAAGCATGTTAGAAGCGGCAAACCCGAGTATAAAAGGTGGGCGCCACGGTGGTGATATTCAGGGCGTTATAAACGCGCTTCCCTATTTAAACGATTTAGGCGTAACACAGCTTTGGTTAACCCCAGTGCTTGAAAACAACATGCCTAACTATTCTTATCATGGCTATGCAATTACAGACTTTTATAAGGTTGACCCACGAATGGGCTCAAACCAGTTATATAAAACGTTATCAGTAAAAGCAAAAGAGCAGGGTATAGGGCTAGTAATGGATATGGTCCTTAACCATTTTGGCTCTGAGCATACTTGGGTTAAAGATAAGCCAACTAAAGATTGGATTAACTTTAATGGTGAATTTAATAAAGGCAAAAATGCCACCAGCCATGCGCGCCAAACCATACAAGACCCACACGCCAGTGAATACGACAAGCGCCAGTTTAACGATGGCTGGTTTGTAGAAACCATGCCTGATTTAAATCAGCGCCAACCACTGTTAAGTGAATACTTAATTCAAAATGCGATTTGGTGGATAGAATACGCCGATTTAAGCGGCATACGTGTTGATACCTACTCTTACTCAGATAAAGCATTTTTGAGTGATTGGACAAAAGCCATAATGCAAGAGTACCCAGATTTTAATATTGTTGGAGAAGAGTGGACGTCTAACCCTGCTATTGCCTCTTACTGGCAACGTGGCAAGCATAACCAAGATGGCTATATATCAAGCTTACCAAGCGTGATGGACTTTTCGTTGCAAGAGTCGGTAATTCAAGCGCTAAATGAAGATGAAAGCTGGAACACGGGTTGGGTTAAAGTATATGAATCGTTAGCTAATGACTTTTTATACCCTGATACAAATAACATTATGGTATTTGCCGATAACCACGATATGAGCCGTGTTTACACTGAGCTTGGCCAAGATGTTGCCAAAACAAAAATGGCGATGACCTTGTTTTTAACCACACGTGGCATAGCGCAAATGTATTACGGTACGGAAGTACTATTAGATAACACCCCAAGTAAAGACCATGGTGATATTAGAATCGACTTCCCGGGTGGGTTTGAAGGCCAAACTCGTAATGCCTTTACCAAAGAGGGCTTAACAAAACAGCAAAAAGAGATGCATAACACCATCAGTACGCTGCTTAACTTTAGAAAAAACAGCTCAGCATTAGATAAAGGAAAGCTTGTACATTTTACGCCTCAACAAGGGGTTTATAGTTATGCGCGTATTAGCGATGAGCAAACTGTGTTGGTATTTATGAATAAAAACACACAAGCGTTACAAAAAAATATTGAGTTTATGCAAGAGGTAATGCCTAACAGCACAACAGCATTTAATTTATTTACTCAAAAAACACAAAAGCTTGGCAAAACCATTGAATTACCAGCGATGAGCGCAACGGTACTCGTTATAAATACGCCACAATAGTGACCTG
This sequence comes from Pseudoalteromonas sp. Angola-4, assembly GCF_028599265.1. Lineage (NCBI taxonomy): Bacteria > Pseudomonadati > Pseudomonadota > Gammaproteobacteria > Alteromonadales > Pseudoalteromonadaceae > Pseudoalteromonas > Pseudoalteromonas sp. Angola-4. The sequence continues at coordinate 135,598 of NZ_JAQREK010000005.1, read as the reverse complement.
AATACGTATGCAGCAACTGTATGGTTGCTGCAGTAATCTTTAGTATAAAGTTAATAACAATACTGACAAAAAAGACACACAATGAAAAAATCAGTTTATGTACCCGCAGTACTGTGTAGTGCACTTATTGCTACAGGGTGTTCAGAAAATAGTAAACCTGAACAACAGCAAGCACCTGCCCACACGCAAAATGAGCTTACCAAGCCGGTTGTATATCAAGTATTTACGCGTTTGTTTGGTAATACTAAAACAGCCAATGTGCCATGGGGCACTAAAGAGCAAAACGGCGTAGGTAAATTTGCCGACTTTAACGATGCAGCCCTCAAAGGCATTAAAGAGCTAGGTACCACGCACGTTTGGTATACCGGTGTGTTACACCACGCGTTAGTGGGCGATTATACCGACTACGGCATTTCACAAGATGACCCCGATGTAGTAAAAGGCCGCGCAGGTTCACCGTACGCAATTAAAGATTACTACGATGTTAACCCCGATCTGGCCGTTAATGTAACAAACCGCATGGGAGAGTTTAGCCAGCTTATTGAACGTACACATAGCCACGGTATGAAAGTCATTATTGATATAGTGCCTAACCATGTTGCCCGAAACTATCAATCACTTGGAAAGCCTAAAGGCGTAGAGGATTTCGGCGCACAAGACGACACCAGTAAAACGTACGATAAAAATAACAACTTTTATTATGTGCCTGGGCAGTCATTTCAAGTGCCTACCTCTACAACTTATACCGTGTTAGGGGGAAAGGCTCACCCACTTGCGGATGGCTTTTTTGATGAAACACCTGCTAAATGGACAGGTAACGGTGCCCGTGCACCAAAACCCGATATTAATGATTGGTACGAAACAGTAAAAGTAAATTATGGCGTAAAGCCAGATGGGAGCTACGATTTTGCTCAGCTGCCAAACGACTATAAAGACAAAGATTACCGTGCTCATTATGCATTTTGGCAAGATAAAGAGCTACCAGATAGCTGGTACAAATTTAGAGACATTGCGCTTTTTTGGCTAGACAAAGGCGTTGATGGCTTTAGATACGACATGGCCGAAATGGTACCGGTTGAATTTTGGAGCTTTTTAAATTCGTCAATAAAAATGCAAAAAAGCGATGCCTTTTTATTGGCCGAAGTATATAACCCGTTAATGTACCGCGCGTATATTCAGCAAGGTAAAATGGATTACCTTTACGATAAAGTCGGCTTTTACGATACCTTAAAAGCGATAATGCAACTTAAACAACCTGCCAATAGTATTTTTGATGCGCATCAAAGTGTGCTCGATATAGAGCAACACATGCTGCATTTTTTAGAAAATCACGACGAGCAACGAATCGCAAGCCCAGACTTTGCAGGTAATGCCCAGTGGGGTAAACCTGCTTTAGTTGTTTCTAATTTAATTAGCCGCGCGCCAACACTTTTATATTTTGCTCAAGATGTGGGAGAAGATGGCTCTGAAAACGCGGGGTTTGGAGCGCCGACACGTACCAGTATTTTTGACTACATTGGCGTTCCAGCGCACCAAGCATGGATGAATAACGGAAAATTTGATGGCGCTAACTTAACCGCAGAGCAAGTAGCACTTCGTAATTACTACAAAGCGGTTATGTCACTTAATAGTTTACCTGCTGTAGTAGGCGGAGAAATGTCGGCACTTAACCTTGTAGGAAGTGAGCGTGTTGTTGGTTTTACCCGCTCTTTAGGCCAGCAAAGTGTGTATGTGTTAAGTAACTTTAGCGAGCAGCCACAAACAGTTACGGTTAATTTATCAAAGGCACAATTAGCTGCAATGAGTGAAAAAACGCTATTAAATGATTTACTTGAAAATCACACCACCGAGCTTAAAGCTCACCCGCAAGGCGCTACATTTAACCTCACACTTGATGCATTTAGCAGCGCAGTATTAACAAATAAGGCTAATAATGAATAATCAAAATAATAATACCGATAAGCCAAATTTAAGTTTTTGGCAAATATGGAACATGTGCTTTGGCTTTTTAGGCATACAATTTGGTTTTGCCCTGCAAAACGGCAATGTGAGCCGAATATTTCAAACATTAGGCGCACAAGTTGATGATATTCCCATTTTATGGGTTGCAGCCCCGCTTACAGGCTTAATTGTTCAGCCTATTATAGGCTATTGGAGCGATAAAACGTGGGGGCGCTTTGGCCGTCGTCGTCCGTTCTTTTTTATAGGTGCAGTGTTAACAACGCTTTCACTATTTATTATGCCGCATTCACCAACGCTTTGGATTGCCGCGGGTATGTTATGGATCATGGATGCGTCAATCAACGTAACCATGGAACCGTTTAGAGCACTTGTTGGTGATAACTTGCCAGAAAAGCAACGCGCGACAGGTTACGGTTTACAAAGCTTTTTTATTGGTATTGGGGCGGTGTTAGCCTCAGCGCTACCATGGATGATGACCAACTGGTTTGATGTAAGTAATACCGCAGCCCCAGGGCAAATTCCTGAATCTGTTAAATACTCATTTTATTGGGGCGGGGTGGTGTTACTTGTCGCCGTGCTTTGGACCGTAGCACGTACTAAAGAATACAGCCCTAAGCAATTAGCGGCTTTTGAAAAGCAAAGCGCTCAACCTACAACAAGCAAAGTGGTTGATATTAACTTTAATAAAGGTGCCATTATTTTTGTGGTACTGGGTTTAGCAACTCTTGCATTAGTCATGGGCTTATCCCTTGAAAAAGAATTATACCTACTTGCTGGTGGTTTATTAGCGTTTGGTATTGTGCAGTGGATTGCAGCGGCGCTTAAAAGTGCGAATAAAACCCAAGGTGGTTTTTACCAAGTAGTACAAGATGTATTTACTATGCCGGAGGCCATGAAGCAGCTTGCCTGGGTGCAGTTTTTTAGCTGGTTTACTTTATTTGCTATGTGGATTTATACCACCGCTGCAGTAACAAGCTTTCATTATGGTAGTAGCGATGCAACTTCTAAAGCATTTAACGATGGTGCTGACTGGGTGGGTATTTTATTTGCCGCTTACAATGGATTTGCCGCAATAGCCGCTATGTGTATTCCGTTTTTAGTTAAAAAAATGGGATTAAAAGGCGCGCATTGTTTTAATTTATTGCTGGGCGCATTAGGCCTTGCAAGCTTTATGTTTATTCAAGATCCTAAAATGTTACTTATTCCTATGATTGGTGTGGGCTTTGCGTGGGCGTCTATTTTATCGCTGCCTTACGCCATGTTAAGTAATGCTCTACCGAGTAACAAAATGGGCGTTTACATGGGTATTTTTAACTTTTTTATAGTTATACCTCAGTTACTTGCCGCCAGTATTTTAGGGCTTATTTTACGCCATGCATTTTCAAATCAGCCTATTTACGCATTATTAATTGGTGCAGCCTCGTTTGTTGTTGCCGGCATTGCTGTAATGCGCGTTAAAAATTCAAATTAAGGACACACAATGAAAAAATACAACCTTATCACCGCCTCACTTTTAACGTTAGGTTTAACGGCTTGTGGCGCTCAAAACACAAGCACGACTGATGAAACTACCGCTGCACAAGTTACATCGGCACCTGGTGCCCCAGGCGCAGAGCCGTTTTGGGCTTATGCAGGTAAAACAGGTATTGGTACATCTTTTGAACAATACCAAAACGGACAATATACGGATGCAGCTGCAACGGGTGATGTATCTAAAGTATGGTTTTCAATTGCTAAAGGTATGATCACCGAAACCATGTTTGGGCTTATTCATCAAGCACAAATTAAAGACATGCAATTTGTTGTTACAGGTAAAGACTTTACCGTTAGTGAAGCCGATGAATTAGATGTCACCATAGATTACTTATATAAAGATGCACAAGGTCGCCCACTTTCGCTTGCTTATAAAGTAACAAGCACTGACAAACAAGGCCGCTTTAGCCTAGAAAAACACATATTTACCGACCCTGACGGGCAAACCCTGTTTATACGCAGCATATTTAATACTGAGCTTGAAGGGCTAAAAGCGTATGTGTCTGTTAATCCGTACATTAACAACAACGGCTTAGGTGACTTTGCTAAAACAACAGATCACGGCCTCGTTGCATGGGAAGACGATAACTATTTATCACTTCAATCAGCAACCCCTTTTAAAGCTAAAACAGTGGGCTTTACAGGGGAAAGCGATGGTATTAACGCACTTAAAACAACGCAATCTTTAAAAAACCAATACACAAATACTGGCGAAACTGCAGGTAACGTAAGTATGTTGGCAGAGCTTGGTGAAATAAGCGCAAATACCACCTTTGATTTGGCTCTAAGCTTTGGCAAAACGCAGCAGCAAAGTTTCAATGAAGGTAAAAAAAGCTTAGCGAAAGGGTATCAAACAGTACTTGAACACTATAACGGAAAAGGGGAAGCGCTGGGCTGGCAAGATTACCTACAAAGCCTAAAACCGCTTAATAGCATGGTTGAGCAAACCGCCGATAACGGCAAGCTTTTATACACCAGTGCCATGGTATTAAAAGCACAAGAAGATAAAACACACGCAGGGGCATTAATTGCTTCTCTATCTAATCCGTGGGGCGAAACGGTATCTGCTAAAGAGGGTTCTACAGGTTATAAAGCAGTGTGGGTGCGCGATTTTTATCAAGTAGCTATGGCATTTATGGCGCTTGGCGATACTGCCACAGCAAAAACAGCATTCGAATACCTTGAAAAAGTACAAGTAAACAGCAAAACACCGGGCAATAATGGCGATACAGGCTGGTTTTTACAAAAAACACATGTAGATGGTGAACTAGAATGGGTAGGCGTACAGCTTGACCAAACTGCTATGCCTATAATGCTTGCTTGGAAGTTACACAAAGCCAATGTACTTAGCGATGAAGAGCTAAAAAGTTGGTACGGTAAAATGTTAAAACCTGCGGCTGATTTTTTAGTGGATGGCGGGCTTGCTAAAATCTTGTGGAACGACACACAAATTACACCACCGGCAACACAGCAAGAGCGCTGGGAAGAGCAAGAAGGTTACTCCCCTTCAACAACTGCAGCAATAGTCGCTGGCCTTATTACCGCAAGCGATATCGCAACGCTTAGTGGCGATGATAAAAACGCAAAGCGCTACCTTGTTACGGCTAAAAAATACAGTAATGACATCGAATCGCACATGTTTACTACCGAAGGTAACTTAAAAGGCGAGAATAGCGATGGCGAATACTTTATTCGTATAGGCCAAGATACCGATGCAAATTCAGACACTAAAATTAACGCTAATAATGGCCGCGAAGGGTTTAATAAAAAGCAAATTTTAGATGGCGGGTTTTTAGAGCTAGTACGCTACGGCGTTCGCGATGCTAACGACGAAAGCATTGTTAAAACACTGCCAGAGTACGATGACGAAACGCTTGAAGATAACTTACAAGTTAGATACAGCTTTAGCTTTGACGATGGCAGCGGCACATTTGCAGGCTACCGTCGATATGGTAACGACGGCTACGGTGAAGATGAAGTAACAGGCACCAACTATGCAGAAGGTGGTAGCAACACACCAGGTCAACGCGGTCGTGTTTGGCCATTTTTCACCGGTGAGCGCGGGCATTACGAAATCGCAGCTGCGAATGCAAACAACGCTCTGGATGATGATAAACAAGCACAAATTAAAAACAGCTATGTAAAAGGCTTAGAGCAATTTGCTAATAACGGCCTTATGTTACCCGAGCAAGTATGGGATGGCGTAGGCGTAAATAAAGCAGGTTATGAGCTAGGCGAGGGGACTAATTCAGCAACACCACTGGCATGGACACATGCTGAGTACGTTAAACTGGTACGTTCATTAAGCGATAAACAAGTATGGGATCATTACCCTGTTGTTGAGAAAGCTTTGAAATAAGGCTAGTTCAAAATCTAAAATTAAAGCCACGGTTAATAGGCCGTGGCTTTTTTGTATTTAAGTGGGGTTAGTGTTTAATAAGCACATGAAGTTGAGTTATAAACCCTTAACTAGACCCTCTGGCAATTAACACTGGCGGTAAAAGGGTGCTTTGCACTTCTTCCTCGCGAATTAGCTTTAGAAGGTTTTCTACCAGCATTTGTCCTGCAACGGTGGTGTCTTGCGCTATTGTAGTAAGCGGTGGGTTTATATAGCTTGCTATGGCTATGTTATCAAAGCCGACCACAGCCACTTCGTTAGGAACATTAATATTGGCTTCTTTTAAAGCGCGAATTGCACCAATGGCTATTAAATCACTGGCGGCAAATAAGGCGTTAAATTTAATGTTATTTGCTATGAGTGAGCGTGTAGCATGGTAACCCGACTCTTCAGTAGAAATAGCATTGGCCATTTTTCGCTCATTAATGGTTATACCACTAGTAAGTAGCTCATCTTTAAACCCCTGAAAGCGGGCAAAAAACTCTGGACTGTGATCAGAAGCATCACCGATAAACGCACAATCAGTACGGTTATGGGCAATTAAATGGCCAGCAGCTAGTTTACCACCGCCGTAATTATCGCAACATACGGTTAGATCCGGGCGGTTATCGACGGTGGCCCCCCAGCATACAAATTTTGTGTTTTGCTCTAGTAAGGTTTTAAACTTTGGTTGAAAGTCTATGTAATCACCGTAGCCAAGTAAAATTATGCCATCGGCTCTGTGGCTGTCTTCGTAATCAGCTTGCCAATCGGCGCTGGCTGATTGAAACGAGACTAATAAGTCATAACCTTCTTTTGCACAGGCACGGGTAATACTGCCCAACATAGACAAAAAGAAAGGGTTTATTTGTGATTCATCTGATGTTGGGTCTTCAAACAATAATAGCGCAAGGGTACTACTTTGCTGAGTACGCAAGTTGCTGGCATTTTTATCCACTTTATAGTTAAGTTGCTTAGCTATGTCGTGAACGCGTTTGCGTGTTTCTGCATTAACAAGGGGACTATTACGTAAAGCGCGAGATACCGTTGATTGTGAAACGCCAGCATAATGGGCTATGTCAAATGAGGTGGCTTTACCTTTCATTGTTACAACTTAAATAAATGCTAAATAATTGTGCCATTTTCGACTATTAGTGAATTATTTCAAGCTTTTTACGATTTATTATTGATCTAGTCATGACACCGGTGTCATAATGTCAATGTTTTATCATTTTGTTGTCAAAACGTATTAGCTGCTATTTTATATAGCAGCCTTTTTTACTGTGATAGCTACTTTGAGGTGATAGCTCAAAGTGTATAAATAACAACGCATGGTCGTTGTAAAATAACAAGCATAAGCCGCTTACACAAAAGAGATAATACCATGAGCCAAAATTCTTCTGCCCATTTTAGCCCCACCCTTGTTGCCGATATTGGGGGCACCAATGCGCGCTTTGCATTAATTACCGATTTTAACGAGCAATCAAACCAATTTGTTATTGAGCATATTAACATATTTCCTAGTGCAAATTTTGGTTCTTTAGAAAGCGCGCTTGAGCAGTATTTAACAACTATTCCTCACGTAACACCAACTCGCGCATGTTTGGCAGTCGCAGGACCTATAAAAGCAGGTCAAGTGCATCTAACAAATTTAGGTTGGCACTTTAGTGTTAACGAGTTTAAAGCGCATTTTAATCTAACCCAATTAGAAGTAATTAATGACTTTGCTGCATTTGCTTATGCAGCGCCTTATTTAGATGCAACTCAAAACATTACTATTAAGCCTGGTCAAGCCGATGCAAATGCAAATATTGGTGTTATGGGCCCAGGTACAGGTTTTGGCGCAGCGTGTTTGGTGCGTACGGCGCAATCTTGCGCTGTATTAAGCTCTGAGGGCGGGCACATGTCGCTTGCGCCTGTTAATGAGCTAGATGCTTTATTAATTAATGAATTGCGCAAAGAACACCCACATGTTTCAATCGAAACGGTTTTTTCAGGCCCAGGTATTGCCCATTTATACAAAGCAATGGCTGCCGTGAAGGGGGTGACAGCTAAAAACTTAGATGCAGCACAAATTAGCAGCCTTGCCAACAGTGGCGAATGTGAAGTGTGTGATGCAACGCTTAATCAGTTTTGTGATTGGATAGGCAGTGTGGCAGGTGACTTAGCTGTGGTATATGGCGCATTAGGTGGCCTATTTATAGGTGGTGGTATTTTACCACGTATGCAGAGCAGATTATTAGAGAGCCGTTTTGTAGAGCGTTTTTCGCAAAAGGGCGTTATGTCGCAATATGCAGGGCAAATACCGGTAACCTTAGTAACCCAAGATAACATACCGCTTATTGGCGCGGGTGCGTGTTTATATAACAGCAAATAGTTTTTTGCTTAATGGTTGTATTTGGATAATGAACAAATGAAAAAAGTAACCATAAATAGTGTAGCAAGCCATGCGGGCGTTTCTAAAAAAACGGTATCGCGGGTGTTAAATAATGAGCCTAATGTAAGTGCGGCTACGCGCGAAAAAGTGCTTAAAGTATTTAAAGAGCTTGATTATACACCAAACCCAATAGCACGCGGACTGGCGCAAAATCGTAGTTTTATTATTGGTTGTTTGTACGATAACCCAAGTAAAAGTTATATAACACGCGTACAAACTGGCGCACTTGCTGCTTGTAAAGAGAATAATTATAACTTACTAATACACCCTTGCGAACTACGTGGCGACGATTTAATTAACGATATAGAGCAATTACTACAAACCTCGCGTTTAGATGGTGTAGTACTTACTCCGCCATTTGGTGATTTTGAAAAACTCGCTAATTTTTTAAAAGCTAAAAACATACCGTATGCACGGGTTGCATCGGCACTGCTTGAAGATGATTCAATTTCGGTGCGTAGCAACGATGAGCAGGGCGCCTATGAAATAACCGAGCACTTAATTTCACTTGGTCATAAATCAATTGCCTTTATTAAAGGCCACCCTGATCATAGTGCTACGCAGCAACGTTTTAATGGCTACAGACGTGCTTTGGCAAGCCACGGTATAGAATTTGATGAGCGTTTAGTTGAAGAGGGTAACTTTAGTTATCACTCAGGTGTAGACAGCGCACGCAGTATTTTAGATTTGTCACCAAGGCCTACGGCAGTATTTGCATCGAATGATTACATGGCGGCGGCGGTACTAAAACTTGCCACACAGCGTCAACTAAGAGTGCCAGATGATATCTCTATAGCTGGGTTTGATAACGCTCCTATAGCACGCCATATTTGGCCTGGCTTAACCACTATTGCACAACCTGTAGAAGAGATGACTAAACAAGCTGTAACGCAGCTTATATCGCATATCGCGCAGCCACAAGAGCAGCCTTATCAGGTTACCCTAGAATCCCGGTTAATAACGCGCGAGTCTACTGCCGCAATTAAATAAAATTTCACTTTGCTTTTCACAGTAACCCGAATTTGAGTGACGCTTATTCGGGTTTTTTTTGGGCGGATTTTAGCAAATAAACTAAAATTAGCATGTTCATTAATTGGTCACGTTAAAATTTTACACTAATTTTGTTACTCAGGGTTGACACCGGTGTCAATGCTATGCGTTAATACAGTGACACCGGTGTCAGGGTTGTTGTGAGAGGCTCCCTGGTAGCGTACCTTTGAACGGGTAAATCAAAGATGCTCAGTGCAGTTATTTACGTGGAGTCTGTAATTGCTACTGAGCCTTTTTCCTCTAACTAATAGAGATGAGCTAAATTATGTTGCACCCTCGCATTGAAGAAGTCACCCAACGCGTTATTGAACGCAGTAAACAAACCCGTCAAGATTATTTAGATCGTATTTCGCATGCAAAAAAACAAACAAGAGTTCGTGCTGGACTAGGTTGCGGAAACATCGCTCACGTAATGGCTGCGTGTAGCAGCGACGACAAAGCGCGCTTAAAGGCTGATGAGCAGCCAAATCTTGCTATTATCAACTCATATAACGATATGCTTTCGGCCCATGTGCCATACAAAGACTTTCCTGATTTAATTAAAGATATTGCCACTAAGTACGATGCCACTGCCCAAGTTGCAGGCGGCGTACCAGCAATGTGTGATGGTGTTACGCAAGGGCGTGACGGTATGGAATTGTCACTTTTTTCTCGTGATGTAATTGCTATGTCTACGGCGGTTTCATTATCGCATGACGTATTTGATGGCGTATTTTGTTTAGGCGTATGTGACAAAATTGTCCCTGGTTTATTAATTGGTGCCTTATCGTTTGGTCATTTACCAGTGTTCTTTTTACCTGCTGGCCCAATGCAATCTGGTATCCCAAATAAAGAAAAGGCTCGTATTCGCCAAAAATTTGCACAAGGCTTAGTTAGCCGTGATGTATTACTTGAGGCTGAAAGCGCGTCATACCATAGCGCTGGTACATGCACGTTTTACGGTACTGCTAACTCAAACCAAATGTTAATGGAAATAATGGGCTTACACCTTCCAGGTAGCTCGTTTATTAACCCTTACACTGAGCTTCGCGATGGTTTAACAGGTAATGCTGTAGAAACTATGCTTAAACAGCTTACAGGCGATAAAGAAAGCCCATGTTTAGCAGATGTGATCAGCGAAAAAACCATCATTAATGGTTTAGTTGGCTTGTTATCTACAGGTGGCTCTACTAACCACGCTATCCACATTGTTGCTATCGCAAAGGCAGCAGGTGTACAAATAACGTGGAAAGACATGTCTGATTTATCAGAAGTTGTACCACTACTTACGCGTATTTACCCTAATGGCTCGGCTGATGTTAATCATTTTCAAGCTGCCGGCGGTATGGGTTTCTTAATGCGTGAACTAGCCGGTGCTGGTTATTTGCATACTGACGTTAAAACTATGCTTGGTGAAGGCTTAGCCCCTTACATGATGGAGCCGCGTTTAGATAAAGACGACAGCTTAATTATGAGCGATTCAACAGGTCCTTCAAAAGTTAAATGGGTAGATTGCCCAGAAAACTCACTTGATGAAGAAGTACTTCGTCCTGTTAACAATCCGTTTAGTAAGCAAGGTGGCCTGCAACTTCTAACAGGTAACTTAGGCAAAGCCGTAATAAAAGTGTCTGCTGTCGCAACAGAGCATCAAGTAGTAACAGCCCCTGCTAAAGTGTTTAGCTCACAAGGCGAATTGCAAGAAGCTTACACCCGAGGCGAGTTAAACCAAGACTTTATAGCCGTGCTTAAAGAGCAGGGACCTAAAGCGAAAGGTATGCCAGAGCTTCATAAATTAACGCCAGTAATGGCAACCCTCCAAGACGAAGGCTTTAAAGTAGCTATAGTAACTGATGGCCGCATGTCGGGTGCATCAGGTAAAGTGCCTGCTGCTATTCACTTAGCGCCAGAAGCCGTTGAAGGGGGCATTATTGCAAAAATTCTAGAAGGCGATTTAGTAACCTTAGATGCGCCAAACGGAATCTTAAAAGTACACGTTAGCGACGAAGAGCTTGCTAAGCGTGAACTACAACTTAGTCAACCAAGTTTAACATTTGGTACCGGCCGAGAATTATTTACTGGATTTAGAAATATTGTAAGCAGCGCCGATTTAGGTGCGAGTGCTTTTGGACTTGAATAATAATTGCCACACACTGGGTAATGAGGAACAAGTAATGAGTATTGAAAAAATCTTAGCGTCGGCACCTGTGGTGCCAGTGGTTGTAATCGAAAAATTAGAAGATGCAGCACCACTCGCTAGAGCGTTATACAACGGTGGCCTAAAAGCACTTGAAATTACGCTACGTACGCCTGTTGCAGTTGAAGCTGTGAAACTAATGAAAGCAGAAGTTCCAGAAGCTTACGTTGGTACAGGTACAGTGGTTGATAAAGCAAGCTTTGATGCCTCAGTAGAAGCAGGCGCTGATTTTATGGTAAGCCCAGGTGTAAGTGATGAATTATTAGCGTTAGCTAAAAATTCAGATACGCCATTTTTACCTGGCGCAGCAACTGCAAGCGAAGTAATGCAGTTAGCAAGCCATGGCTTTAAGTATTTAAAGTTCTTCCCAGCTGAAGCTGCTGGCGGAACAGCCATGCTTAAGTCGATTGGTGGCCCATTACCACATATTACTTTTTGCCCAACCGGTGGCATTAGCCTAGCAACAGCCCCTAATTACTTAGCGCTTAACAACGTAATTTGTGTTGGTGGTACGTGGATGCTAGACAAGCAACTAATTGAAAACAAAGACTGGCAAGCCATTGAAGCGCTTGCTCGACAAGCAAGTGAAGTTAAATAGGAGTCTAAAAATGATTAATGTAGCAATTAATGGCTATGGCCGTATCGGTCGCAACGTATTACGTGCACTTTACGAGTCAGCACAAAACAGTGAGATTAAAATTGTAGCAATTAACGATTTAGCACCGGCTAACGTAAATGCGCATTTAACACAATTTGACTCAGTTCATGGTCAATTTTCTCAAAAAGTAACACTTGAAGATAACACCATGTTAATTGGTGACGACGTAATTACTTTGACGCAAGAGCGTGACCCTGCAAACTTACCGTGGAAAGAGCTTAACGTTGATATCGTTTTAGAATGTACTGGTTTTTTCACTAAGCGTGAAGATGCCGCTAAACACATTACAGCAGGTGCTAAAAAAGTAATTGTATCTGCACCTGGTAAAGACCTAGACGCAACTGTAGTGCACGGTGTTAACAGCGATGTAATTAACGCGGATAGCAACATTATTTCTAATGCATCTTGTACTACTAACTGTTTAGCGCCAATTGCTAAAGCAATTAACGACACAGTTGGTATTGAGCAAGGTAGCATGACTACAATTCATGCTTACACAAACGATCAAAACTTATCTGACGTTTATCACCCAGATCTTTACCGTGCACGTAGTGCAACTCAGTCTATGATCCCAACTAAAACAGGTGCTGCAGCAGCTGTTGGCTTAGTACTTCCTGAGCTTGCGGGTAAATTAGACGGTATGTCGGTACGTGTACCTACTATCAATGTTTCTTTAGTTGATTTTACGTTTATCACTAAGCGCGACACAACAGCTGAAGAAATCAACGAAGTAATGAAAGCCGCAGCGACAGGTTCAATGAAAGAAATTTTAGAGTACAACGAGCTTCCGCTTGTTTCTATTGATTTTAATCACAACCCTGCGTCATCAATTTTTGATGCAACGCAAACTAAAGCTGATGGCAAATTAGTTAAAGTAATGGCTTGGTACGACAACGAGTGGGGTTTCTCAAACCGCATGTTAGACCAAGTTAAAGCATTAGGTCAGTACTTATAATTGACCGTGTAAAAGTTTAGCTTTATCCAACCAAGCCTGCATTATGCAGGCTTTTTTAGTTTTATTGATTTATAGCCGTTCGTTTAATAAAGCGCTTAGTGCTTTAAAACTAGGGCGCCAGGCAATAGCAGTATTTATAGCACGCGCTACTATATCGGACATTTTAACAAACAGTTCGGTTTTCTTATCTGCTTCGCTAACCGTACTTAGTAAGTCGTCAATTAAGCAACCAAAAGCACGTACTTCTATAAGCTCTATGCATTTTTGTTCTTGATGGGTAAGCATGGCTAAATTAGTAGCCGCACCAAAATCGCCAAATAAAACATCATATTGCTCATTTATCATGGTGTTGTGTGCGTAAATATCGCCATGACTTACGTGATTATCATGCAGGTGAGCAAGCGTATTAGCCATCTGTTTTGCTATTTTATAAACAGCTTCAATAGGGTAATTACAATCATCATTGAATGTATCGCGGGTGCAGGTTTGTAAGCTCGGCGGTAAACCTAAATTTGTATAACTGGTACCTATTAGCTCCATCACTAAGCCAAGCTGCGTGCTTTGCTCTATGTAACTTAATACGTTAATTAAATTTTTATGATTCCCCGCCTGTAAGCAGCAGTTTACTTCATCAAGTGGGTAGCCATCACTCGTTATTGCCCCTTTAAATAGTTTTACCGCCACATTGTTATTTTCTGCTTTTGCTAGGTGTATAACGCCCGATGCACCTTGGCCTATTACTTTTTTAAGCTGAAAATTTTCAAGCGGGGTATTTTTTAAAGTACTTTTTGTTAAGCACTGCGCTTTATTAAATTCGTTACCTGCAAATGCAAGCCAAGCAAGTTTTGGTAATTCTAGTAGCCAATTATCAATTTTTGCTAAGTTATTAGCAGAGAGCCTTACAAGCTCTAAATTAGTACATTTAGCCATACTCGCGGGTAGTTGTTTTAGGTTATTTCCTGCAAGGGCAAGCTTTTTAAGCTGTGTGTAATTGCCAAAGTCACCTGGTAACGCGCTCAATTTGTTATCGGTAAGTATTAACCATTCAATATTTTTAGGTAAGCTGTTAAGAGCAAACTCTGTTATTTGATTGCCTTTAAATGCAACCATAATTAAAGCAGGGCACTTAGCGAGTACTTCAGGTATATGTTTAAATTGGTTGAACGATAAAAACACCCGCTTTAAACGGTGCAAGCAGGCAAATTCCGCAGGTAAATCTGATAACTTGTTATTTGATAAATCGAGTACTTCGAGGGTGTCTGCAAGGGTAAAAATTTCTGAGGGGAGCTCTGTTAATTCTTCAACGAGTTGTACGCGTGTAACGCCATTTAACTTACCCGCTTTAAGCTCTGCAAGGGTATTCATAAAATTTAATAAGCCTTTTAAAATAAAAAAGCCAACATCGCTGTTGGTTTAAAATAAATGCGTTCAGTAAAATTTAAAATTGCGCGTTATGGTAAACGTTCTGTACATCGTCACAATCTTCAAGCATGGCTAAAAAGCGCTCCATTACTTCTACGTCTTCACCTTCAATAGGGGCCTCAACTTGAGGTACAAACGAAATTAAGTCTACGTCAAAATCTGTAATACCCATTTCTTCAAGTGCTGTACGTGTGTTGTTGTATTCGGTATGGGGGGCAAAAACCGTCACTTTACCGTTTTCTACTTCTACATCGGTTACATCAACATCGGCCATCATAAGGGCTTCTAGTACAGCTTCATCGTCGTCGCCGTCAAAAACAAAAATAGCGAGGTGATCAAATAAATGTGATACCGAATTTTGTGCGCCTATTTTAGCGTTTGCTTTGGTAAAACAAATGCGCACATCAGCAAATGTACGTTTATTGTTGTCAGTTAAACAGTCAACAATAATCATACAGTTACCAGGGCCGTAACCCTCATAACGTGTGGCTGCGTAATCTTCACCGCCGCCGCCTTTGGCTTTTTCTATTGCGCGTTCAATAACGTGTGCAGGTACTTGGTCTTTTTTAGCGCGTTCAATTAAACGACGCAGTGCAAGGTTGCCGTCTGTATCTACGCCACCGTTTTTAGCACAAATGTATATTTCTTTACCGTACTTAGAATAAACTTTAGTTTTAGCACCCGCAGTTTTAGCCATTGAATCTTTTTTGTTTTGGTAAGCTCTTCCCATCTGCGTTTCGCCTTAATATATGTAAATTATTGAATAAAATTTCAAGGCCGTATTCTAAAGGTAAAGCGGCAGTATCGCCAGTAAATGGCTGTAATTAACCAAAGTTCAAGATAATTAATCTTCCTGCTGTTGTAATTGCCACATTTGAGCGTATTGACCTTTTTTTGCTAAAAGTGTTGCATGTGTGCCTTGCTCAACTAGTTCACCGTTGTTAAATACCAGTATGTTATCGGCATCAACGATAGTAGAAAGCCTATGAGCAATCACCACGCTAGTATGGTTTTGAGTAACAGCACGCATTGCGTTCAATATAGCTTGCTCGGCATGCGAGTCGAGCGCTGAGGTTGCTTCATCAAATATTAAAATAGGGGAGCATTTTAAAATAGCGCGTGCAATGGCAATACGTTGCTTTTCGCCGCCAGATACTTTTAAACCGCGCTCGCCAACCAGTGTTTTATCGCCTTCGGCTAATGTTGAAATAAAGTCTTTTAAATGGGCCATTTCTATTGCTTTATCTATTTCAGCATCGCTTGCTGTGGGTCTGCCATAGGCTATGTTTTCTCGTATGCTGGTATTAAATAGCACAGTGTCTTGTGGCACTATAGCAATAGCACTGCGTAGGCTATCGAGGGTGACGGAGTCTATTGCTTGGTTATCTATAGTAATAGTGCCTAAGCTCACATCGTAAAAGCGATAAAGTAATCGTGCCAATGAGCTTTTACCTGCACCACTTGCACCTACAACGGCGACTTTACTGCCTGCTTTTATTTTAAAGCTAATGTTTTTTAAAATTGGACGATTGGCACTGTAACTAAAGCTTACATTATTAAACGCTATGTCGCCGCGAGTAATTATGAGGTTTTGGGCACGGGGTCGCTCAATGACTTGTGGCTTTTTATTGAGTAAGCCCAGCATATTTTCTAAATCGGTAAGCGCGCGCCTTATTTCTCGATATACAAACCCTAAAAAATTAAGCGGTAAAAATAATTGGATCATGTAGGCATTTATCATTACAAGTTCACCAATTGTTAGAGCACCTGTTACTACATCTTTGGCGCCTAACCACATTAGCGCTGTAATAGCGCTGGCAATAATCAACGCTTGGCCAGAATTAAGCGCAAGCAATGACATTCTATTTTTTAAACGAGCGGTTTCCCACTTTGCTAAAAAGGAGTCGTATGTTTTTGCCTCAAATTCTTCGTTATTAAAATATTTTACGGTTTCAAAATTAAGAAGGCTGTCTATAGCGCGGGTATTACTTAAATTATCGGCGGCGTTTGCCTCGCGTATAAATCGGTTTCGCCACTGCGTAACTGTTACGGTAAAAGTTATATAAATAGCAACCGCTAATAAAGTAATTAACGCAAACCACACAGAAAATAGCGACCCAAAAATAATAGCAACGGTGAGTATTTCAAAAAGGGTGGGTACAATATTAAACATTAAAAAGCGCATTAAAAAGCTTAGCCCACTAGTACCGCGCTCTATATCACGGCTTATTCCGCCTGTTTGTCTGTCTAGGTGAAAGGCAAGCTCTAACGAATGTAAATGCTTAAATACCTTTAAGCCAATGTCACGCATAGCGTGCTCTGTTACACGAGAGAACACTGCATCGCGTACTTCACCTAAAAAAACGCTGGCAAACCTGAGCCCACCATACATTAGCAGTAGTAGTGCTGGGATAACTAAAACAGGATTAATTGATTTATCTACCGAATCGATAATCTCTTTTAATGCCCAAGGCATTAAAAGTGTCGCGCCTTTAGCACCTATAAGCGCTAAAAGTGCAATAAATACTCGCCCTTTAAATTTAGTAATGTAAGGCCACAGTGTTTTAATGCTTTGCTTTAAGGTCATGGCATCGGCGCGTTTTTCTGTACTGTGCTTGGAGCGCATTAAGGGTCTCAGTTATATTAAATACGTAATTAATAAGCATTGTATTTTAAATACTTGCCCATATATACTACGCATCCCTTATTTAGTTTGAAATAACCATGTTTAACGTCCGTGTGTTTATAACTGCTTTTTTGCTGTTTTGTGCGTTTTTTAGTGTGCAAAGTAGTGCGCAGTGCGCCACACATAAATTAAACACGGCAACCAGCTCATTGAGTATGCTTGCTGACAGTGTTGATTTAGCTAAAACGCTGCCTATATCAAAATCGGTAAAGGGAAATGAGCACAAAAGAACACACCAAACAGGGTTTGACGCGCATCAACCAAGGTTAACGGCTAGTAATTCTTCGCTATTTTTACATGCCGCTCAAAGTGAACCAGAATACGATGTTGTTTTTGAGTTTTTTGCGCAGCGCCTTGTTAGACAAATATTCATACGCCCTCAAGCTGTAAATGCTATTCAGCCTTGGTATACGCTTGTGTACCATAGTAAAAAGTCTCGGTTAAGTGGCTGGAAAGATGCCAACCTACTCTATAGAGCCGTCACTACTTACCACGCTTAATTTTTCTTATTTAATTTTTATTAGGTTTTAACGTTTTACGTTTAAGCCTTGAGATTAGTTGTGCTTTAAAAAGCACATTGCCAGTAATTTACTGGCAATAAGGAAAATTATGTTAAGTGTAAAAAAAGATCAAAAGCCATTTATGGCTAAATTTAAATTGAGCTATATAGCCATGCTTATTGTGCTGATTTTATTAGCTATTAGCGCATTACCCAACTTATACCCTAATAAATCGTGGTTGCATGTAAGCAATACACCACATAGCGAAACGCAAGCTGTGCCAAGTACTAACGCATTAGTTACTTTGTTAAATAACCAAGGCTTTAACGTTGAACAAGGACTTGATAAGCAATCAACTATCAATATTTTATTAAACGAGCCAACTAAAAGCGCCCAAGCGCAAGCGGCTATAAAGGCGCAGTTCCCAAATACGCAAGTTAAAATTGTAGAACATGCAACAAGCCCACTTTGGCTGCAAGAATTTGGTTTATCACCAATAAAGCTTGGCCTTGATTTAAATGGCGGTGTGCTATTTGTACTCGACGTAGATTTAGACAAAGCCGTTGATGAGCAATTAGTGAGTGCATATCAACAAGCTAAATCAATCATCATAAAGCAAAAAGCGCACGGCCTTAAAGCGTTGAAAACGGATCATGGCTTTGAAATTAGCGCGCTGCCAAATGCGGTGCAAAAACTTAACCCCGTTATTGAAGAGCTACAGAGTCGCTTTGCTAATTTAGCAGTTTCAACAACCAGTAATGGTGATATTAAAAATGCAAAATTCACCTATTCAGAGCAAGGGCGCAGCAGCTTTGATAAAGAAGTAATGAGCCAAACACTCACCACACTTCGCTCACGCATAGAAGAATTAGGCATTACCGAAGCCGTCACTCAGCGCCAAGGTAAACAACGTATACGAATAGAGCTGCCTGGAGTGCAAGACCCAACAGAGGCTAAGCGCATCATAGGTGCAACTGCATCACTTGGGTTTTACCAGTTAAAAGAAGTGGGTGGTAAAACATTTAACATGCAGTCGGGTGGGACCATAAACCTCGACCCTGTACCTATTTTTACCGGCGATCACATTAATAATGCCAACATAGGGCGCGACGATTGGGGTAAACCACTTGTACAACTTAGCCTAGATGGGCAAGGTGGCGATGCTATGTCGGCGTTTTCAAAAGCCAATATTGGTAAGCCTATGGCGACTGTTTACTCTGAGTACTCTCAAAACGCGAAGGGCGAAACCGTTAAAAAAAGTGAAGTAATAAATGTAGCCAATATTGCCCAACATTTAAGTTCACGTTTTAGCATTACTAATATGAAAAGCCAGCAAGCCGCGGCCGATTTAGCCCTATTATTGCGTGCAGGTTCACTTACCGCGCCTGTAACAATAGTGCATGAGCAAACAATTGGGCCAAGCCTTGGCAGCGAAAACATTAGTAATGGTTTAGCCGCATTAATGCTGGGCATGGGTATGACACTTGCCTTTATGGCAATGTGGTATCGCCGCTTAGGGCTTATTGCAAACGTAGCGCTGTTATTAAATTTAACGTCGCTTGTGGGGCTAATGTCGTTATTACCAGGGGTTGTGTTAACCCTGCCGGGTATTGCTGGGCTTGTGCTTACTATTGGCATGGCGGTAGATACCAACGTTATTATATTTGAGCGAATTAAAGAAGAGCGCAGAAAAGGCCGCTCTGCATATCAAGCTATGCAAGAAGGTTACAAGCAAGCCGCTAACACTATATTTGATGCCAATATAACCACTATGATCACCGCACTTATTTTATACGGAATAGGTTACGGCCCAGTTAAAGGCTTTGCCATAACATTGGCACTTGGTTTAATAACCTCTGTATTTACAGGCGTGTACGTATCAAAAGTACTCAGCCAAACGTTGTATTTAAAATTAGCTAAAAAAGCAGGAGTAAATGCACATGCTTAACACTTTTTTAAAGGGCGAGGCGGGCACTCGTCTGCGTTTTTCAGGCATGCTTTTGAGCGCCATACTGGTATTGCTATCGGTATTTACGCTTAGTCAAAAAGGGCTTAATTTTGGACTCGACTTTACCGGTGGCTACCTAACAGAGTTTACCACCAGTGAAAGTGTTGAGTTAAAGCAGCTTGAGCAATTTATTACTAAAAATCACAATGGCGAGTTTGAGCTAACTGCGCAAGGTAATAACCACTTTCAACTTCGTGAATCGCCCAGCGATTCAACTCTAAATAGTCATGATTGGCAAAGCGCCATAACTCAAAACGCAGATATAAACGCAGAGGTTTTATCGTCAGCGTATATAGGCTCACAAGTGGGTGATGAACTGTTTGAGCAAGGCTGTTTAGCACTGTTTTCAGCTATGGTTGCAGTAATGCTTTATTTAGCGGTGCGCTTTGAATGGCGTTTAGCTGTAGGCTCAGTGGTTGCGCTAGTGCATGATTTACTACTCGTACTGGGGCTATTTTCGCTATTACAACTTGAGTTTAATTTAACCGTACTGGCTAGTTTACTCGCCATTATAGGTTATTCACTTAATGACTCAATAATAGTAGGTGATAGAGTACGTGAGCTTTTGCGTGTTAAATCTAATAACGCACTTAGTCCTGCAAGTATTATAAATAGCGCGATAAAAAGCACCTTAACGCGCACGCTTATTACATCGGGCACCACGCTTGCTACAGTTGCAAGTGTTTGGCTCCTCGCTGGTGCGCCATTACAAGGCTTTGCTATTGCGCTATTTACCGGCATTGTAGTCGGTACGTTCTCATCTATTTGTATTGCTGCCACGTTACCCGAGCTTTTAGGGTTAAGCGCTGAAAACTACGAAGAAAAACTCGATGTAAAAACCCAAGCATTAATGGATATGCCATAAATGCGAGTTTAAATGATTAAGTAAATTTTTTGGCGTTTAAAATAATGGTTTTAAGCGCCTTATACCGTTAAAATTAACCATATAGTTTACAGCATTGGTTATTAGCGCTCCCTCATGAACAAAACCCACGTAATTGAACACCTTAAATTTGCACTTGAAGCACAATTAAACAGCGCTAAACAAGCTGCCAAAGCCGCGCACGACGCCGCAACTCACGAAGAAAGCGTAGCAGAAACGCAATACGACACCCTAGGGCTCGAAGCCGCTTATTTAGCACAAGGCCAAGCTGAGCGCGTAAACGATTGCTACAAAAGCATTAAACAATTTGAAGCCATTTTTAAAGAGCCCACTCATAATAAAGTGATTATAAGCTCACTCGTTTGCCTAGAGGATGAAAACACGGTACAAAAATGGTTTTATTTAGGCCCCGCCGCAGGCGGTTTAACGGTTGAAGTTAAAGAGCAAACTATTCAAGTGGTTACACCCGAAGCACCACTGGGCAAACAACTTTTAGGCAAACAACTTGATGATGAAGTAAGCCTAACCATGGCAGGCAAAAACCATGAATATGATGTGGTAGAAATTTTATAAAACATTGGTTTTATATGTAGGTCGGATAAGCGAAGCACCATCCGATAAAGCTAATGTGTCTCATAACATTATTAAAAGTCGTTTTGGTGTATTACAAATCATCAAAATGGTGTTCAATAAGGTGTCAGTCTTCAAGGAATAAAGTTTTGAACACGCAGAAATCATTTTGTCAGATTTGTGGCTCATTTAGAGAGTTGACTCTTCACCTACATGAGCTTGGTAAATTTTGTGAGCTACTTAGCAATGAGCAAGCAGTATTTAAGTCAGTTAAAAAAGAAATCGTTGAGTGTGGTGTTGCCAAAACGCAAAATATTGCCAAATGGCTTCGTTTAGCTAGTCAACTTGAATCAGTTGACATGAATACCTTTAGATATGAGGAAGCTCATTTTTATTGCGAACCTGTAGTTGACGAACTTACTTCAAATGCAAACCATGATTCTTCCCTAGCAACCCAGATTACTAGATTTCTATTTATTTCGAATGCACTTGAAGAGGCTTATCGGTTATCAAGTCAAGTTTATGAACAACAGTTTTCTAAATTAAAAAAAATTAGTAAAAAGATAGAAAGAAAACGAAGTTATTCAGCGCAATCAGCATGGCTGTTAGACGAGGTTTTTGTTTCAAGAGCATTACCAGAGTATTATTCCCACAAAGTAGATGAATTAACTGAAGTATCGAAAATATACAAAGATATATTCAAAGTTAATTTTGATATAGACCTTGAAAAAAACAAACATAAATCAGTTGGTTTTTCTTTGGTAAGGAACATAAGAAATCACATAGCACATGCGGTTTTCCCCATAGTAGATAATCCCGAATTTACCTGGGAGTTTGATGATCCAAGAACCAAAAGAATGATTTTGACTTTATTATCAAGAGCTACTCGATTAGCAGCGATGAACATTCAAATTATCATTGGCTTTGTCTGTGATGAATTTAACTCCGAAGATTATATTTACCTCTCAGAAGACCTCGACGTCGGTGATATGTTTTCGGAAACCTGTACTTTAAGTTACGCGAATAACCTTCACATTGAACAAAGTTTTGGCCTAAATGAAAGTTCACAATGGGCATGGCGTTCAAGTGTTCTAGAAGACTAACAAGGCATTCAGGCGAAACTAAAACAGTTGGCTCAGTTCCGCTTCGCTCTATATTATAACCAACAATTTTAGTCCGCTTTATCGGGTGTTAAGTATACAAGTAAGTATTTTGATTCATAGATTTTTATCAATATCCGCAATACTCTTTTTATTATCAGCTTGCTCAACAGGTGAACTTTATTACACGAAGGCTTCTGGCGAACGCGTTTTAGGGTGTGATGTGGAGTTTGTTGGTTTACCAAGCGTTGATAAGTTTGCGGTTGAATATGCACTTAGCCTTTGCGCGAAAAGCTCTGTGAAAAAAGGGTATTCCATAGATAAAGAAAAGGAATACCTACTTACCCTAGACCTTCAAATTCCAGAGCCAAGATGTGGTCAATCTTGGAACCATAAGTCGGCAAAAGAGCAGTATAAAACTGGCAAATTGTCAAAGAAGGAATATGGCTATATTGTCGCTCACATAGACTTGGGTTTAGCAGTTGTTAACGAATGTTCACCAATAACTCAATAAAATTAACCATTTAGATCGTTGTGGCGAGACATGCAGGATGGCCTCGCCATTTATCCGACCTACCCAACTAGTTAGATTTTTTCACAAACTTCGCTGTTACCATCATTTCGCCAATACCATCCACTTTGCAATCTAACTCGTGATCTTTTTTATCAAGCACACGTCTAACCACCGCTTTGGTACCAATTTTAATCACTTGTGAGCTGCCTTTTATTTTTAAATCTTTGGCTACGGTTACTTTATCGCCATCGTTAAGTAGGGTGCCGTTGGCATCTTTAACTAAAATTGCGTCTTCATCGCTTGTACTATTTGGGTTCCATTCATAGGCGCATTCAGGGCATATAAGCAGTTGTTGGTCTTCGTAAACATATTCAGATTGGCACTGTGGGCAGGCAGGGTGTGACATTTTTAACGCTCGTAAAATATTTATTTTTGTATATTTTAATCTGCATTAAGATGAAAATATAGTTAATCAATATTTTTTATCTTTACGCTAAAAATATCTCGTTTGTGTGGTTTTTAAAAAGGGCATATAAAGCAGATGTCGCTTAAGCAATTTAAGCGCTAACACTTACAGTAGGTATTTGTTAAAGCACCCATCGTATTAAGTGATACGCGCAATGCCCACTTAGTACGCTGGGTGTTTCTATTTACGGTGCTGAGTATTTTATTAGGCATGCTTTTTATATTTCTGACTTAACTAGGAAAAGTCGTGTTTTAAACCTTAATAGTGGTTGATAACAATGAGCAAACACTTGCTCAATCATTCGACAATGTGATTAGCTTTAATAGTTACTTACGTGATTACCCAAAACATAATGAACCTAAAACCCGCATTATTAATTTATGCGACTCAAGCCAATACTTGAGTAAGGGTTACTATTGCTCTTTGCTTGCAGAGGCGCGTAAACACCAAGTTTTACACAGCGTTAAAACAATAAACGCGCTTCGAAGCGGCCAAGCTCCTATGTTAAATATTGGGCAAATTGATGGCGAAATTTACTTTGGTAATGCATTAAACGAATTACAAAGTAAAGCGGCTAAATCGGTATTTAAACAATACCCAGCGCCTATTTTATTTGTAGATGAATAAGGCTTGTTACAGCAAGGTTTGCTAAGTTCTTTAAACGAGGAGCAATACAACAATTTTGTAGCAACATTAAATACGTTTACCTAAACCCAATGGCGTATTGGTACTGTGCAGCGCCGTTTTAGATGGGGTATGGCAATACTGGTTGATCATAACGAAAAAGTACCACCGAGTGATAAAGACGCCATAGCCCGCTTTATAAAAGCCGCGGCTAAGCATGGTATTAATGCGCAAGCACTCAGTTTTGATGAAATAGACAATATTGCCCAGTTTGATGCGTTATTTATTCGCCAAACTACAGCGATTGACCATCCAACGTATCGCCTTGCAAGCAAAGCACAAAGCCTAGGTTTAGTGGTTATTGACGATGCTGAATCTATTTTACGTTGTTGTAATAAAGTGTATTTACACGATGCGTTTAATTATCAAAAAGTGCCCAGTTTAAAAACGGTTGTAGTGGCTGATCAATCAGCGCAAACGCTTGAGCAATTAGAAGAGGCATTTACCTATCCTCTGGTTTTAAAAATGCCTGAAGGGTCGTTCTCAAAAGGGGTGTTTAAAGTTGCAAACCGCGGTGAGCTTGAAGCTAAATTAACTGAGCTGTTTGAATATAGCGCATTGGTACTTTCACAAGAAAACATGTACACAGAATACGATTGGCGAGTAGGGGTATTAAATGGCCGCGCTATATATACGTGTCGCTACTTAATGGCGCGCAACCATTGGCAAATTTATAATCACGATGCTAAACGGTTTGTCTCGGGTGGTTTTGAGACGCTACCTACCTTTGAATTACCAAAAGTCGTATTAGAGGCAGCTTTAAAAGCGTGCAAAACAGTGGGTAAAGGGTTATATGGCGTAGATGTTAAAGAACATCAGTAAAACTAACCAGACACCCACTCTAAATTTTGCACTTTTCGAAGTTAGAGGCTAGCTTCTATGCAATGTGAAAAGTAAGCAAGGTGCCTTATGGCTATTGCAAGAAAGCGTCAAATAAGTTTGCTTGATACAAAATACTACCACTGTATTTCTTGTTGCGTGCGCCGTGCTTTTTAGTGTGGTGAAGACCATTTTACAGGCAAGTCTTATGAGCATCGTAGAGGCTGGGTTGAAGACAAACTGCTTGAGTTAGCAATGATATTTTGTATTGATGTGTGTGCTTACACTGTAATGAGTAATCATACACACTTAGTGTTGTATGTTGATGATAAGAAAGTGAATAGGCTAAATGATAAAGCGATTGTTATTCGTTGGCATAAACTCTGTGAAGGCAACGTGCTTACGCAAAAGTACACACAGAGTGAAAGCTAAGTAAAGCAGAACTTATCATTTTTAATCAAACAGTAAACCAATACCGTGAACGTCTAGCAAGCATTAGCTGGTTTATGCGATTACTAAATGAAGACATTTTGCCTGAAAAGCAAATAAAGAAGATAACTCACAGGTAGGTTTTATTCGCTGCCATCCATAGCGCTCACCCTTCGGGCCGCCTATGGCGTTCAAAGTTGTTCCATACAATTTTGTAGGAGGGGCGATTTAGCTCACAAGCATTGCTTGATGAAGCCGCACTTGTCGCCTGTATGGCTTATGTAGATTTAAACCCCATTAGAGTAAAAATGGCTAATACCCGAGAAGAGCCAGACCATACCAGTGTACAAAAGCGTTTAACATGCGCAAAAAAGGATAGCAAACAACCAAAACAACTCCTTCGCTTTGCAGGTATGTCACGTCAGGTAATGCCAAAAGGACTCCCGTTTGAGCTTAAATCGTACCTTGAACTTTTTGAATTAACAGGGCGTTGCTTACGAGAAGACAAGCGAGGGTATATTGAAAGTACACACTCCCCCTTCCTCGAAAGACTTAATATCTCCCCCAGAAAATTGGTTAAAACTCATCACACAATTTACGCGTTTATTCCATGGTGCAGTGGGCAGATCCACTCCCAAGCAGGTTACTGTAAAGGTTTAAAGCGGAAACGATGATCAAATATAAGTAACTGCGAAAAACTACTCGCATAAAGCTTAAACTACTCAGTAAAATTAAAGCTACAGTTATGTAGATATTTCCATGCGCTTAATTCAGGTTTAACAGTGATAATGGTTTATTTAATGTGTGACGCGCGAGTAAAGATATAAAAAGAGATGAACTCTTAGGCCAAATAGTAAATTTAGTGGCGCGCCAGATTAGTGTAAAATTGGAGTGGCTGTTTATTTTAATGTTATTCCCGAAAATATCATTCAGAGCAATAAGCACAAAATAGCATTACACTATGTGGTTTTTAGTTTTTCAGCTTCTAGATCGAATTTACTGCGTGCCGCAAGCACCGCAGCTTGATTATCTTGAGCCCATTTAGACATGCTATCTAAAGGCTCAAATAATGATTTCCCCAGCGCTGTTATTTTATAGTCAACCC
This sequence comes from Pseudoalteromonas sp. Angola-4, assembly GCF_028599265.1. Lineage (NCBI taxonomy): Bacteria > Pseudomonadati > Pseudomonadota > Gammaproteobacteria > Alteromonadales > Pseudoalteromonadaceae > Pseudoalteromonas > Pseudoalteromonas sp. Angola-4. The sequence goes on along the minus strand of NZ_JAQREK010000005.1, from coordinate 109,267 downwards.
GCGGTGGTATTGTTGGAGTGACTCTACGAAGCACTAATCCATCTCGTTCTAATTTGCGTAACGTTTGCGTTAACATTCGCTGAGATATATCCGGTATCTTCTTGGCAATATGCGAAAATCGAAGCTCTTCATCACCCAGAATTATAATGACTAATAATGTCCATTTATCACTAATTTGAGCGAGTATTGTTCGAATAGGACATAAGTCTAATCCCAATGCTTTTTCAATTTCGTTTTGTTTTTTCATCTTTATTCCAGTTACTAAAAAGTGCCTACTTCCTTTTAAGAAGCCATATATTCATAATAATTAAAACATAAATAAAGCCCCACAAAAAGGATAAAAAAGATGAAATCATTAATAAAAAAGACCGCAGCCGTTGGATTGGCATTAAGTGTCACAGCTTGCGCTAACCAGCAAAACACCAATAAAGAAATTGCGCTGGGTCTATTAGAACTAGGCATTGTGAAATTTGATCGTGATTACATATTACAGTACACCGCGCCTGAATATCGCCAACATAACCCCGTAGTCGCAGATGGCAGAGCTGGACTACTCGATTTCATCGATTTACTCGAACGCCAACAAACCGAAATAACCATCACACCAATACGTATTATTGCAGAAAACGACCTTGTTATGATTCACCAACAAGCTCAGGTTAATGGCGCTAAAGTCGCGATAGATCTCTTTAAAGTTAAAAACAACAAAGTGGTAGAACATTGGGATGTCATTCAGAATGAAATTATTGACACAGTCAGCGGGCGTAGTATGACTGGCGGGTCAACTGAAATTAAAGACCTAGACAAAACAGCCGAAAACAAACAACGTGTCAGCCAATTAATTGATGCGCTTTTTATCAACGGAAAACAAGACGCGATTGATAAATACATTGCTAAAAATTATATTCAACATAGTCCATTTGTGCCTGAAGGCAGAGAAGGGTTAAAGCAATTTATAAACGATTTAACTAATAATAATATCTCTTTTGGCTATACCAAAATGCATAATATAGTTGCGGAAGGCAACTTTGTATTTACTCAATCAGAGGGGGTTTTTGATGATCAGCCCACTGCATTTAGCGACTTATGGCGATTAGAAGATGGCATGATTGTCGAACACTGGGATGCGGTACAAACAATACCAACCGAGTTCGCACATGATAATGGTATGTTTTAAAAATAAATTGATGAATAACTAAACAGTAAAACGCAGCATGACTTAATAATCCTGCTGCGCATGACATTCTCTAAAACTAAAAATTAAGTAATTCGACCTCAAAAGAAATAATGGGGTCAGGTCTTTCTTTTTGCCATAAGCTTTGCATCTTCCCCATCGGTTAATATAGCTACATTGACTCTATCAGTTATGAATACATCTCTTAATCGTCCTGCGGTCTCTGGGAATAATCAATAAAAGTGACATTCATCGTAATTTTTGCAGTTTAGTGAATTAAGTCCTAGGCTTTTATCAGTGTGAAAAGTAAGCAGGATGTCTTATGGCAATTGCAAGGAAGTGTCAAATAAGTTTGGTTGATACAAAGTACTACCACTGTATATCACGTTGAGTACGCCGTGCATTTTTATGTGGCGAAGACCATTTTACAGGCAAGTCTTACGAGCATCGTAGAGGCTGGGTTTAAGCAAACTGCTTGAGTTAGCCAAGGTATTTTGTGTTGACGTCTGTGCTTATGCTGTTATGAGCAATCATACATACTTAGTGTTGTATATTGATGATAAAAAAGCGAATAGGCTAAATAATAAAGCGGAACTTATCACTTTTAATCAAACAGTAAACCAATACTGTGAACGTCTAGCAAGCATTAGCTGGTTTATGCGATTACTAAATGAAGACATTGCCCGCAAACCAAATAAAGAAGATAACTGCACAGGTAGGTTTTTGGAGGGGCGATTTAGCTCACAAGCACTGCTGATGAAGCCGCACTTGTCGCCTGTATGGCTTTGTAGATTTAAACCCCATTAGAGCAAAAATGGCTAATACCCCAGAAGAGTCAGACCGTACCAGTGTACAAAAGCGTTAACATGCGCAAAGTATTTCTGACTTAACTAGGAAAAGTAGTATTTAAAACCTTAATAGTGGTTGATAACAACGAGCAAGCACTTGCTCAATCGTTCGAAAATGTAATTACGTTTAATAGTTACTTACGTGATTACCCAAAACATAATGAACCTAAAACCCGCATTATTAATTTATGCGACTCAAGCCAATACTTGAGTAAGGGTTACTATTGATCATGACATGTATGTTCACTACCCATTTTACAAGCCAGGAAGCGATAAACAACTCGCAATAGATTGCCAGTACGTACCTATAGCGCTCAGTGATTTTTGTAAAATGTCAGCATTTGGTGACCAACGGCTAAGAACCGAAAACCTGTGGGTATTCGTACCTCAGCTTTAATAACGCTGGGCACGTATTTGTTTTTAGCAACTGCATTTAACTTAAAAGGCGATGTGATTGATCATTCTCGTGTAGTGGGGTAAATAATTACAGGCATTGGCTTTTTAGGCGCTGGCGTTATGCTTGCAAAAGACGGGGCCGTAGTTGGGGTAACCTCAGCTGCAACCATTTGGGTGCTTGCCTCAATTGGCGTAATGATAGCCACTGACAATCTAGCTGCTGCTATTAAACTTTCGGTGCTGGTGGTTGGTATTTTATACGGCGTAGATGTACTTGAGGTAAAATTTAAAAGCTTAAGTAAAGGCGTACACACTAAAGTAAAAAATTATCAAAAACGTTACTACCGAAAAGACTGTAACGACACAGAAAACCACTGATTTAACGCCACTAATTTAGTGGCGTTATTATTTGCATTAGCCAAATAGTTTTCTTCGTACTACTTTTCTGTACTCGCTTGGCGTTTGGCTTAGCACTTTTTTAAATATGCGTGTTAAATGCCCTTGGTCGTTATAGCCAACCTCAAGCGCCACTTCCTGAATCGTTAAATTAGACGATGCTAACAACTCTTTAGCGCCTTCTACCCGTAATTGCTGCCAATATTCTATCGCACTTTGATTAGTGGCAAGTTTAAAGCGCCGTGTAAAGGTACGATAGCTTAAACTAAATTGGGCGGCTACTTCTTGTAAGCTTAACTCGCTGGCTAAATTAGTTTTAAGCCAAAACTGAATTTGCGCTATAAGTTCATCTGGATGTCGGTCAACTGCGCCTTCAAGATAGCGTTGATCTTCGTAGGGTTTACGTACTTCATGCGAGAAGTTACGCTCTACGTGTTGCGCAGCCGCCTTGCCATAATATTGGCTAATAATATGTACGATCACATCTGCAAGCGCATTTAAACTTGCCACCGTATACATACGCTCAGATTGGGTGATAAAAAAGTCGGGCTTTAAATCTACCAATGGGTAGTCGTGGCTAAATTGTTTTGCATAATGCCAGTGGGTTGTAGCAGGGTGGCCATCAAGTAAGCCCGCTTCTGCAACTAGGCAATTACCCGTACCTACACCAATTATATGACTGCCGGTTTCAAAGCTTTCTTGTAGCCATTCAACCACTTCTTTATTAGTACGTACGACAGGGCGGGGGTTTCGCCATATGCCGGGTACTATAATTAAATCGTTGTACGGGGCGTTGTGTGTAGTGCCGTCGGGTACTATGGCAAGCCCACTACGGTTTTGTATTGGCTCAATATTTTTAGCAATTAAGTTTATACTAAGCGGTCTAAAATCCGTGTGACTTAAATGGCCTTTTGCATAAGCCTCACCTGCTCTAAGCATTTCTATAGGCAGTGTTAAACTAGTAATAAGCAAATGCGGATACACTGCTATGGCAATATTTAACGCTGGGTTGACAGTTTTGTTTTGCATGTGAATGCTCCGACCAGTACTTTTTGGCCTTAAATGCTTAATATTTGGCTATTAAAGCATAAAGCGCTATGGTTAATCCAATTAAACTGTTGGCTTCTCCTATAACACGTTTTAAAGGTTAATTATGACAGCATTACCCGTAATAGTAGGCATGGGTGGTATTAACGCCGCTGGCCGTACTTCTTTTCATCAAGGTTACCGCCGTATCGTGTTAGACGCATTAGACGCACAAGCTCGTAGTGAAACATATTTAGGCCTCGCCACATTAATGAACTTAGTACGCGTTGTTGATGGTCAATTACAAGATACAAACGGTAATAATGTTGAGCAAAGCGACATAGAAGCACGCTTTGGTGAGCAAATTATAGCTGGCACACTTATTCGTAAAATTGAAAAAGAGCATTTTGACGCAGACGCCACCCCTTGGCAGCAAAAAATGACGTTAAAGTCGTCTGACGAAAACGCAATAGTATTTGAAACTCGCGCGCGCGACTTACCAACCCCAGTGCCTGCAAGCTGGGAAGTACAAGCGCTTGAGGGCAAAAAAGTAAAAGTAACAATAGCCGCAGATTTAGACGTAAAGCTTGATTCTACACGTGATAACCCAATTAAATCGGCGGGGCAGTTTCCTACTGGGTTTGATCCATCAATTATGTATAACAGCCGTTACCAGCCGCGTGGTTTGCAAGCGACTATATTTGCAGCAAATGATGCCATTAAGTCAACGGGCCTTGACTGGCAACGTATAATGAATAGCGTAGAGCCAGATAAAATTGGTACCTATTCAGCCTCTGTTATTGGCCAAATGGACGATAAAGGATTAGGTGGTTTAGTTAAAGCGCGCCAGCAGGGCGATCGTGTTAGTACTAAGCAATTAGCACTTGGCTTAAATACGATGTCGACCGATTTTATAAACGCGTACGTTACAGGTAATGTAGGGACTACGTTTTCTACCTCGGGCGCATGTGCAACATTTTTATATAACTTACGCGCTGCAGTAAACGATATTCAAGCAGGACGTACCCGTGTTGCGGTGGTAGCAAGTGTTGAATGCGCTATTACGCCAGAAGTGGTCGAAGGTTTTGGCAATATGAGCGCCCTTGCCAATGTTGAAGGCCTGCGCCGTTTAGATAATTTAAGCAGTGAACAAGAGCCCGATTACCGTAAAAGCAGCCGTCCATTTGGTGAAAACTGCGGCTTTACATTAGGTGAAGGTGCACAAGTGGCTATTTTAATGGACGATGCGTTAGCACTTGAACTAGGTGCAGACATTATGGGCTCTGTACCTGATGTATTTGTAAATGCTGATGGCATAAAAAAATCAATCACTTCTCCTGGCCCTGGTAATTACATTACCATGGCTAAATCTGTAGCGCTTGCAAAAAGCATATTAGGTAAAGAGGCGCTGCAAAAGCGCAGCTTTATTTTAGCGCATGGATCAAGCACACCGCAAAATAGAGTCACAGAGTCACTTATTTACCATAAAGTAGCGCAAACGTTTGCCATTGATAGCTGGAAAGTAACTGCGCCTAAAGCCTATGTAGGGCATACAATTGCCCCTGCTAGTGGCGATCAGCTAGCGATTGCGCTGGGTGTATTTAGCCATAATATTATGCCGGGCATTACTACCATAGATAAAGTTGCTGACGATGTTTATGCAGATCATTTAGATATACGTAACAGCCACTACGACTGTGGCGATATGGACATAGCCTTTATAAACTCAAAAGGTTTTGGCGGAAATAACGCCACAGCCACTGTACTGAGCGCTAAAGTAACACTGCAAATGCTTGCTAAGCGCCACGGTGATGAGGTTATGAGTAGTTATGCAGATAAAAATACATCTGTTATTGCCGCGCAACATACTTATAAAACGCAAGCTGACCTTGGTAAGTACGAATTAGTCTATCGTTTTGGTGATGGCGCCATTGACGATAACGACATTGTAATCGGCGAAGCAGGGATAGAGCTTCCTGGCTTTGATAAAGCTATTTCGTTTAATACAACCCACTCCTATCAAGATATGTCTTAAGCACACATACTTGAATCCAAAGGCGCTATGAAAGGCGCCTTTTTTTATGCTTGAGTTTTATAATACCTACTCGCCATACTCAATCATTTCGTGTGCCTAAACGACCCATTATCGGCGTTAAAATATTATTTAGAACAACTAAATAAGATTATTTTGCTGGTTAGCAACACGTTTTTCCAACCTCACAATAGAGAAATTAATTAAACGGATTGGTATAAAATTGATGAAAAAATGACATGCTTTTATGGATTTATTTGGATTTATTTGGATTTATTTGGATTTATGGAGTACCTTTGTTTTTATATTAGAAACATAATCTAGGATGGATAACTCGATGAAAAAACGTTTACTCACACTTTCTTTAGCTTCAACCTTAACTCTACCACCAGTATCAGCGGATGACTTTGTACCTGCACAGGTAATAAATAAAAATTACGATCAACTGACTAATACCTCACCACGCGCATCAAGGTTAGAAGGCATTAACTTAAGCAGCTACGTGGTTGATGAAAACGGGCAGGTAAGTGATATCGAAATTGTGGCCACGGCAGGACAAAAAAAATATCAAAGAGAAGCCATCGATTACGTTTCCAAACTCAATTATAAAAGCGCGCGCATAAATGGTAATGCTGTACCCACAGCTAAAACAATTAAGGTAAGCTCACAAAATGTGCACGCTAGTTTTTCTAACGATCAAGCATCTCCTGGCTTTTTCGACGATTATAAAAAAGCCAGCCAGCTTATTGATGATAAAAAATACGATGAGGCTAAAACATATATTACAGAACTTGAAAACGAGCATACTAAAAACACCGTTGAAATAGTTTTATTGGCGTGGCTAAAAAGCCAATATAGCTACTTTGTAAAAGACTGGGAAAAATTTGATAAGCATATTTATGAAGCTTTTTTGTTTAGAGATAACTTACCAGATCAAATAAAAAAGCGTGTAATTAAAAATGCACTGCAATGGTTTATATCAAAACAAGATTTTGTGCGCGCTTACGATGCGATTGATGCACTAGACAATATTGATTCAATAATCTTTTCAGAGCAAAATAAAGCACAGCTATTAGCGCAAGTGAACGATATATATAAAAATTCGGGTGAAATAAGTCAGCAAATTTCACTTGAATCTGAGCAGGCTGTTTTACCGCTCTTGTCTAAAAGTGAAGTGGAACTTAAATCAGACAAGCCGTTATCTAAAGTGCAGCTTAGATGTGAAAACAAAGTAGTTAATTATGATTTAAGCACTATTGATAAGATTGAAATTTCTAAAAATGATGTGCGATGCGGTTTATTAATTAAAAGCACTTTTGCTCAAACTGTGACTCTTAAACAAAGCGGTAAAAGCTTTTTATAGATTATTACTGAGTATGCTTACCAACTAAAACCCCGCAGTATTATGCGGGGTTTTTTGTTTTTTTAAATGTATTTAGCAATTAAGCTGTGTTTGTTATTGTGTTTCCAAGTAATGTAGCGCTTAGCAAGTAAAGTGGTAAGCCCAATAACAACAGCTATAAAAGTAAGTGTAGCTACGTAGCTCATTCCATATCCTGGCGGTAAACCAACAAGGGTTTCACCGTAGGTCATATCACTATATTTAAGCCCCAAAACAGGGATAAGCAACCACGCTAGTGCATGCAACAAATACAGATGTACAAGGTACGAAAACATACTGGTTTTGCCAAGTACCTGTAAAAACCCACGTGAAAAATCGGTTTTTAGACGGCTTAAAAATTTAAGTGCGATAAGCCCAAGGCCTACTGTTAGCAACATAAACTGTAACGACAGCGGATATTTGGTTGGGTTTAAAAACGACATAATGGTATCAAGAGTATTACTGTGAATAGTAAATGTTGATGTATCACCATATAAATTAAAACCGCGTAGTATTGTATATAAAGCTAAGCAACTAACGCCCAGTAAAGCTGCATGGTTTATTGCTTTTGCACTGTATTTTTTTGCTTTGTAATAAACGCCAGCGCAATAAGCCATTGCCATTAAGCCTATAATGGGAGCTACAGGGTAGGTTGTTCTGATTTTAAAACCGAAAGGCAGTTCGAGTACATTTTTTTGATGTGCTATAGACCACAGTGTATTTGCCAGCGTATTTGGCTCAAAACTTACCCCATCAAATAAATTGTGGCCGAACACTAATAGCAAACCTGCTATAAATACAGCATATAAGCCAATTAAACGAAGTAGCCCAAGCATAACAAAGCCCCAGCCAATTGCCCAAATAACCTGCGCGTATAGCATCGGGAAAGCGGGGTTGAAACTCCACGACCATGAGACGATAGTAAATTCAAACAAAATAAGTACTAAACCACGAATAATTAAGCTTTGTGAAAATGCTTTAGTGGAAGTGTATTTATGCTCAGTTATGGCTGCCGAAAGCCCCGCTAAAAAAACAAATAAAGGGGCACAAAAGTGCGAAATAAAGCGGGTGAAAAAAGTAACAGGGCTGGTACCCGGAACCGTCATAGGATCGGTTACTGAGTAATTAAGACAATAATACATACCATGGTCAATCACCATAAATATAATGATAATGCCACGCAATAAATCAATATGATGTAACCGAGGGGCTGTAGAGTGAGACGACATCATTAAGCTCAAATACGTTGTATAAATTTGCCGATATTATATGTTATATAGTATCGTCATGCGAGCTTGAGCGTTTTTAAGCGCCTTGATTTATTACATTAATTTAGGTTGCAGTAGTTACTCACAATTTATCTTCTTTTTAGTAATTACATAATGGTACACCCTAGCATTACTTAAACTTTTTAATGTACCTCAGTGTTATAAAATTAATGATAGCTAGTAAAATTGCAATTTCGTAACGGCTGTAGGCAACCGCTATACCAATTAAACCCATATTCCATATGCTTGCTGCTGTTGCGGTACCCGATGTAGATTTATTATTTTTTAAAATTGCACCACCGCCAATAAAGCCTATGCCGGTAATAATCCCTTGTAGCATTTTAGATTGCGCTTCTGCACCTTCTAGCACTGACATAGCAATTACCGCATAGCCGCATGAGGCAACTGCCACAAGTGGAAAAGTCCTTAACCCTGCGCCATGGTGGCTTCGCTCCCTGTCGTAAGCCATAGGCAGTGCGAGTATGTAGGCAATGCCAAGGTGTACTAAATTATCGATGATTTCGTTCCACTGTAAATCAATTTCCATAATGGTCTCTATTGGTTAAGGGTGTAAACTAATAGCAACCTATAGGCCAGCTTATTTTATTATATAAATTCAATGTGTTAAATCTAAATGTGAGATGCATTCATTAATTAATTGGTAACATTTACATAGTTAATTTACGCTTTTACAGATAAACCCTGCCTATGCGTTTAATTAATTATGCAAAGTGCGTATTATTTTATTATTAAACATAAATAAACAGTATTTCACTTGCCTTTACATACAACCAAGCTTGAAAAAACAGCGTTATTACTTTGCCTTACTCTTTGTGCTATTGCATTTTTGGCGCCTCAATTACTCACTAATCATTTGCAACCGCTTATAAATAACGCTTTAAGTTTTTTAGGGGCGCCGTTTTTTTTGTTAGTCAATTTTTTACTACTTGCCGTCATTGTTATTGCCATAAGCCCGCTTGGTAGGCGAAAAGTAGGCGGGGACGCTGCCCGTGTTGAATTTGGCTTGTTTGGTTGGCTGTCTATGCTTTTTGCGGCAGGAATGGGATCGGGGCTCATTTTTTGGGGTGTAGCAGAACCTGCACTTCACTCAGTTAATCCTGTACTAAAACAAAGTTTATATGAAAACACTCAAACGAGTGGCTTGGCGCTTACACTTGTAAATTGGGGAGCACATGCATGGGCGCTATATGCGGTGTTTGGCTTAGTTTTAGGAGGGCTTAGTACTAAAAGTGGTGAGGCTGGCGATATAGCCGCGCCCGTTCTTAATGTAACCAAAGGGGTTATAAATAGCAGTTGGCAATTTAAGTTGAGCTTTAGTATTAAACTTATAGCCATATTCGCAATATTTTTTGGCGTCGTGGGGACTATTGCAAACTCAACATTATTGCTTCGTAAAGGGTTGGAATTAAAGCTTGGCATTGAGTCAGTATTGCTTTCGGGTTTAATTATAATTAGTTTAATTGTGGTTTTGTATACGGTTTCTGCAAAGCTAGGCCTGAAAAAGGGGGTGCAAGCGCTGAGTAAGTTTAATGTGCTCTTAGCTTTTGGCATGATTATATGGTTAATGTTTTATGTGCCAATAAAACCAATTATTGATATAGCGATAGGGGGGACTTGGGATTACATTCAGCTCATTACTACTGGTACTTGGCAATTAGAAAGCGTACTTAAAAACCCTGAATGGGCTAATGGTTGGACTTATAATTACTATTTTTGGTGGCTAGCATGGGGGCCATTCGTGGGTGTGTTTTTAGCTAAAATAAGCCAAGGTAGACCTGTGTGGCAATACATTATAGGTGTAGTGTTTGTGCCTACCTTAGTAACCATAATATGGTTTAGTGTTTTTTCGGGGTCGGCTATATCGTGGGATCAAACGCATAATGCAGGTATTTTAGCGGCTATTAAAGCCGATTACACCCAAGGGTTATTTGTATTTTTTGAACAACTAGGGTGGCAAGGAAGTATTTTAATTTGGTCAAGCTTGCTGCTTTTGCTCATTTTTGTAGCTACATCGGCAGACTCAGCAATACTAATAATAAAGGAGTTAAGTTCTTCCAATAAAAATGCGCATACTAATAACACCGTAAATTTATATGGTTGGTCATTTGCTTTAGGCTTATGTGCTTTTATATTACTTGTTCAAAATAATGAGCCACTCAATAGAAGTGTTGCCATTATTGGTGCGCTTCCCTTTTTGGTTATTTTTATCTTGCAGCTGGTGGGTTTTATTAAAGAGTTTATAAGTGAATTTAAGCACTAGCGCTTACATATTTTTACAATGCTATTTATAAAATTGTATATAATTTAGGTAATTTTATTGCAAGGGTTAATAATGCGTATTTTATTAATTATTCTATTTTCAAATCTATTAATTGGATGCACTGCTGCGGGTATTATTTTAGATGGGGCAGCACGTTCTCAACCTGGCCCAGTAAACGCAGGGCCTGTCGTAAAAGACGAAGAGGGTTTTAGCTTTACTAAGCTTGGTGCTCAAGTTGATATGGCTATAGTTAAATTTGTAAAAGGTGAGGGCAATAACAATACGGTACAAGTTTGCAGGCAAGTTAGTAAAGTATTGAAAGAGTGTGTAGAAGTAGAGAAATCTGATCTACACACTAATGAGGTTACGCAGTTAAAAACTGACTATGAAATGATAAGTGTTGGTCAATAAAGCTGCTTATAAAAAAGTAACTATGATCGTAGCCTGCTTGCATTTCAATGCTAAGCGGATAGCCTTTATTTTTAGCAACAGCCGCTAAATTTTGTGGCTTAAGTTGCTCCTCTAAAAACCCATCGGCATCGCCCTGTGTAACAAGCATAGGAAGAAAATCAGCCTGCTGCGCTTTTTTCATCAATTCGCACGAATCGTATTGAGCCCAAAGCGCTTTGTCAGTGCCTAAATAACCCGTAAATGCTTTCACGCCCCATGGGCAGTCAATTGGATTAACAATAGGGCTAAAGGCCGAAGCGCTAACAAACGCTTTAGGGTTTTTAAGTGCCACCATTAAAGCGCCGTGCCCGCCCATTGAGTGACCGCTAATTGCTTTAGTACTGGTTACTGGGAAGTGTTGCTCAATAAGCATAGGTAGTTCATCAACTACATAGTCATACATATTAAAATGTGTATTGAACGGTGCTTGTGTTGCGTTTACGTAAAAGCCTGCGCCTTGTCCAAAGTCGTAGTTGTCGTCATCAGGGACATTATCACCACGTGGGCTTGTATCAGGCGCTACAATTGCAATACCCAGCTCAGCCGCTTTTTTAAATGCGCCGGCTTTTTGCATAAAGTTTTCGTCTGTACAGGTTAAACCCGATAGCCAATATAGTACTGGCACTTTATTTGTTTCGCTTGCGCCAGGTGGTAAAAATACCGCAAAACGCATTGTGCAATGGGTACTTGTTGCAGTGTGGGTATATTGTTTGTGCCAACCACCTGCTACTTTTGTACTTGAGATATTTTCTAACATAAAAATCCTTAAAAGCCGCAAACAATTGAGTATTACGGCTTTTTAATACATAGGTTACCAATAGCGTATTAGTAGTGAATTACTGTACGAATACTTTTACCTTCGTGCATTAAATCAAACGCATCGTTAATTTCTTCAAGGCTCATGGTATGCGTAATAAAGTCGTTAAGAGCAAATTCGCCTGCCATGTAACGCTCAACAATTTCAGGTAACTGTGAACGGCCTTTAACGCCACCAAATGCGCTACCGCGCCATACACGGCCAGTTACTAGTTGGAAAGGACGGGTTGAAATTTCTTGGCCAGCACCGGCTACACCAATAATTACCGACTCACCCCAACCTTTATGACAACACTCAAGTGCTGAGCGCATTACATCAACGTTACCAATACACTCAAACGAGTAATCAACACCGCCATCGGTCATATCAACAATCACTTCTTGAATTGGCTTGTCGAAGTCTTTAGGGTTTACTAAATCTGTTGCGCCAAGTTTTGTTGCAAGGTCAAATTTGCTGGTATTAATATCAACACCAATAATGCGACCCGCGCCTGCCATTTTTGCACCAATAATGGCCGATAAACCAATGCCACCTAAGCCAAAAATAGCCACGGTATCGCCTGGTTTTACGTTTGCAGTGTTTGTTACTGCGCCCATACCTGTGGTTACGCCACAGCCTAATAAACAAATTTCTTCAAGCGATGCTTCTTTGTTTACTTTTGCGAGTGAAATTTCTGGAAGTACTGTGTACTCAGAAAAAGTAGACGTACCCATGTAGTGATAAATTGGTTGGCCGTCTTTAAAAAAGCGTGTAGTGCCATCTGGCATTAGGCCTTTACCTTGTGTTTCGCGCACTGCTGAACACAGGTTAGTTTTGCCTGAAGTACACATTTTACATACGCCACATTCAGCGGTGTAAAGTGGAATTACGTGATCGCCTACTTCAACACTGGTTACGCCTTCGCCCACTGCATACACAACGCCTGCACCTTCGTGGCCTAAAATTGCTGGGAAAATACCTTCAGGATCTTCACCTGATAAAGTAAATGCATCAGTGTGACAAACACCAGTAGCGGTAATTTTTACCATTACTTCGCCTTTTTTAGGCATCATCACATCAACTTCTTCAACGCTTAACGGTTGGTTTGGACCCCACGCAATAGCTGCTTTTGATTTTATAAATTCAGACATGTGTTTATCCTTTGTAGTGGTTTTAAATAACAATTGTAGACCCAATTTGTTTGGGTGATGGCTCTATTGTATTTGTTTCTCAAATAATGATAATCTCTGATTTATTAAAACACTTTTACAGTATAGTAATAATGGCGCGTTGGGATGGCATAGACGAATTTATAGCAGTGGGTGAAGAGGGTAGTTTTACAGCAGCGGCTAATGTACTGGGGTTGTCGGTTGCCCATATAAGTCGCCATGTTACGGCGCTGGAGCAGCGTTTAAATACCCAGTTACTCACCCGTACAACCCGCAAAGTGGTATTAACCAAAGAAGGCGAAGCCTTTTTGCATCAAACTAAGCAACTACAACACGCTATGGACGATGCCACGCAAAGTTTAGCAACGCAGCAAACAACGCCTAAAGGTAAAATTAAATTAACAGCACCAGTTATGTATGGTGAAACTTTTATTATGCCCATTGTGCACAATTTCATGCACGCTCATCCTGAAGTCGAAGTAATTGCTACGCTTTCTAACGAGCAAGAAAATTTACTCGAAGGCGGGTTTGATTTAGCCATTCGGTTAGGGCATTTAAAAGATTCAAGCCACAGAGCACGGCGTTTAAGTGCTAGGCGCTTTATAATGTGTGCCTCCCCAGATTATTTATCCCGAGTAGGTGAGCCTCATACCCTAGGCGAGCTAAACCAACATCAATGTTTAATTGGTAACAGCAGTTACTGGCGAGTAAACGAAAACGGCCGCGAAAAACACATTAAAATTGCGGGGCGCTTGCGCTGTAATAGTGGTTGGGCATTAGTTGATGGTGCAAAAAAAGGCTTAGGAATAGTGCAGCTGCCAAATTATTACATTGAAAATGAGCTACGAACGGGCGAGCTTGTGCCAGTATTAACTTCTTATCAGCCAGATCAAGAAGGCGTGTGGGGAATTTACCCACCGCGTCAGTTTGTTGCCACTAACGTAAGAGTATTACTTGATTATTTAGTGGCTGGGCTTGAATAAAGCGCGCTTAAAATATAGCCAAGTATAAGATTTATAAATTATTTCTTACATTTATGGTCATATTCAATTCATCTTAGTTCGTGCTACTATAGCCGCACACTTTTAGCATAAATGTTTTAAATAATATGTTTCAACCGGTTAGCTTATTTATAGGGCTCAGATATAGCCGCTCCTCCAAAGGAAATGCGTTTATATCGTTTATCTCGTTTTTTTCTATTGCCGGAATAGCCATAGGGCTAATGGCCTTGTTCACTGTAAGCAGTGTAATGAATGGCTTTGAAAACAGTTTAAAAACAAATATGTTAGGGCTCATTCCTCACGTAGAAGTACAAGCCAATAAACACACCAGCGAACAAATGACAGCGTTAAAGGCCGACTTAGAGCGCTCAGATTATGTAGATCACGTAAGCCTTTACCGTCACGGCGAAGCCATTTTGCAAACCAATAAAGACTTACACGGCGTATTACTGCAAGGCTTGTATGGCGATAATGGCTCGCTATATAAAATTACCGATAAAGTTGTGCAGGGCAATTGGCAAAACGTTTTAAATAATAGCTACAACATAGCTATTAGCCGTTACTTAAGCCGAAAACTTGGCGTAGGTATGGGAGAAAAACTGCGCGTAATTATGCCTAACGCCTCTACTTACACGCCACTTGGGCGCGTACCTAGTCAGCGTTTATTTAAAATAGCCGCAATATACGAAACCGGCTCAGAGATAGATATGAGCCTTGCATTTACCAGCGGCGCATCTTTACAGCGGGTATTAAAGCTTAACAAAAATACCGCGCCTAACTTAAGCGTGTCGTTACATGAACCCTTTGAATTAGCGCAATTTACAACGGATAGCCAGCACATTTTACGCGATTATCAAGTAAGTGACTGGCGCAGTAGCCAAGGTACTTTATTTGCCGCGGTTGCCATGGAAAAACGTATTATGTCTATGCTGTTAGGGCTGATTGTATTAGTGGCTGTATTTAATATTGTTTCGGCACTGACTATGATGGTGAGTGAAAAACAAGGCGAAGTGGCGATATTACAAACCTTAGGTTTAACGCCTTCACAAGTACAAAAAGTGTTTATGGTGCAAGGCTTGTATAACGGGGTGATTGGCACCGCGATAGGGGCACTTTTAGGTGTATTGTTTAGCTTATATATTAATGAACTACTCGCTGCTGTAGGGCTAAACCTACTAGCAGGTGTAGAGCTTCCGGTAAAATTTGATGTGCTAAGCCTCGTTATTATTGCGCTTAGCAGTATTGCAATGAGCTTTTTAGCCACTTTATATCCTGCGCGCAAAGCCGCAAAAGTAAAACCAGCAGAGGTATTGCGTTATGAATGATTTAGTTATTAGCTGTCAAAACTTAAGTAAAGTTTATCAAGATGGCCAAAACCAAGTAGAAGTATTAAAAGGGGTAGACCTATCACTTAACCAAGGTGATATGCTGGCTATAGTGGGCAGCTCAGGCTCAGGGAAAAGTACCTTATTACATATTTTAGGAACCCTTGATACGGCTACATCGGGTAGCGCTAAAATAAAAAATCAAGACGTTGCTAAATTATCGCGAACAGATCAAGCGGCGTTTAGAAATAAAAACTTGGGCTTTATTTATCAGTTTCACCATTTATTAATGGAATTTAGTGCGGTTGAAAACGTGGCTATGCCGCTGCTAATTAAAGGGCTCAACGCAAAAGAGGCAAAAGAGCAAGCCTTGCAAATGCTAGATAAAGTAGGCCTAGCGCATCGCAGTGAGCATAAACCTTCGGCACTCTCTGGGGGAGAGCGCCAGCGTGTTGCTATTGCTCGAGCGCTGGTGACTAAACCCGCATTAGTGTTAGCCGACGAACCTACCGGTAACCTTGATAAGCAAAACGCGATTAAAATTTACGATTTAATTAATGAGCTAAATAAAAGTTTAAATACTAGTTTTGTGGTGGTTACTCACGACTTAGAGCTTGCAGACAAACTAGGCAAAATCGCGTATTTAGATGATGGGAAACTTGCCATAAAAGAGCCGCACCATGTTGCTTAGTTTATTTTTAAGTGAACGTTTTAGAGCGTATTCTGGCCATAAAGACGAAAAAAACGCATTTGTAAGCTTTATTGCCAAAGCCTCTACTGTTGGTATTTTATTAGGGGTGGCGGTGTTAATTGTTGCGCTTTCGGTTATTAATGGCTTTGAGCAGCAACTTGTGCATCGTTTATTAAGTGTGGTACCGCAAGTTGAATACGTAGCACCAAGCAGGCCAATTGCCAATTGGGCTGAAAAAGTTGAACGGTTAGAGCACCAGCCACATGTTACTGGTGCTGCGCCGTTTATAGCGGTAAATGGTATGGCGCAATTTAAAAGCCAGCTAAAAGCGGTAGAAGTACGCGGCGTTGAACCAAGCTATGAAGGAAATGTATCGGCCATAAACCAATTTACCCAAGGTACACTGGTTAGTCAGCTGCGCACGGATGATGTAATTTTAGGCCAGCAAATTGTTAAGCAGTTAGGCGCTAATATAGGCGACACTATTACTTTACTCATTCCTAAAATTAGTGAGCAAGGTAAGTCATTATTAGCCCCTAAACGCGTAACGTTAACACTTGCGGGCATTATAGAAATGGGTGGCCCAATAGATAGCACCGCTGCGTTTATTCATTTAAATAAAGCACAAAGCGTTTTAGGTTACGATAATAGCCAAGTAACTGGGCTTAGGTTAAGTGTTGATGACGTATTTGAGGCGCATCAAATTGCACTGCGAGTTGGTCAAACTATTAGTGATTATGTGTATGTGTCTAGTTGGTTTAGAACGCAAGGTAGCTTGTATCAAGATATACAAATGGTACGCACCATTGTTTATATAGTGGTATTTTTAATTATAGCGGTAGCCAGTTTTAATATTGTGTCATCCTTGGTAATGGAAGTACGCGAAAAGCAAGGCAACATAGCTATTTTAAAAACCATGGGCGCTAAAGACAGTACTATTTTAGCTACATTTGTCATGCAAGGTTTAACGCAAGCTTTTGTTGGGGTACTACTTGGTACATTAGTCGGGGTTGTACTTGCGCTTAATATAAGTGAGCTGTTTACATGGGTGAGTCATTTATTCGGTGCTAACCCACTCGAAGGCGTTTATTTTATTGAGTTTTTACCCAGTAAATTAGTACTCAGTGATATAGGTATAACAGTGATAGTTACCTTTATTTTAGCTGTACTTGCTACTATTTACCCCGCGTGGCAAGCAACGCGAGTCGACCCTGCAAAAGTGTTGGGTAATTAACAACTTTTTATAGCGTAAATATCAATAGGGCAGCGTGTCTTAAGCTGCTAAACTGCGCGCTCATTTAACGTGGGCGCTCTAATTTAGCCTCGCTCTCTACTCAGGAAATTACTTTGACAAATAACGATATGTTACGCCGTGTTCGCTATACCTTTAATTTAACCGATACTGCCATGGTCGGTATTTTTGCCGCCGCAGAGGCAACAGTTACCATTGAGCAAGTTGTTGCATGGTTAACAAAAGAGGGCGAGCAAGGGTTTGTTAAAATGTCAGACACTGAGTTTGCTACGTTTTTAAATGGCTTTATTAATACTAAGCGTGGCAAGCGTGAAGGCCCACAGCCTGTGCCAGAGGCTAAGTTAACCAATAATATTATTTTTATGAAACTGCGTATTGCGCTAAACATGAAAGCAGAAGATGTTATAGCAACACTTGCACAGGTTGACTTTGAATTAAGTAAGCATGAGCTGAGTGCGTTTTCTCGCAAAGTAGAAAACAAACATTACCGTGTGTGTAATGACCAAATTTTGCGTTTGTTTTTAACAGGTGTTCAGCAGCAATACCGCCCCGCAGAATAAATAAATTATTTATCGCTAAAAGCTCAGCAATTGCTGAGCTTTTTTGTAGTTAATATTTGCGGCTAAGAAAAGGCCTTATCAGTAAGTAATTGCTGCATTTGCTCTCTCATTTTAAACTTTTGCAGTTTGCCTGTTACTGTCATTGGGTAACTCTCTACAAAGCGAATATAACGGGGCATTTTAAAATAGGCGAGTTTGTCTTTTAAAAATGCACGTATTGCTTGCTCATCAAGTACTGCATCTTCTTTTGGCTGGATCCACGCACACACTTCTTCGCCGTACTTCTCATCACTAATACCAAATATAGCGGCATCTTGAATACCTGGGTAAGTGTAAAGAACCTCTTCAATTTCGCGTGGGTAAATGTTTTCGCCACCTCGAATGATCATGTCTTTAATGCGGCCAACAATACTCACAAACCCTTCGCTGTCCATTACCCCTAAATCACCAGAGTGTAACCAGCCTTCGTCATCTATAGTGGCTTTTGTTTTTTCTTCGTCATTCCAATAGCAGCGCATTATACCGGCGCCCTTACTACATACCTCACCAGGTACACCTATTTTTTGAATGTTACCCAGTTCGTCAATAATTTTAACTTCAGTGTGAGCAAGGGCACGGCCAACGGTTGTTACTTGGCGCTCTATTGATGAGTCGGTTTCGGTTATATTGTTGATTGGGCTGCACTCAGTTTGCCCGTACGCAATTAATACTTGATGCATGTTCATTTGTGTTTGTACTTTACGCATGACTTGCTCAGGGCACGTTGAGCCCGCCATTACACCAGTGCGTAAAGTGCTGAGGTTATAATTGGTAAAATTAGGCAGCTCTAGTTGGCTAATAAACATAGTAGGCACACCATGCAGCGCGGTACAGCCCTCTTGCTGCACAACATCAAGTGTGGTTTTTGCATCAAACGCATCGCTTGGGTATATAGCTGCGGCGCCTTTACTTACACATAACAGGCTGCCAAGCACCATCGCAAAACAATGATACAGAGGCACAGGTATGCACAGCTTATCTTGCGCTGTAAAATGCATAGCCTCTGCAACAAATAACGCATTATTTAGTATGTTTTTATGGGTGAGTGTAGCGCCTTTAGGGTTGCCCGTGGTGCCAGAGGTAAACTGTATATTTATGTCTTGATCCGCGTTTAAATTTGCTGCAATCGCATTTAATTCAAGCTTGTGGGCTGGGGTGGCAAAATTCATCACATCAGCAAACGTAAACATACCAGGGCTTTTTTCATTGCCAATGCGTATTACATTTTTAAGGCTAGGTAGGGCATGTGCATTTAGCTCACCGGGTTCACATTGGGTAAGTTCAGGCGCCAAGCTGTTAAGCATATCTATATAATTGCTGCCTTTAAAATGTGACGCGGTAATTAACGTGCTGCATTCTACTGAGTTTAAAGCATAGGCTAACTCGTTTGGCCTGTAGGCAGGGTTAATGCAGACCATAATGGCACCTATTTTGGCGCTCGCAAATTGGGTTAAACACCACTCAATGTTATTAGGTGACCATATTCCTACTCTATCTCCTGGTTTAACGCCTATTGCTAGTAGCCCCATAGCGAGTTGATTAACTTCATTTTGAAATGCTTTATACGTTAAACGTACATTTTGATGGCTAACAACGACAGCGAGCGAATCAGGGTGTTTGTCGACAATAAAGTCAAAGTACTCGCCAACTGTTTTATCCGTGAGCGGCGTGCTTTGCGCCCCTTTAAAATAGCTTTTTGTAAGCGGCAATGTGTTTATTTGTTCTACTTCTTTTACCGAGCGCGATGGTGTGTGCATGTGCTTCTCCGTATTAGTGTGCGTCAGTTACTTATATCAATTCGTGCTGATAAGTCAGTTTTTATTTGCTTAGCCACGAATAGCTGTGTAGCAAAATAAAAAATAGTTAAACGAATTGTTATAGGTTGTAGTTAAAATAAACACAAATTGTCGACAAAGAAAGGGTGGTTAGACTAATGTACTAAGCATAAAGAAAAGTTAAATGAAACGTTTTACAGATGGGCAATAAAAACTAACTTTTATAAAGGCATAAAAAAACGCCACTAAATGGCGTTTTTATAGTTTGTTTTAATCGCTTTGTGACTTATAGCTCGTCACTGCGGTAGGTTTTTTTCATAATGTATACATAGGCATTAACAAAAGCGTTTTCTTGGTACTTTTTAAGGCCTGTGTCTTCAAACGCAATAGGTATAGGGTTGCGTTTAAGCTGTTCTTTAATTTCGGTCGTTGAGAACACGCGAACGTCTAACTCTTCAATTAATTGAATCGCTGTTTCCATTTTAAAGCCCTTTGCACTGCCTGCAAATTTACCTTTAGGTTGGCGCTCACGAATGGCAACAGAATCAATTTGGTAATCTTGCATTAGTTTTGCAAAATCAAATTGAAATTTACGCATTATTTCAGTGTCGTTACCGTTACCTAAGGTAAAGCGTGTTTGGCGCACATCGCGAATATCAAATACGTCGTTATCTTTACTTAAAATACAAAGTAGTACATCACTACCGGTAATTTCTACACCACATGTTCTCATTGCTGTTCTCTAATATAACTTAATTGCTTGGTATTATACCCAACATCTAATAAATTGCGAGAGCAAGGCGACGCAGGTGCATTTTCATAATCAATAAACTCAAGTTGTCACATGCTTAATTTAAATTAGCGAACGAAAAACAAAAAAATGACAATTTTAGGTAAAATTTCAAGTAATGAGCGCGCTTTAAACTTGTAATTGATACTCTATCACGCGACAATATCTTTTTTGTAGTTGAGCAGACTCAGCATCTACATTAGTCATTTATGGCGAAAAATAGTCAATGCTTATTCGTAAAAGCGTTGTCGAGTCATTCTCATTTAATTTATTTTAAAATACACGTGATACATTGTAGGTGTCACCACTGTATGTAAGGATTTATAATGCCAGTTATTACTCTTCCTGACGGCAGTCAGCGTAGTTTTGAAAACCCTGTAAGTACTCTTGATGTAGCTAACGATATTGGCCCTGGTCTTGCTAAAGCAACCATTGCTGGTCGTGTTAATGGCGAGCGTGTTGATGCGTGCGATATGATCAACGAAGATTCGCGCCTTGAAATCATCACCGCAAAAGATGACGACGGCCTAGAGATTATTCGCCACTCGTGTGCTCACTTAATCGGTCACGCAGTTAAGCAGCTTTTCCCAGACGCTAAAATGGCTATTGGTCCAACTATTGATAACGGTTTTTACTACGATATTGATATGGAACACTCTTTGTCTCAAGAAGACTTAGACGCCATTGAAAAGCGTATGTTGCAACTTGCAAAAACAAACTACGACGTAGTGAAAAAAAATGTAAGCTGGCAAGAAGCACGCGATACGTTTGAAGCGCGTGGCGAAACATACAAAATGGAAATTTTGGACGAAAACATCGCAAAAGATGATCGCCCAGGACTATACCACCACGAAGAATACGTAGACATGTGTCGTGGTCCGCACGTACCTAACATGAAATTTTGCCAAAACTTCAAAATAATGAAAGTAGCTGGCGCTTACTGGCGTGGCGACTCTGAAAACAAAATGCTACAGCGTATTTACGGCACAGCGTGGGGCGATAAAAAGCAACTTAAAGCGTACCTTAAACGCTTAGAAGAGGCTGAAAAACGCGATCACCGCCGTATTGGTAAAGCGCTTGATTTATGGCACTGGCAAGAAGAAGCGCCAGGTATGGTATTTTGGCACAACGATGGTTGGAGCATTTACCGCGAGCTTGAAGAATTTGTTCGTGAAAAACTGCGTGAGTACAGCTACGAAGAAGTTAAAGGTCCAATGATGATGGACCGCTCTTTGTGGGAAAAATCAGGTCACTGGGAAAAATACTCAGACGCCATGTTTACCACAGAGTCTGAAAAACGCGAATACGCTATAAAACCAATGAACTGCCCAGGTCACGTGCAAATTTTTAACCAAGGTTTAAAATCGTACCGTGATTTACCACTGCGTATGGCTGAGTTTGGTTGTTGTCACCGTAACGAACCATCAGGCGCTTTACACGGCTTAATGCGTGTACGTGGCTTTACACAAGATGATGCTCACGTGTTCTGTACAGAAGAGCAAGTAATGGACGAAGTTTCAGCGTGTATTAAGATGGTTTATGATACATATGAGACGTTCGGTTTTGACAAAATTGTAGTTAAGCTTTCTACGCGTCCTGAAAAGCGCATCGGCGACGATGAAATTTGGGACAAAGCAGAGGTTGCATTAGCCGATGCACTTAAAGCAAACGACATTGAATTTGATTACCTACCAGGTGAAGGTGCCTTTTACGGACCTAAAATTGAATTTACTTTGTACGATTGTTTAGACAGAGCGTGGCAATGTGGTACAGTGCAACTCGACTTTGCATTACCGGGTCGTTTAGGCGCTACTTATGTAGCAGAAAACAACGAACGACGCACTCCAGTTATGATACACCGTGCTATTTTAGGCTCAATTGAGCGCTTTATCGGTATTTTAACTGAAGAATACGCTGGTTTATTCCCTACGTGGCTTGCTCCAAAGCAAGTGGTAATTATGAACATTACCGATAAACAAGCAGATTACGTGCACGAAATTGTACAAAAATTAAATAAACTTGGAATTAGAGCCGCAGCTGACTTGAGAAATGAGAAGATTGGCTTTAAAATCCGAGAACATACACTTAAGCGTATTCCTTACTTACTCGTTGTTGGCGATAAAGAAGTTGAACAACAGGAACTAGCAGTACGTACCCGCACAGGTGAAGACCTAGGCAAATTTAATGTTGATGATTTTGTAGCTAAAATTAGCGAAGAAATTAAAAATCGACAGTAAAAATCGAGCGTGTAGGGCAATCACAAACAGCCAACTACGCGCTTATATTATTGATATTCTTGGAGGAACGTACCATTAGAGGCGGCAAGAAAGGGCAACAAACAGCTCAAAAAAATCGTATTAACGAAGAAATTACAGCTCAAGAAGTTCGTTTAATCGACATCGAAGGCGAACAAGCTGGAATTCAGTCATTAAAAGACGCACAAGCTATGGCTGATGCAGCGGGTGTTGATCTTGTAGAGATTAGCCCAAACGCTGAGCCGCCTGTTTGTAAGGTTATGGACTACGGTAAGTTCATCTTTGAAAAAAGCAAAGAACTAAAAGAGCAGAAGAAGAAGCAAAAGCAAATCCAGATTAAAGAAATCAAATTCCGTCCTGGCACGGATGAAGGTGACTATCAGGTTAAGCTGCGCAACTTACGTAAGTTCTTAGAAGCTGGCGATAAAGCTAAGATTACTATCCGCTTCCGTGGCCGCGAAATGGCTCACCAAGAAATTGGTATCGAATTATTAAACCGTGTTAAGGCTGATTTAGAAGAACTTGCAGTAGTTGAGTCTTTCCCAAATCGTGTTGAAGGCCGCCAAATGGTTATGATGATGGCGCCTGTTGCTAAAAAATAATTTTTAAGCGATAATACGCACCGAATTTAGCTCAGGTACCCAAGTAATATGCAAATATTCACCTGTGCTAACCGGTTTTAAAGTAAAATTGCGGCATTTTTGCTGGGTTTTCACCGGAATATGGCAGTAAGTTAGGCCTAAAAGTGGAGCTATAGAAATATATCTCACGCCTGCTTACTAATTTTTAAGCAATACATTTGGAGTTATTGCAATGGCTTATAAGCTAAAAAGTCACAGAGGCGCTGCTAAGCGTTTCAAGAAAACTGCTTCTGGCGGTTTCAAGCGTAAACAAGCGCATCTTCGTCACATTCTGACTAAGAAAACTTCTAAGCGTAAGTTACACCTACGTCCTAAGATGATGGTTCATAAAAATGACCATGGTCTAGTTTCACGTATGTTACCATTCGCTTAATAGGGGTTTTTAGAAATGGCAAGAGTTAAACGCGGCGTTGTCGCACGTGCACGTCACAAAAAAGTTTTAAAGCAAGCTAAAGGTTACTACGGAGCACGTTCACGTGTTTACCGCGTAGCTTTCCAGGCAGTTACTAAAGCAGGTCAATACGCTTACCGTGACCGTCGTGCTAAGAAACGTACTTTCCGTCAATTATGGATTGCACGTATCAATGCAGCTTCACGTCAAAATGGTCTGTCTTACAGCCGTTTTATCAATGGTCTTAAAAAGACTTCTGTAGAAATCGATCGTAAGATCCTTGCAGATATCGCTGTTTACGACCAAGTTGCATTTGCAGCGCTTGTTGAAAAAGCAAAAGAAGGCCTAGCGGCAGCTTAAGCTTTTTTAAATAAGTAATAAAGAGGAGCCCTAGGCTCCTTTTTTTGTGCCTGTAATTCAAGACTCGCCTAATAATACCCCCCGCAATAATACTTTATTAATTTTAGGCTAAATATGTCGCTATCTGCGTTATAAAACTCTCGTTTAGAACAACTAAATAGCGAAGTTTTCCCTAGCTATTAACACATTTATTCATTCTCAAAATAGATCACTTAATTAAGCGGATTGGTATAAACAACGAATTTTTTAGCAAGCTATTGACACTTTTCCCCAACCTTAAAATTAACTACTTTAATAAACACTTTATTAAGTGCAAGGGTATAAACGGGCTTTCTTTTTTGTTGAATCACCGCACTTTTATAATATCGCTATGTTTACTTGGTATAATTTATTTTATTAAAGCGTTTGTTAGAGAAAACTATGTTTGCAAGCCTGTTATTTCTATCTGCAATTGTGGCAGATAACAGTCATTTACCGCCTCTTATTCCTTGGCAAGGTGATAGCGTTTCGTTATTACAACAGCAAGGCCCGTTAACCACTGATTTTGAGTTATCACAGGGCAAAGCCTCGCCAAACTATGCCGATACTATGGCGTTTGTAGATAGGCTTGTAGCGGCAAATCCCACGCAGTTTCAGTCTCAAATAATAGGCTACAGTAATAGTAATCGCGCTATTAAAATGTTGGTTGCCAGTGAGCAAGGTTTTTTTGAAGCTGGGCAAATGGCCAACAGCACTAAGCCAACCGTTTTTATCCAAGCCGGTATTCATGCAGGTGAGATAGATGGTAAAGACGCCATGTTTATGTTGCTGCGCGATATTGCAACCGGTAAGCGCCGTGATATTTTAAAAAAGGTAAACATACTTTTTATTCCTATTTTAAACGTAGATGGGCATGAACGCAGCAGCGCATTTAATCGCATAAATCAGCGCGGCCCTGAAAAAATGGGCTTTAGAACCAATGCAAATAATCTAAACCTTAATCGCGATTTCACTAAGTTAGATACACCAGAGGTGAGAAGTGTTTTAAAGGTTATTAATGATTACAACCCAAACTTATACATTGATGTGCATGTTACCGATGGCGCCGATTATCAGTACGATGTGACCTATGGTTATAACCCTGTATTTGCAAGCGAATCGCCTGCTATATCTGATGCATTAGATCAGTATATAAAGCCGGTTATTGACGAAACATTACAAAAGCAAGGGCATATACCTGGGCCATTGGTATTTGTTATAGATAAACGCGACTTTAAAAAAGGCCTTGCAGGTTGGGTGGCTACACCGCGTTATTCAAACGGGTGGGGGGATTTAAAATCATTACCAACAATTTTAGTCGAAAATCATTCTTTAAAACCTTATCAACAACGCGTATTGGGCACCTATGTATTTTTAGATGGGGCAATAAACGCGCTTTCTCAGTACAGTCATGAGCTTGCGAACGCCGTTAAAAAAGAGCAAGAATTTGTACCTGAGAAACTAATTGTTAAACGAGGTTATGCTAAACAAGCACACACAATCAGTGAGTTTAAAGGGGTAGAATACACATCAAGTGTAAGTGCGCTTTCGGGGCAAACTGAGGTTAAATATTTAGGTAAAGCCTATACCTATACTGATTTACCGATTTATTGGCAGAAAGAGGTTGAGCGAGTTGTTGATGTGCCTGAAGCGTTTTTTGTTCCGCCTGTGTATAGCGATATAATAGAAAAGCTTAAGTTACATGGGGTGTCAGTAAACAAACTTAAAGGCGCGAATACGCAACCTTTAAAGCTTGCCAAAGTACTTGATTACTCGTTTGATAAAGCCCCATTTGAAGGCCGCTTTAGAGTCTCTGCAAGTTTTGATTATGTACCAGCAATAAATGTAGATTTAGACGGATGGTATCAAGTAAATACGCAGCAAAAAGCAGGGGAGTTAGCGGTTCATTTATTACACCCAGAAGCCCCTGATTCATTTTTTGCGTGGGGTGAGTTTAATACAATTTTTCAACGAACAGAGTACATGGAAAACTACGCGTTAATCCCTTACGCAAGGAAAATGCTTAAAGACAACCCAAAACTTGCTCTCGAGTTTGATAAAAAACTTCAAGATAAAGCATTTGCGCAAGATGCCAATGCACGTTTGCACTGGTTATATTCACACACGCCATTTTATGACGAAGCGTATTTGAAATACCCAATTTTAATGTCGTATGAGCAAATAGCCGTTATTCCCGATCAAAAAGATAAAGAAATTTAATATGCACGTTATTACGATACCCGTGACTGCTTTTTCTCAAAATTGCAGAATAATTAGCTGTTCAGAAACAAGGCAAGCGGTGGTGATAGACCCAGGTGGTGATGCGCAAAAAATTATAGCCACGCTTAGTGAGCACAAATTAGTACTGAGCGCTATTTGGCTTACACACGGGCATTTAGACCACGTAGGTGCGGCAGATGAATTACGCTCACACTACAATGTGCAAATCATTGGCCCGCAAAAAGATGAGTCATTTTGGTTTGATAACCTGCCTATGCAAGCACAAATGTTTGGTTTTTCAGCTATTGATGCTTTTTACCCTGATATTTGGCTTAACCATAATGATGTATTAACGCTTGGTAAACTTAGCTTTAGTGTTAAGCATTGCCCTGGGCACACACCGGGTCATATTGTGTTTTATGAGCCTGATCAGCAATGCGTTATTGTTGGCGATGTTATTTTTAAAGGTGCTGTAGGGCGTACAGATTTCCCTAAAGGCAATACAAAGCAGCTCATTGAGTCTATTAGAAGCCATATTTTAACGCTTGATGAGAACACGCGTATTTTAGCTGGCCATGGTGAAGATACCACTGTAGGCCACGAAAAACGCACTAATCCATTTGTAAGTGGCCAATTTGGTTAATTAAAATCCATGAAAATGCAAAATTATTGCAGACGGAATTTTAAATTGGCTGTATAATTTAACCAGTTTATTAGATAAATAAGAAATAAAATGTCTCTAAATCACGTAGATCGCCAAATTTTGGCACTTTTACAACAGGACGCAAGTCTTTCAACTGCTGAAATTGCAGACAAAGTAGGCTTATCTCAATCACCTTGTTGGCGACGCATTGCAAAGCTTGAACAAGATGGCTATATCAAAAGTAAAGTTGCGCTTTTAGATGAGAAAAAGCTTGGTTTTGACATGCTTGTATACGCACATGTGCGCTTATCAAATCATGGCAAGAAAAACTTAGCTGAATTTGAAAAGCTTATTATGAGCTATGACGAAGTGACAGAATGTTACACAATGGCCGGCACCATGGACTTTATGCTGCGTATAATCTCACAAGGTATAGAAGGCTATGAGCACTTTGTACGTGACAATTTACTCAGCTTAGAATACGTTCAAGAGGTACACTCTAACGTAACCATGACATGTGTAAAACGCAGTACATCTCTTCCTCTATAAAATAAACGACACAAAGTTAAGCTATACTAAGAAAGCTAATAACGGTGTGTGCGAATTGTTAAATGAGCGCTAATTTGGTAACATTTAGCGCTTTTTCGATCCTAACCTAATAACCCCCTGAGGAACTCAATGTTTAACTTACTCAGCAAAGCGCCTAGCTCTGCTAAAAACGATATTTTATCTGGCTTAACTGTAGCACTTGCTTTAGTTCCAGAAGCTGTTGCGTTTGCTTTTGTAGCAAATGTCGAACCTTTAGTTGGTCTCTACGCCGCGTTTATCGTTGGTTTAATTACGGCTATTTTTGGTGGCCGCCCTGGTATGATTTCGGGCGCAACCGGTGCATTAGCTGTTGTAATGGTAAGTTTGGTACTTGATCACGGTGTTGAGTATTTATTTGCCACGGTGTTGCTGATGGGAATACTGCAAATACTCGCGGGGATATTTAAGCTCGGTAAGTTTATTCGCATGGTCCCTCACCCAGTTATGCTCGGCTTTGTAAATGGATTAGCAATAGTAATATTTCTAGCGCAACTTGGGCAGTTTAAAGTGCCAGATGGCTCAGGTGGCCAGCAATGGATGACGGGCAACCCGCTTTACATCATGTTAGGTTTAGTTGCATTAACCATGGCTATCATTCACTTTTTACCTAAGCTCACCACTGCAGTGCCTTCTTCTTTAGTGGCTATTGTAACGGTAACCGCGTTAGTAATAGGCCTTGATTTAGACTCGCGCACTGTACTTGATTTCCTAAAAGGGATGACAGGTAATGAAGCGGCTACCATTGCTGGCGGCTTACCTGAATTTCACATTCCTATGGTTCCATTTACCCTGGAAACTTTTTATATAATTTTTCCGTATGCATTAATTTTAGCGGCTATTGGTTTAATTGAGTCGTTATTAACGCTTAGCTTGATTGATGAAATTACCGAAACCCGTGGTCACTCAAATAAAGAGTGTATTGGCCAAGGTGCTGCTAATGTAACCTGTGGCTTTTTTGGCGCAATGGGTGGCTGTGCCATGATTGGGCAATCAATGATCAACATTAATTCGGGCGGACGCTCGCGCTTGTCGGGTATAAGTGCTGCACTAATGCTGCTTGCATTTATTATATTTGCTTCAAGTTTAATTGAAATGATCCCACTGGCTGCGCTTGTAGGTGTTATGTTTATGGTTGTACTTGGTACGTTTGAATGGGCAAGCTTTAAAATGATGAAGCGTGTACCACTGTCTGATGCCTTTGTAATTGTATTGGTATCTGGCGTAACCGTAGTAACCGATTTAGCGATTGCCGTGTGTGTTGGTGTTATTGTTTCTGCCTTGGTATTTGCTTGGAATCATGCAAAACATATCTACACAACTAATTACATTGATGAGCAAGGTGCTAAAGTTTACGAGCTTCACGGCCCGTTATTTTTTGGCTCAGTTAAAAACTTTTCTGAGTTATTCGATGTTAAAAACGACCCTAAAGATGTAATTATCGAATTTGAACACAGCCGTGTTGCGGATCACAGTGCCATAGAAGCCATCGACAGCTTAGCTGATAAGTACACTAAAGCAGGTAAACAGCTTCACTTACGTCATTTAAGTAAAGACTGTAAGCAGCTATTACACAAAGCGCGTGACTTAGTTGAGGTGAACGTAATTGAAGACCCAACTTATAAAGTAGCCTCTGATAAACTTGCCTAGTTTATAAGGTGGCTTTGCCCATACGAGCTGATTGAATCGGCATTTTAAAAGCGAAAGGTTAAAGCCTTTCGCTTTTTTATTGGCTTAACTTTGCGGTAAGGCTCTTAAAAATTAAGACAGTTGGTACTGCTAACACTTTGTATTAATCGATATAATAACCAAACCAGTGGTTAAATTAGCTAACGTAATTTTAACTTATTGGCTAACTTATACGGAGTTGTATTTTATTTTGAATTGGCAATCTTTAGTTGATAACAGGCAACGCTTTTTTTGGCTATTGCAAATTGCAGGCTGGATTGGTTATGCGCTTGTAAATTATATCGGCTCTAAAGTATTTGAAATGCGTGATATTTACGTGTTCGTTATATTATTAAATGCCTATGCGGGCTGTTTAATGACAGTCCCACTTCGTTATATTTATAGAAAAACCTGGAATGCTTCGCCTTGGATATTAATGGTGGTTGTATTTGGTGCCTCGTACATTACAGGTACATTGTGGGCAATTGTACAAAAATTTAATTTATGGGAAATATACCGCCATGGTTATCGCCCAGAAGATTGGTTTTACTATTTACAGCATGGCTTAGACTCTGTTTACATAATTTTATGTTGGAGTGGCTTATACTTTGGCATAAAGTATTACCAGCTATTACAAAGTGAGCGACAAAAAGCGCTTAAAGCAACTACAATGGCTCATGAAGCGCAATTAAAAATGCTCAGATATCAACTTAACCCGCATTTTTTATTTAATACGCTTAATGCTATTTCTACATTAGTTTTGGTAAAAGAAAACAAAGATGCTAACTTAATGGTGGCAAGGTTAAGCGACTTTTTGCGTTATACACTAAATACCGATCCCATTAAAAAAGTGCCTTTAGAGCAAGAGTTACACGCATTAATGCTGTATTTAGAAATAGAGCGGGTTAGATTTGATGAGCGCTTAAAAGTAAATGTAGATGTAAGCGAGCAAGCAAAAGAGGCACTTGTGCCAAGCTTAATTTTGCAACCGATAATTGAGAACGCAATTAAATACGCCATTGCGCATATGTCACAAGGCGGTGTGATAGACATAAAAGCACAGGTTTTTGCCAACGAGCTACTACTTGAAGTAGGTGATAATGGCCCCGGTACCGAACTAATAGACGGACAACTTGTAAATGCACAAGGGGTAGGGGTGGCAAATACCAAAGACAGATTAAAAACGCTCTATGAAAATAATTATTCGTTTGTATTATCACATAATACGCCAAGTGGATTGAAAGTTAATCTGCGAGTACCGTTTGAGAAGGCTGTGAAGAAATGACTAAAATTAAAACCATCATTGTTGATGATGAACCATTAGCAAGAAAGGGCTTAGCAGTAAGACTTGAAGAATATACTGATATAGAAGTAATTAAACTGTGTAGTTCAGGCTCTGATGCAATAGAAGCATGTAAAGAGCACCCAATAGACTTAGTTTTTTTAGATATACAAATGCCAGGAATGAATGGCTTTGAAGTTGCCCGTGCCTTAAGCGAAAGCACTAAAGCGTTACCCGCGATTGTGTTTGTTACTGCATTTGATCAATTTGCAGTAAAGGCATTTGAAATACATGCTTTGGATTACATTTTAAAACCCGTTGACGATAACAGACTAAAACAGGCGGTAGAAAAAGTGCATAGTTACTTAAAAACACAGCAAGACAACGCCCATAAGAAAAAACTAGCGAGTTTTGTTGCCGGTATTACAGGTAATAACTGTGAAGAAATACTTAAAAAATTAGCCACAGGCGATACCCTAACCGACAAACGTTACCCAGAATCACTGGCGGTAAAAGAGCAGGGTGAAATTATTCGTGTCCCGGTTGCGACAATTCAGTGGGTTGATGCCGCCGGCGATTATATGTGTTTACATTGCCAAGATGGGCAAACACATATTTTGCGCAAAACAATGAAAGAGCTTGAGCAAGAGCTCGACCCACATTTGTTTGTGCGCGTTCACCGCAGTGCAATTGTAAATACAAAACAAATAAGCAAGCTGGTTACACAAGTAAGCGGTGAGTATTTATTAGTGCTTGAAAACGGACAAGAGCTTAAAGTAAGCCGAAGCTACCGCGATAAAGTAAAAGCAGCGCTAGCCAGCTAGTTTGGTATTTTACAGGCATAAAAAATGCGAGCTTAGCTCGCATTTTTTATATAAGGCAGAAATTACGCAACAGTTACAATTTTCATTGTGTTCGTTGCGCCCACAGTTTCCATTGAGTCACCGTGAGTAATAATTACTGTATCGCCAGAGTGTAATGAACCTTGTGCTACAAGGGTATCAAGTGCGGCTTTAACCATTCCGTCTTTTTCAGTTTTTGTAGAATCAAAAAACACAGGGTAAACACCACGATAAAGCGCTGTTTGGCCTAGCGTGCTTGCATGGCGTGAAAGCGAGTAAATAGGTAAACCAGAGCTGATACGCGACATAAGTTTAGCGGTGCTACCTGACTCAGTTAAGGTAACAATGGCTTTAACCGAATCTAAGTGATTAGCAGCGTACATAGCTGAAAGTGCGATAGATTCTGCATTGTTAGAAAAACGGCTGTCTAAACGGTGCTTAGATACATGGGTTTCTTTTTGCGATTCTGCACCTAAACAAACACGTGCCATTGTAGCGACTGTTTCTTCAGGGTAATCACCGGCAGCGGTTTCTGCTGAAAGCATAACTGCATCAGTACCATCAAGTACTGCATTTGCCACATCCATAACTTCTGCGCGTGTTGGCATTGGGTTATCGATCATCGATTCCATCATTTGTGTTGCGGTTACAACAGTACGGTTTAATGAACGAGCGCGACGAATAATGAGTTTTTGTTTACCCATTAGCGCAGCATCACCAATTTCAACACCTAAATCGCCACGAGCAACCATTACAGCGTCTGATGCTAAAACAATGTCATCTACGGCTTCTTGTGTTTCTACGGCTTCGGCACGTTCAATTTTTGCAAGTAGTTGTGCTTTAGAGCCAGCAGCTTCTGCTAAAGAGCGTACATAACGCATATCATCGCCACTGCGTGGGAATGATACTGCAATGTAATCAACATCTATTTCAGCGGCAGTGATTAAATCTTCTTTGTCTTTTTCTGTAAACGCAGGGGCTGTTAAACCACCGCCTAAACGGTTAATGCCTTTATTATTTGATAATACACCACCTACGGTAACCGAGCAGTGCACTAAGTGACCTTCTACTTGCTCAACGGTTAGTTGAATAAGGCCATCGTTTAATAGTAATAAATCGCCAGGGCTTACATCTTGTGGTAATTCTTTGTAATCAATACCTACCGCGTTTACGTCGCCTTCACCTTTTTCCATTTTTGCATCTAGGGTGAATTTAGCGCCTACTTCAAGGTTTACTTTACCTTCTTTAAACGTTGAAACACGAATTTTAGGACCTTGAAGGTCTGCAAGGATAGCAACATGTTTACCTAATTTTGTGGCTATCTCGCGTACAGCTTGTGCACGGTCTTTATGATCTTGTGCAACACCATGTGAGAAGTTTAAACGTACTACATTAGCGCCAGCGCGAATAATTTTTTCTAGATTGTTATCTCGATCTGTTGCAGGCCCAAGTGTAGCGACTATTTTTGTGCGTCTTAGCATCAAATTCTCCTGTGTGCTTAGATGTGTAAGCAGGTTGACGGTTATTTTGTGACTTCAAAATACTTATAACTTATGTATAAACATTTTTAGTTATAGGCAAACTAGTTAGTATTGCCACTATTTTATACAAAACGAATATGTCATCATTATGACACCGGTGTCAAAATCCGTCAATGATCTTAAATTCAAAATACGCAGAGTATTTGTAACCGCACAGCCCTTATATTTGATACAATTGCAGTGCTTTTTAATAGCGTAATAAAAAAGCATGCTGTATTAGCTCAACGTTCGCATTTTATGACGGTATGAGTATAATGCACGCGGTATTATTTAATGAATTACTTAGTTTACTAACCAAATAGTTGTTACCGAGGAGGACACTAAATGCAAGTTGCATTAGTCGGGTTAGGCGTTATGGGCAAAAATATTGCCTTAAACATGATTGAAAAAGGCATAACGTTAGTCGCATATGATAAAAACCCACATGCGGGTGAAGAGTTATTAAGTTGTGCTAAATCGCAAGGCATGGCCGATAGACTTCATATTGTTTCTGATTTAGGAGACATGGTAAGGCGTTTAGAAGCACCTCGCTCTATTTTATTATTAGTGCCTGCAGGCGAACTGGTTGATGCTGTGTGTAATGAGCTTGTTGAAGCTGGCGTACAGTGTAACGATATGATTGTAGATTGTGGTAACAGTAACTACAAAGACGGCATTAATCGTAAACTTAAGTATCAAAACAAATTTGAATTTGCCACCATGGGTATTTCTGGCGGTGCCGAAGGCGCTCGTCATGGTCCTGCAATGATGGCAAGTGGCTCAGAAGGCGGTTGGGAGCGAATCGAACCGTGGTTTGAAAAAGTAGCCGCTAGCTACAATGGCGAGTCGTGTTTTGCACGCGTTGGTCAATCGGCCAGTGGCCATTTTGTAAAAATGGTTCACAACGGCATTGAATACGCAATTATGCAGCTTATTGCTGAAGTGTATCAACTACTTCGTATTGGTACAGGTCGCTCACCAAAAGAAGTGGCTGAAATTTTTGATGACTGGTCTACCGGTCACTTAAATAGCTACTTACTTGCTATTTCTAGCCATATTTTATCTCTTGAAAACACCAAGCAAGAGCCGCTTGTTGATTTAATTGATAATAAAGTAGGCGCAAAAGGCACAGGCCTGTGGACTGCGCAAAATGCACTTGAACTGGGTATTGCTGTTCCTTCACTGGTTGCCGCGGTGCAAGCTCGCCACTTAACCAATGTATGTGACACCACCGCAGCACAAGAAATGACATATGCCGCTAAAGCTACAAACAAGGTTGATATTGACCTTGAAGAGCTAAAAGATGCATTTACATTGGCGAGCTTATTAGCGTATCGCCAAGGTTTAGCGTTAATTAAAGGGGCTTCTCGTACCCATCAGTGGAAAGTAGACTTGTCTAAAACACTGCAAACATGGCGTGCCGGTTGTATTATTCGTGCTGACTACCTAGATAGTGTAGCGCAAGGCGTTGAATACATTGATACGCTTGAAAATGAATCTAATGCGCTTCGCAAAGTAACTGGGCAAGCTGTGATGACTGGCTTAGCGTTCCCTGTACTTGCATCAACACAAACGTATTTAGCCACATTAACCACACCAAGTAATGGGCATTTAGTACAAGCTCAGCGTGATTACTTTGGTGAGCATGGTATTAAAACTCACTCAGGTGAAGTGTGCCACTTAACTGATTTAGTGGGTATAGACGCGAAAGTAAGATAATTACCGCGTTTATAAATTAATAAAGGCACGCTATTTAGCGTGCCTTTTGCGTTTTGGTCACTAAAATTAGCGGCTTAATTCACCGCGTAAATTGTCTTGCATTAAATGGCGAATCGTTTCAATTTCTAGGTTTTGGCTAAACAAATAATGCAGCTTTGTTAAACACGCCTCTAGTGTCATATCGTAGCCACTTATTACACCAATATTTAATAACGCGTTACCCGTAGCATAGCCGCCCATATTTACATGGCCTTTTAAACACTGCGTTAAATTAACAATAACCATGCCGCGTTTACTTGCCTCACTTAGCACGTCTAAAAAGTCGGGGTCTTGTGGGGCATTACCTACGCCAAAGCTAAGCAATACCAGTGCTTTTATATTGTCATTCACCAAACTTTTAACCACGTCTTTACTAATGCCTGGGTATAAATAAAGTACACCAATTGGTTGAGGTGTAATGGTGGTTACCTGTAGTTCGTTTTCTACATAAGGGCTTAGCTGACCTTTAATTAGCTGAATATTAATTCCAGATAACGCTAAAGGCTCTAGGTTAGGAGATGCAAAAGCATTAAAACCATCGGCATGTGCTTTCGTGGCTCGGTTACCTCTAAATAATTGGTTATTAAAAAATAAGCTCACTTCAGCAATAGGGTAATTAGCCGCTAAAAACATGGCGTTTAATAAGTTAACTTGGCCGTCAGAGCGTAATTGCGATAAAGGAATTTGTGAGCCAGTAACAATAACGGGTTTAGTTAAATTTTCGAACATGAACGACAGGGCAGAGGCTGTGTAAGCCATTGTATCGGTGCCATGAAGTACCACAAAACCATCGTAATCGTGGTATTTGCTTTTAATGTCATCAGCTATTAGTTGCCAATGCGCTGGCGACATATCTGATGAATCGATTAATGGGCAGTACTCGTGAATATCAAAAAGGGGCATTTCTTCACGGTTAAATTCTGCGTTATTGACCACTGTTTCTGTTAAAAAACCTTCAGCCGGAATGTAGCCACGGCTCGATTTTTTCATACCTATGGTACCGCCAGTGTATGCGATATAAATGCGTTTACGTTTCATAAAAAAAGCCCAGTAAAAAAACTGGGCTTAGTATAACGTTAAGTTGTTTTAAATACAGCTGCTTGAGTAAATACGTGCACTTTTATTGTGCAACGCTACACTCTAAACAACGTGCGTATACACCCTGCGGATCGTTATAATCTTTTAGATCAGCTACTTCACTACTTAGGCGCTTTATCACCGTATTAATATTAGCTTGAGTGGCTAAAACAGAGGCTGTATTTGTATTTAAGCCAAGCATAGATTTAACGGATGCACTGCCAAAAATATCTTGCAGCATTTTTTCTTGCGGGCTTAGGTCTTGTTTAATTGTTTTCACTTCGTAGTGATTAAGTTTTGCAAGCGCCGCTGCGGCATCAATCGCATCTTGTTTATCACCAAGCTTATCAACTAGGCCAAGCTCTTGTGCTTGTGAAGCAATCCACACACGCCCTTGTGCAATTTTATCAACTTGCTCTGGTGTCATATTGCGCGCATCAGCAACCACATCTATAAAGCGGCTATAAGCTTCTTCAACACTCATTTGAATAACTTGCGCCATTTTTTCATTAAGCGGGCGAGTAATAGAAAATCCAGCCATTTCTGACGTTGCAACACCATCTGAGTACACACCAATTTCAGATAAAGTATCTTCAAAAGTCATAAATGTACCAAACACACCAATAGAGCCGGTGATGGTACTTGGTGCTGCCCAAATTTCGTTAGCTGCTGAGGCAATCCAATAACCGCCAGATGCGGCAACTGAGCTCATTGATGCGATTACAGGTTTGCCTGCGGCTTTAAGTGCTAATACTTCAGCACGAATAACCTCAGAGGCAAACATACTGCCGCCACCTGAATCAATACGTAAAACAACCGCTTTTACTTTATCATCAAGGCGTGCTTTGCGAAGTAGTGCTGCGGTAGAGTCACCGCCAATTTCACCTGCTTTGCGCTCACCATCAACAATCGTACCTTTAGCAACAACTACAGCAACTTTTTCTGTAATTGGGTTATCAAATTCGATAGGGGGCTTAACTAAGCTTAAGTATTCACGAAAAGACACTTGCTTAAATGTTTTACCGTCTTCTTGTGCGCCAACTAAATCAATGAGTTGTTGGCGAATTTGCTGAGTTGTTTTAAGCGAGTCGACCCATTGATGGTCAAGTGCATATTTACCTGCATCGCCATTTGCAGCCTTCATTTTAGCAAGGTAAGCATCCATGGTTTCGTCAAAGTTAGATTCATCAAAAGGGCGTACCGCAGCAACATCTTGCTTATATTCGCTCCATAATGCACCAAGCCAAACGCGGTTTGCTTCTTTAGCAGCATCAGACATATCGTTACGAATAAACGGCTCTACCGCCGACTTAAACGTACCAACACGGAAAATATGCTGCGTTACTTTAAGTTTTTCTAGTGCTTCTTTAAAGTAAAGTGGATACATTCCATAGCCTTCAATGGCTACCGAACCATAAGGATGCATTGCAATTTCATCGGCATGCGATGCAATATAATATTGCGATTGAGTGTAATAGTAGCCCGATGCAATCACTTTTTTACCCGCTTGCTTAAAGGCATCTAACGATTTAGTAATACGCTTTAGCTTATTTAGGTGGGCTTTCGGCATTTCTTGCAAATCTAGTAAGATAACGCTGATGCGCTCGTCATTAGTGGCTTCATCAATCACTTTGACTACATCATCAAGTAAAATTTCACTAGGTGCTTCTGAATTAGACGTAGCATCGTTAATGGCTGCTTCGACAGGGTCTATATATGTTTTTTCTTCCACAATAGGCCCATTAAGATTAAGCCTAAGTACAGAGCCATCTTCTATTATTATTGTATCGTCATCGCTTGATAGCGACATAAAAAATACAACAACCAGTAATAAAAACAAAATGTTGAGTATTAAACGACGAGAAAAGTTTATTCCAGCCCAAATACCTCTAAATACCTTTGCTATCAAAATAGCTCCTTAATTTGGTACAGCTAATACATTAGTTCCATCTTAGCCTAGAATAAAAATAATTTTAACTGCTAAATCGTAACGAAGTGTTTATGAGGTTACATAAATATACGTTTTTAATAGTATTTTTAATTAAATGCAGGCACATATTGCTTATTACTTGCCATTAAAGCAGAATTAGCTAATGTATACAGGTTAGACCAGTTAACGGGGCACAGGATGTTAGAACAACAATTACAATTAAAACACACACAATTACGAAACCGCTTGGTAATGGGCTCAATGCACACAGGCCTTGAAGAGGGCTGGCACAACCGCAAAAGGTTAAGCGCTTTTTACGAGGCGCGTGCTAAAGGCGGCACGGCCATGATCATTACCGGGGGATACAGCCCTAACTTGCGCGGTAAATTAACGCCTATTTCTTCATCATTTAACAGTTATTATGATGTATTTAAACACCGTGCATACACAGGCGCCGTTCATAAACATGGCGGAAAAATATGTTTGCAGCTTTTACATGCTGGTCGATACGCTTATCATCCGTTTAACCAAGCCCCAAGCGCTATTCAAGCGCCTATAAATCCATACAAACCTAAACAAATGTCGCTAGGCTCGATTAAAAAAACCATTAAAGACTTTGCGCACTCTGCCTATATGGCAGAAAAAGCAGGTTACGATGGTGTTGAAGTAATGGGCTCTGAAGGTTACTTAATTAATGAATTTATGGCGCCACACACCAATAAGCGCGATGACGAATTTGGTGGCAGCCTAGAAAATAGAATGCGATTAGCGCTTGAAATAGTTAAAGCCGTTAGGGCTAAAGTATCTGATACGTTTTTAATTATTTTTA
Source organism: Pseudoalteromonas sp. Angola-4 (assembly GCF_028599265.1). NCBI lineage: Bacteria > Pseudomonadati > Pseudomonadota > Gammaproteobacteria > Alteromonadales > Pseudoalteromonadaceae > Pseudoalteromonas > Pseudoalteromonas sp. Angola-4. The sequence goes on along the minus strand of NZ_JAQREK010000005.1, from coordinate 70,598 downwards.
GATTATCTGTTATGGACCTAATCCCGAATGGCTCAACCCCTGATGAAGTCACTATTCAGGCAAAAGCACTTGAGCAGGCCGGTGTTGATATTTTTAATACTGGCATTGGGTGGCATGAAGCACGCGTGCCAACAATCGCCAGTATGGTGCCTCCTGGAGCATTTAAAGAGGCTTCAAAACGATTAAAGTCAGTGGTGAATGTACCTGTTATAGCTGTAAACCGTATTAATACGCCGGATATAGCCAACCAAATCCTTAATGATAATGAAGCCGATTTAATTTCAATGGCTCGCCCTTTATTGGCCGATCCTGAGTTTTTTAACAAATATCAAAATCAGCAAACTAAACAAATAAATATTTGTATTGGCTGTAACCAAGGCTGTTTAGACCACGTATTTAAAAATAAACGTGCAACCTGTTTAGTTAACCCACAAGCCGCCTTTGAACTTGATTACCCGTTAGATAAAGCTTCTAACGCTAAAAATGTATTAGTTGTTGGAGCGGGCCCTGCTGGGCTTTCGGCAAGTTGTTATTTGGCTGAAAAAGGGCACACAGTAACGCTTATCGATCAAAAAACACAAATGGGTGGCCAATTTAATCTAGCCATGCAAATTCCAGGTAAAGAAGACTTTAATCATACGCTTAGCTACTTTACTAATGAACTTGAAAGGCTCAACGTAAATGTAGAACTTGGTAAAGCCTACGATGATGCAATGTTACAAAAATACGATGACATCGTATTTGCCACAGGTGTACGCCCGCGTGAAGCTGCAATTGAATGCGCAGACTCTAAGCGTGTATTTGCTTATGATGAAGTTATACGCGGTGAGGTCGAACTGGGCAAATCAATAGCCATTTTAGGTGCCGGCGGTATTGGCTTTGATATGGTTGCTTTTTTAAGTGAGCACAAATCGCAATCTATTCCTGAGTTTAAAAAGCAGTGGGGTATTGAGTGCGAGGCAGAGCCGCACAAAGATGAGCGACAATTATACATGCTAAAACGCAGTGCAGGGCGCTTTGGTAGCGGGCTTGGTAAAACTACAGGCTGGATACATCGTCAAGTTGCTAAGCAACATGGTGTTAAACAAATTGCTGATTGCCAGTACCACAGTTTTGATAAAAATGGCCTTACAGTTACTGTTGCCGGAGAAAAACAAGTACTGCCGGTTGATACGGTTATTGCGTGTATAGGGCAGGTTTCTAATAATGAAGTGCTTGAGCAACACCGGGAAAATGCAAAGGTACATGTTATTGGTGGCGCTAAATTAGCAGCAGCAATTGATGCAAAGCGTGCAATTTTTGAAGCGCTTCAAGTGGCTAGAGCCATTTAACAGTGTTAATAAAATGAAATAATTTACAGTACCCTCAGGTCTTGTGTGTATAGAGTCCATAACTTAATACACTGACAAAGCAGGCCACACATGAGTAAATTATTTCGTTTGTATAATAAAATCATGGGTAATCTATCGTATGCCGACGGATTACCTGCGTTACTTTTTCGCTTAATTTTAGCCCCCGTAATGATTATTGCGGGCTTTAATAAATTAGCCCTAAGTGGAGAAACCGACGGCTTTTTTAGCTATTTTCTTGCTGATGCAAGCGTTGTGCAATGGTTTGGCAATAGTGAATGGGGTTTAGGCTTACCATTTCCAGACTTACTTGCCTTTTTAGCTGGCTGGAGTGAATTTTTAGGCGGGTGGTTTTTACTCTTTGGGCTATTTACCCGCTTAGTAAGCATTCCGCTGATGTTTACAATGGTTGTGGCAGCAACAACTGTGCATTGGCATAATGGTTGGTTTGCTATAGCGCCATCAAACCCTACAACCAGTTCAGCTCAAGTACTTGATTGGTTATCAATTCCAGGGGCTAAAGAAAGCCTTGAAAACTCACTAGAAGTACAAGAACGTATAGGTAAAATTAGGGGCATAGTTGAAGAGCACGGATTTACTGATTACTTATATGAAAAAGGTAAACCTTCCATAATAAATAACGGTATTGAATTTTCTGCTATTTATTTTGCCATGTTACTTAGCTTGTTTTTTGTAGGTGGCGGTCGCTTTGTTAGTGTTGATTATTGGCTCAGGCGTGCAGTAGTAAAAGAGTAGCAAACAAATTGGTTTAAAAAGGGCGTATAAATATTTTTATACGCCCTTTTTGCTTGTAACCTGTGTTAAACGCATAGCGCCTCTCTCGGATTTATACAGTGGTATATGAATATTGTTTACGCAGTAAGGGCGCTGTAATACGAGAGAATAAGTAGGGTTTTAATAAAATTGATAATTAAGCAGAGTTTATTTTTTAAAGGCATAAATGGTACTCTAACGTTTTGAATTATGAGAGTACGCTATGGATGCTATTGAGCTTTTACTAACCCGCCAATCTGACGCTAAATTAACCGCCCCAGGACCAAATTCAGAGCAGCTCGATATAATAAAGCAAGCCGCGTTACGGGTGCCTGATCACGGATGTATTGCGCCTTGGCAGTTTATTGTCGTTCAAGGTGATGCCCGCCATAAATTAGGTGAGATATACCATCAAAGCGCCGTTGCTGAGCAGCAAGAAGAAAAAGTGATTAAACGCGCAAAAGAGCTTGTGCTGCGCGCACCGATGATCATTATTGCTATTGCTAAGTATCAAGCCCATCCAAAAGTGCCGCGTATTGAGCAAGTACAAAGCGCCGGTTGCAGTGTACTTGCCATGCAACAAGCCGCATTTGCACAAGGTTTAGGTGGTGTATGGCGTACAGGGTATTTTGCACAAAGCACAGCAGTCAAAAATGCCCTTAATTTAGACGAACAAGATGAAATTGTTGGGTATTTATATTTAGGCACCCCAGAGATTGAGTGCAAAAAGGCAGCTAAGCATAAACCAGATGATTACTTCACTTATTTATAATAAATAATGAACTATTGTAGTTCTGCGCAGTCATATAGCATTAAGGTTGCTGCTGTTAGGCTCGTCCTTTTTTGATTTAGCTGTGAGAAGTGCACGGAAGCAATATAGGTTAACTTTTTCTTCTTCAGTTTGTTTTTTAATCGGTTGTTTTTTGTTAAAGTATGGAAAGTCTTAATAAAAATAACGATAAAGAAGACGAAAACGATGGGAAATTTATTTTTACAAGAAAAAGAGAATTGGCTGGCATGGTCAATTTGGGGAATAGTGGGTGCTTTTATTACACTTTATGTGGCAATGAGCACGAATACTGCACATTTTATAGCTGGCTCTGCTATGGGAATGCTTGTTTTATTAACCTGGTGGATGCAGCAGTCTAAAAGGTTTGATTTTGGTCGGGCCTTTAAAATTTGTTTTTATGTGTTATTGCTTAGTGTATTACCTGCATTTTTATTTGTGGTAGTACCAAGTGATGATTTAAACCGTTTTGATTTAATATTTCAAAGCGTTACATTTTTAGCACTCAGTTTATTACTGTGCTTAATTTGTTCGTGGATTGCACGTAGGCCAAAGCAATATTATTAATAGGGCAATGAGCAATGTAGGTTTTTAGCTATTTGTGGTGGTTTTTTGAACCAAATGCTGTTTTTAGCTAATTATTTACATTTAGGTCTTTACAAGTTGCTCAATACCCCCTATTATTCGCGCCGTACGGAGAGATGGCAGAGTGGTCGAATGCACCGGTCTTGAAAACCGGCATAGGTTTGTAGCCTATCTAGGGTTCAAATCCCTATCTCTCCACCATTATTTAAAAAAACCGCCTTATGGGCGGTTTTTTGCTTTGTGGAGTTTAATAAATGTCAAAAGAAGCAAACCTTACAACATCGCAACGCTTAGTAAAGCATGTACTACTGTGGATTGTATTTGGCTACTGCTATCAAAGCGCGATTAATTTATTAATAAAAATGGCAGCAGATGCACAACCAGACGCAACGCTTATCACCGCCTTTGTGTATGGTATTGGCTTTAACGTATTAACTGCGCATCTTATTACTAAATACGATACGCATTGGCCTGTAATTGGCGCAGCTTTTATTGCTTTAGTTGGTTTAGTATTAGTGCCATTGGTGCTGTTTGGCAGTGGCGGTTTACTAGCGTGGCCATTGCTTGTTGGATTTTTATTCAGTTTACCCCTTTGTAGCTACATAGTTGGCAAAATTAAGGTAAAACACAGTAAAAACTAGCCCCAAACCGGTTTTATTTTATGTTAGCATGTACGCGTCTTTTAACTAACAAAACGTGAAAAACACATTATGTCAGATAATTTTACTACAGATGCTGAAAAAGCAAGTTACGGTATTGGCTTACAAATGGGTGAGCAACTTAAGTCTAACCCTTTTGAAGGCTTAAACCTAAATTCAGTATTTGAAGGCATGAAAGATGCGTACGCTGGTAGCGCTTTTCAAGTTGAGATCCCTGAGATCCAAGCTGCATTTGAAAAAATTAACGAAGAGATCCAAGCGCGTCGTGAAGAAGAAGCAAAAGTACTTTCTGCTGAAGGTATTGCATTCTTAGAAGAAAACGCTAAGCGTCCTGAAATCACTGTTACCGAGTCTGGTTTACAATACGAAGTACTAGCAACAGGCGAAGGCGAAAAGCCAACTGCTGAGTCTACAGTACGTGTTGATTACCACGGTACATTAATTAACGGTACAGTATTTGATAGCTCTTACGAGCGCGGTCAACCAGCTGAATTCCCAGTAGGTGGCGTGATCAAAGGTTGGACTGAAGCTTTACAAATGATGCCAGTAGGCACCAAATGGCGTATTTACGTTCCTCATGAGCTTGCTTATGGTGAACGTGGCGCAGGTGCTGCAATTGCACCTTTCTCAACGCTTGTATTTGACGTTGAGCTACACGAAATCCTTTCTTAATTTAGTTATTAAGTCAGTATTTAAAAAGCCGTGGTCTTGACCGCGGCTTTTTTGTGTCTTGTGGTTTTATACCAAGCTTTAAAAACGTTAATAATTTAGGCCTATCCGCATAATTAAGTGAGTTATTTTGGGGGAAAGATAAACTTGCTACCTGCGCTACAAACGCTATTACAACAAGTAAATAACCTAGTTAATTAAATGAGTAGGCATAAAAAACCGCATATAAAATGCGGTTTTAAAAGTAACTGAATAAATGCCAAAGCGTTATTAAAAATAACCTCTAATACCAAAGCGGAAGTTTCTACCTGGTAGTGGGGCTTTATCTTTTATAAACGAGCTGTGAACAAAGCCAAGTTCGTCTGTAATGTTATCTACATTTAAGTATAACTGCGTATCTATAGCGCCTAAACTTAACTGATAATTAGCTTGAGCATCAACAATTGTGTAGCCATCGGTTTTAGTTTCATAGGCGCTAATATTATCTTGCTCAAAGTAGTGCGTACCTGTGAGTGTTAGTTGTAAATCGCCTACATTGTATTGTAATTCAGATCCTAATTTATTTGCTGGTATGCGCGGCAAGTTACCTTCGTCGTCTTTTAGCTTAGCGCGTGTTGAATCACCAAATACTTTAACCATGGCATTAGGGTCAATTTGATAGTGTACATCAAATTCTACACCATAGAGTTCAGCATCTTTGCTGGCAAACTGATATACGGCAACTGCATCATCGTGAGCGCCAATTGCAGATTCTAAACCATCTTCTTCGTCGTAAACTAATCCAGTATTTTGTTGATAATAAAAGTTTTTAATATCGTTATAGAAAAAGTTAACTGTGTAACCAAAGTCACCGCTAAAACGTCTAAAGCTAAAATCTAAATTGGTCGATTTTTCTTGTTTAATGTCTTCTGGCTCAAAGTGAACCTCGTTACCTTCAATATGATAGCCAAGGCCTAGCTCGTAAGTACCTGTAGCAATGTGTAATCCGTTTGATAAAAGCTCAGCAGAAAGGGGCGCACGCTCAGAGTGAGATAAGCTAAGTGCGACGCTTTGCCCTGGTGTGTATTGCCAAATAGCACCGGCAGAGGCGCTTACATTAGTAAAGCTTTCGCTGTATGCAATGCTTTCTTCTTCGCCTTCGTCATGATCTTCTTCTTCATCGTGATCATGTGCGTGCTCGCTTTCGGTAATTGTGCTTGTTATTTCGTAATCTTCAATACGCGCACCAAGCTCGAGTGTAACATCACCAAATTCACGTTCTTCAAGTAGGTATAACGCATGTGTAGTGGTTACACTTGCAGGAGTAAATGCTTCTTCGCCAATTGCGTCGTAGTCCGATTCGCTATAATGATAGCCCATCATACCGTGCCACTGCGCTAACTTGTGCTCTACATTTAAGCGTGCTTCGGTTGTTTCGTTTTTAAAGGTGGTGCCAATTTCACCGTCTTCAATTTCACTGTGTTTGTAATCAGTGTAGCCAACACGAAGGTTAATATTTTCAATCCAGTTGTTATCGAGCGCATAGCTTATAAGGCCTTGCCAACGATCTTGCTCTAGATGTGCATAAACAGACTCTTCTTCCTCTTCATCTGCGTGCTCATCGTGTTCTTCTTCGGTTTCACCTTCATGGTCATGGTCATGATGCTCATGCCCAGGAATACCGTAATCGGTTTCAATGCTACCGTAAGAAAAGCCAACCGTTAAATGATCGCCCACATAACTCGTACCCACATTAAATGTGTCGCTATCAATAAAAGTGTTTTCTACAGAGTTATGGGTTTCAACATCACCATCTTCATCTGTAATGTTAAATGTCGGCGTTTCATAGTCATCACCGCTGCGTTTAGTCCCATCAAAATGAAAGTTAAATCCGTCATTTCCTGTTTCTAGTTTTGCAGCCACGGTATTTGAGTTAGAAACCGTGTCATGGCTGTATTCAGCAGCACCGGTTAAATCATCTAAATTGCTCGTTGGAATACGGTTATCAACCACATTTACCACACCACCAATTGCACCTGAGCCATAAAGTAGGGTGCTTGGTCCGCGCAATACTTCAATTTGTTCCGCTGCTAAGCTGTCGCTTGAGGTTGCATGGTCGGGGCCAATGCGCGATGCATCGCTGGCATCTAAACCGTTTTGGGTAATTTTAACGCGAGGGCCATCTAAACCCCGGATAATAGGGCTTGATGATACCGGACCAAAGTAACTGGCATTAACACCTGGTAAGCCCTTTAGTGTTTCGCCAAGGGTCGCTTTTGATTTGTTTTTAAGCTCATCACCTGATAAAACGCTCACCGGCGAAATCATTTCTAAGCTATTTTTATGCAGTGCAGAGGCATATACAACAACGGTTTCTACCGAGGTAGGGGTAAGCGACACCGTCACATTGTTTGAGTTTTCATTTACCGCAATACGCGAGTCTATAAAGTTGTCTTTACTTACATGCAATTGACTTTGAGAGTCTACATCAATAGAAAATTCGCCCTGTGCGTTGGTTTTTACACCTTGGTCTTTACCATGTACGTGTACAGCTGCGTTTTCAATAGGTTGGTTTTTATCGTCTGTTATTTTACCGGTAACGGTAGCAGCAAGTGCTGAATGAGAACATAAAACAGAAAAAACTGCAGAGGAAATTAATGTTAACTTTGTCATTATCTTAAAGGTTCGCGGTTACTATGTTGTGATATAATATAACACCGCATTTTTGACTTATCAACAATGTTATACTATAGCTTAATGTTTTTCGATGAATAACCACGCAAATAAGATAAGCTGTTTAAAAGCGGCTATCAAGCATAATTATATTAAGCTTATGTTGTGCTCTAGTTTGGTTTTTTACATCGATAGGTTCTATCATTTCGCATTCATCACGTATCATTTCTGACACCAGGCTTGGATAATGGCGGCAATCTTCTGGCCTATCTAGGTAAATGCTGCAGGTATACATTGTTTTATGGGAGGGCTCTTTTTTGGGCGCTATTTCTAAAAAGGGGCAAGTGGAGAGTCGCAATTGCGTTTTTGGATCAAACCAAATTTCATCATCTTTAACATATTGATAAATCTCTGGGTTAAACAGTGCCCACATTTCAATTTCTTGTAAGGTTGCACTTAAATCGCCCCCACCGTATTTAATACAGCATTTACCGCATTGGTTGCACTCTTTCATTTTTAGTCAGTATATTAGGTGTCCATTTGTTTTTCAGTGTATCACTGTAACTAACGTGGATTACTTTTTTATATATAATTTTAAAACCACACTTTTAATTCCAACTCGCTATCTATTATTAATGTATTATTACACCTAAATAATTAGCCGTTCTAATAAGGTTAGGACGCCTCTAAATAGTTAGTTTAGTGACCAGTTAAGGATAGTTCCTGATGATGAACACCAAAGTATATAAAGCAGTACATGATTTAGCAGAGCAACTGATGGAAGCTGCAAATAGAAACGACCGTAAAAGGTTTGAATTATTATTTTCTAGGCTCAAAGCTATTTGTGAAGAAAACGAGAATACTTCAAAAGATCACCCTGTACAGTGGGAAACCTTAGCTGATTTTACCGAAGAACTTGAAGAGGCAATTACCACATATGAAAAAGCGCTACAGAAGTCGGTTGCAATCAATAATAAAGATCATATGTCGTCGGTTGCTTATTCAATGGCAACTCTACAAATAGAGCTTGGACAAAAAAATGAAGCGATTAAAAGCCTAAAAAATGCCAAGGTCAGCGCTAATAAAATTGAAGATAAAGCGCTTAAAGCTGAAATTCATGATTTACTTGAGTCACTGACAGAAGAAGAAGGTTAATTAAACCTAGTTAGTCGCGATTGTAATGAGGTTTGGAATATGGATATATTAACCGCAATCGAGCAATGGATTGATGAGGTAAATCATAAATATAAATACAAACGGGTGTGCTGTACTCAATTTGCAGCACAGTTTGCAGGTTTTTACCCAACTGAATTTTTGGAAAATGCCTTTTATGTTGTAATCGATGAAATACCCAAGCCCGATTTTGCTGCTTTACGTGCCATGGGGCTGGGTGATTTTATTGATATGAAAGTCAGCGGCATAACTTATAAAAATACTTACTACTTGTTGCCGACAAGTGTTGATAACTTGCGCGTACATTTTCATGAATTAGTGCATGTATTGCAGTGGCAAAATCTTGGTGCTTTAGCCTTTATAGAGCGCTATATGAATGAAATTAAGCACTTTGGTTATCACAATGCACCGCTTGAAATTATGGCTTATTCGCTCGATACTCACTTTATAAATTCAGGTGAGAAAATAAATGTGCCTGAGTATGTACTGGATGCATTATAAATTTTTTTACAAGGAACAGAATATGGCTAATGTATGGTTATATTTTAGTGTATTAGCGCCTTTTAGTGCCTTAGCAAATTCATTTGAAGAAGATATAACTGCTGCATTAATACAGCGAACAACACACCAAGTTACGTATGATGGGAGTTATCGTTCAATAAGTTACCCAGGTGGTGACGTGCCAAGTAATATTGGGGTGTGTACCGATGTGATTATTCGTGCTTATCGCCAGTTAGGTATAGATTTACAACAGTTAGTACACGAAGACATGCGTGACAATTTTACTCTGTACCCCTCAAAGCGTATTTGGGGGCTGACCAAACCCGATAAAAATATAGACCACCGAAGAGTGCCTAACTTACAAACCTACTTTAAAAGACAGGGTCGTGCGTTAGTGTTATCTGATAGCCCTGAAGAGTATAAAACAGGTGATATAGTGACTTGGATGTTACCGGGTAACCTGCCACATATAGGTATGGTAGTTAATGAGCGTTCAGTACAAACTGGCAATCCATTAATTGTACATAACATTGGCCGCGGGGCAGAAAAAACCGATATGCTTTTTGATTATAAAATCACGGGGCACTACCGGTTTGAACCACAGCATTTGAATAAAACGCAGTAAATTTATTTTAAATTAATACTTATATTACCGTTTGGCTTACAGCAACACAGCAGTATTTCGCCCTCGCGTACAAACGCTAAAGGCTCTTCGTTATAGTGCACTTGGCCTGAAACTAACGTGGCTCTGCACGCGCCACAATAACCTTCGCGGCATTGATAAGCTACATCTATTTTTTGGTTTTCTAAGCAATGTAAAACAGAAGGGCAGCCAGTGCTAAATTCTATACACTGGCTGTTATCTGCAAGCGTTATACTTGCAGTGGGTTTGTCACTCATTATAAATCAAAGTCACCAAATTCTGAGGCATCTACTTGTGAGTCAATTTGACCTACAAGGTATGAGCTAATTTCAGCTTCTTGCGGTGCAACTTGCACGTTGTCAGACACAAGCCATGAGTTGATCCATGGAATTGGGTTACTGTTGTTTTCAAATTGCGCAGGTAGGCCAATGGCGGTCATACGTGCGTTGGTGATGTATTCAACATACTGACATAAAATGTGTTTGTTTAAACCAATCATAGAGCCATCTTTGAATAAGTACTCTGCCCATTCTTTTTCTTGCTCTGCGGCTTCAACAAACATTTTAATGGCTTCTTCACGGCACTGCGCGGCAACAATCGCCATTTCAGGGTCGTCTTTACCATCTTGCATAATGTTTAAAATATGCTGCGTACCCGACAGATGAAGTGCTTCATCACGTGCGATTAGCTTGATGATTTTAGCGTTACCTTCCATTAATTCACGCTCAGCAAAGGCAAACGAACACGCAAAGCTGACATAAAAACGAATGGCTTCAAGAATATTTACCGACATCATGGCAAGGTAAAGTTTCTTTTTAAGATCAAATAAGCTAATCACAACGGTTTGACCGTTAATTTCGTGCTTGCCTTCGCCATACAGGTTATAAAGCGACACGCCATTGATTAAATCATCGTAGTAGGTGGTTACCGCATCAGCACGTTCGCTAATTTTTTCGTTACTAACTATGTCATCAAAAATAAGTTCTGGTGACTGTGTAACGTTACGAATAATGTGGGTGTAAGAGCGACTGTGAATAGTTTCACTAAATGCCCACGTTTCTATCCATGTTTCTAGCTCAGGAATAGACACAATAGGGAGTAGGGCAACGTTTGGCGAGCGGCCTTGTACACTATCAAGCAGCGTTTGATATTTTAAGTTACTTAAAAATATGTGCTTTTCGTGCTCTGGCAATGCTTGAAAGTCTAAACGGTCTTTACTTACGTCTACTTCTTCCGGACGCCAAAAAAACGAAAGTTGCTTTTCAATCAATTTTTCAAAAATAGGGTATTTTTGTTGATCGTAACGCGAAACGTTAACGGTTTGGCCAAAAAACATTGGCTCTTGCATTTGATCATTATGGTTACGACTAAAAGTAGTATAAGACATGTCTATCACTCAAAAAACTATCACTAAAACTATCAGGACAAAGCGGGCAAAGAGCCCGCTTTAAGTTTAACTATTAAATTTTACACGCGCCGCCTGCACAATCATCATCTTCCACTTCTGGAGTGTCGTCTTGTGCATCTGATGCGCCATCACGGGTGTTATGGTAGTAAAGTGTTTTAACACCAAGCTTGTATGCACCTAGTAAGTCTTTTAATAAGACTTTCATAGGTACTTTACCGCCTTCGTATTTGTTTGGATCATAATTAGTATTGGCCGAAATAGTTTGGTCAATAAACTTTTGCATTATGCCCACTAACTGTAAGTAACCATCGTTTGATGGAATATCCCACAGCAGCTCGTAGTTATCTTTTAAGCGTTCGTACTCAGGAACTACTTGTTTTAAAATACCGTCTTTACTTGCTTTAACGCTAATGTGACCACGTGGTGGCTCAATACCGTTAGTTGCGTTAGAGATTTGCGACGATGTTTCTGAAGGCATTAATGCGCTAAGTGTTGAGTTACGCATGCCGTGCTCTTTAATGCTGGCACGTAACGAATCCCAGTCTAAGTGCAGTGGCTCATCACAAATTTTATCTAGGTCACGTTTGTACGTATCAGTTGGCATAATACCTTGAGAGTACGTTGTTTCGTTAAACTTAGGACACGCGCCACGCTCTTTAGCCAGCTCGTTTGATGCCTTCATTAAGTAGTATTGAATTGCTTCAAACGTTTTGTGAGTCAGTGCATTAGCACTGCCATCAGAGTAACGCTTACCATTTTTAGCAAGGTAGTACGCGTAGTTAATTACGCCTATTCCTAACGTACGACGGCCCATAGTGGCATTACGTGCAGCCGGTACTGGGTAGTCTTGGAAATCAAGTAGGTTATCAAGTGCACGTACTGCAAGCTCAGCAAGCTCTTCAAGTTCATCAAGTGACTCAATAGCGCCTAGGTTAAATGCAGATAGCGTACAAAGTGCAATTTCGCCTTCTTCATCGTTTACGTTATTTAACGGCTTAGTTGGCAATGCAATTTCTAAACATAAGTTAGATTGGCGAATTGGCGCCACTTTAGAAATAAACGGGCTGTGCGTATTACAGTGATCCACGTTTTGTAAATAAATACGACCTGTGCTGGCACGCTCTTGTGCGAACATTGAGAAAAGCTCAATCGCTTTAATACGCTTTTTACGAATAGACTCGTCTTGTTCGTATTTTACGTATAACGCATCAAACTCGTCTTGGTCTTCAAAGAATGCATCGTAAAGGCCAGGCACATCTGATGGGCTAAATAACGTAATGTAGTCGTCTTTAATTAAACGAGAATACATTAGTTTATTAAACTGTACGCCGTAATCTAAATGACGAACACGGTTATCATCAACACCACGGTTATTTTTAAGTACCAGTAGGTTTTCTACTTCTAAATGCCAAAGCGGGTAGAATAACGTTGCAGCACCGCCACGTACACCACCTTGCGAGCAGCTTTTAACCGCTGTTTGAAAGTGCTTATAAAAAGGAATACAACCAGTGTGGTACGCCTCGCCATTACGGATATGGCTACCTAATGCACGAATACGGCCGGCGTTAATACCAATACCTGCACGTTGTGAAACGTACTTAACAATGGCAGATGATGTGGCGTTAATTGAATCAAGGCTGTCGCCACATTCAATAAGTACACACGAGCTAAACTGACGCGTAGGGGTACGCACACCCGACATAATTGGCGTAGGTAAAGAGATTTTAAACGTTGATACTGCATCGTAAAAACGTTTGATGTAGTCAGTACGTGTTTCGCGCGGGTAGTCAGAGAATAAACTAGCAGCCACTAAGATATATAAAAACTGGGCGCTTTCGTAAATCTCACCCGTTACGCGGTTTTGTACTAGGTATTTACCTTCAAGCTGCTTTACTGCTGCGTAGCTAAAGTTAAGATCGCGCGAATGATCAAGATAAGCATCTAGCTCATCAAGCTCTTGCTCTGTGTAATCAACGAGTAAATGAGCGTCGTAGCGTTTGTCTTCAACCATTTTTGTAACATGATCAAATAAACGTGGTGGCTCAAACTGGCCATACGCTTTTTTACGTAAGTGGAATACAGCTAAGCGGGCAGCTAAGTACTGGTAGTCAGGCGACTCTTTTGAAATTTGATCGGCTGCTGCTTTAATGATGGTTTCGTGAATGTCTTTTGTACGAATACCGTCGTAAAATTGAATGTGTGACTTTAATTCAACCTGTGAAACCGATACGTTGTTTAAACCTTCGGCGGCCCATTCAATAACGCGATGGATCTTATCAAGATCTAAAGGCTCTTTACGCCCGTCACGCTTGCTTACAGATAACTGTTGGTTCATAGCTTTGCCTGTATTCCTTGGGAATTGTGTATTTTGACCAATGCTTTATACCTCGCTAAAGCAAGGTACGTATTCATTTATTATAAGTTTCACCGTATTGGCGAATTTAATTGAATAACATTTGGCCACAATATCTGGTGTTGTTCAATTTAGAGATCACAAGATAGTGTGGTCTGAGCTGATTTGCAAGGGACATAATTGCCCCTATTTGTGGATAACTTTGGGATAACGTATTTGTGTTAGTAGTCACTCACCTTCGAACAATCATTTAAGTTGAAATAGCTAAAAATCAACTAATGATCTGCTAAATTTATGCATTTTGAAAATAAATTTCGACTGCTTTTTTTATCAACAAGCTTTGCATAAAAACTAACACAATCACAATATATAGTGTTTAATAATTTACATGGCACTATATATGGTTAAAAGCATCAATAGGGCTGTGCCAGTTAAAATCGGCTTCCCAGCCCTTGGCCTCATCAATACTTGGTATAAAGCCCCAAAGCGCTGTTGCTGTGTGCATACCTGCGGCTTTACCTGCTTCTATATCACGTTGAGCATCACCTATGTATAAACAACGCTTAGGATCTACGTTCATCAGTTTTGTACAGTGTAGTAAGGGTAAAGGTGATGGTTTAGCCTCGGTGAGGGTATCGCCACTGACCACAACGCGTGCATTTTTTAAAGCGGGTATAGCAGCCACTAATGGATCGGTTAAAAACCCGGGCTTATTAGTCATTATTCCCCATTTTATACCTTGGTTATCAAGGGCTATGAGTAATGATTCTATGCCTTCAAAGCAGCGGGTGTGTGTAGCTAGGTTTTGGCTGTAGTGGCTGACTAACTGTTTTATACGTTCAGTTTGTGGTTGCGATGCCCATTGCGCTTTAAAGCCAAGTTCAAGCAATGCGCCGGCGCCATTAGACGCTACTTTTCTATACGCTTCAGGCGTAACTTGCGCAACACCTTCACTTTTAAGTACGGCATTTAAAGCAGCACCTAAATCGTCTGCTGTATCAAGCAAGGTGCCATCTAAATCAAATAAGAAAGCGTCATACTCAAAAGGAGTTAAGGGGGTATGAGAGCTAGCCATTATGCTAACTTCTCAAAATGAAGAATGTAATTAACACTCACATCTGTATTTAATGAATACTGCTTAGAAAGCGGGTTGTAGCCTAGGCCAGCACTGGCACGTACTTTTAAACCGGCTTGTTCAGCCCATGCAATAAGTTGTGCAGGTTTGATAAATTTGTTGTGATCGTGTGTGCCCTCAGGCACCATTTTTAACAGCTTTTCAGCACCTACAATAGCAAACAAGTAAGCTTTAGGCGTTTTATTTAGGGTTGAGAAAAAAACATCAGCCCCTGGCTTGGCAAGCTCTGCGACTGCATGAATAATAGAAGCAGGGTCAGGTACGTGCTCTAGCATTTCCATACAGGTTATTACATCAAAGCGAGCAGGGTGCTGGGTTGCAAATTCTTCTGCAGGTACTTTTATATAGTCAACATTTACACCGGTTTCTAGGCTATGAAGCTTTGCTACGGTGAGTGGCTCTTGGCCCATGTCTATACCGGTTACGTGTGCGCCCATGCGTGCCATGCTTTCGCTAAGAATGCCGCCACCACAGCCTACATCGAGTGTTTCTTTATCAAATAAGCCTTGGGTTTTGTTAGCCACAAAGTCTAATCGTAATGGGTTAATTTCGTGAAGAGGTTTAAACTCTCCGTCTTGGTCCCACCATCGCTCTGCAATGGCTTCAAATTTTGCTATTTCTGCGTTATCTACATTTTGATGTTCGGTCATAAAATACTTCCTCGTCAATCTGAGGCCATTATATAGGGCTAAATTGATAAATCGCAAAGTTTTGCGCCTGTAAATTTAAATTAATTGTGATAGCATGGTCGCTTAGAAATAATAACAAATACTCTTGGCGCCTAATACCGGGTTGCTAAGAGCTGATACTGAAGGAATGTGATATCAAATGACTGATCTCGCCAATGAAATTCTGCCAGTCAATATTGAAGACGAGTTAAAAAACTCCTACCTTGATTACGCAATGAGCGTAATTGTAGGACGTGCATTACCAGACGTACGTGATGGTTTAAAACCTGTTCACCGCCGCGTTTTGTTTGCAATGAACGAGCTTAGTAATGACTGGAATAAGCCTTACAAAAAATCGGCCCGTGTGGTCGGTGACGTAATCGGTAAATACCACCCACACGGCGACAGTGCAGTTTATGACACCATCGTGCGTATGGCACAGCCATTCTCACTACGTTATATGCTTGTAGATGGCCAAGGTAACTTCGGTTCGGTTGATGGTGATTCAGCAGCGGCAATGCGTTATACAGAAGTACGTATGGCAAAAATGTCGCATGAGTTATTAGCCGATCTTGAAAAAGAAACGGTTGATTTCGTTCCTAACTACGACGGTACCGAACAAATTCCTGACGTTTTACCAACCAAAGTGCCTAACTTACTTGTTAACGGTTCATCGGGTATTGCGGTAGGTATGGCAACAAACATTCCACCTCATAACTTAACTGAAGTGGTTAATGGTTGTTTAGCGCTTATTCAAAACCCTGATTTAACGATTCATGAATTAATGGATTACATTCCGGGTCCTGATTTCCCAACGGCGGCCATTATTAATGGTAAAAAAGGCATTGAAGATGCTTATTTAACCGGCCGTGGTAAAGTGTACATGCGTGCACGCGCCGACATCGAAACCGATGAAAAAACAGGCCGCGAAACCATTATCGTGCACGAAATTCCTTATCAGGTTAACAAAGCGCGCTTAATTGAAAAAATTGCTGAGCTTGTTAAAGATAAAAAAATTGAAGGCATTAGCGCACTACGTGATGAATCAGATAAAGACGGTATGCGTATCGTTATTGAGATCAAACGTGGTGATGTAGGTGAAGTTATCCTCAACAACTTATATTCACAAACTCAGTTACAAACTGTGTTTGGTATGAATATGGTTGCATTAATTAACAACCAACCTAAGTGTTTCAACTTAAAAGAAATGCTTGAAGAGTTTGTTATTCACCGCCGTGAAGTGGTTACACGCCGTACCGTATTTGATTTACGTAAAGCGCGCGACCGTGCTCATACCCTTGAAGGTTTAGCGATTGCGCTTGCCAACATCGACCCAATTATTGAGCTTATTCGTAAATCGCCAACCCCAGCTGAGGCTAAAGTAGCCTTAACAGCTCGCCCATGGGACTTAGGTAACGTACAAGCTATGCTTGAAAAAGCAGGCGAAGACAACGTAGCACGCCCAGATTGGCTGGCAAGTGAGCTGGGTATTCGCGATGGTCAGTACTATATTTCTGAGCAGCAAGCACAAGCAATTCTTGATTTACGTTTACACAAACTAACCGGTCTTGAGCATGAAAAAATCTTAGCAGAGTACCAATCGCTGTTAGATTTAATTGCTGAGCTACTACACATTTTAGGTAGCCCTGAGCGTTTAATGGAAGTTATTCGTGATGAGTTAGTAGAAATTAAAGAGCAATATGGTGATGAGCGCCGCACAGAAATTAACGCGGCAGCGCACGATATTAGCCTTGAAGATTTAATTAACGAAGAAGATGTTGTTGTGACCCTATCGCACGAAGGTTACGTTAAGTATCAGGCATTGTCTGATTACGAAGCGCAGCGCCGTGGTGGTAAAGGTAAGTCAGCAACGAAGATGAAAGATGAAGATTTCATTGAGCGTCTTTTAGTGGCTAATACCCACGATACCATTTTATGTTTCTCTACTGCGGGTCGTTTGTACTGGCTTAAAGTATACCAGTTACCACTGGCTAGTCGCGCCGCTCGCGGTAAGCCAATTGTTAACTTACTGCCACTCGAAGATGATGAGCGCATTACTGCTATCTTACCTGTACGCGAGTACGAAGAAGATAAATACATTTTCATGGCAACTGCATTTGGTACTGTGAAGAAAACACCACTAACGGCATACAGCCGTCAACGTGCAAGCGGTATTATTGCGGTAAACCTTAACGAAGGCGATAGCCTAATTGGGGTTGATATTACCGACGGTAGCAACGAAATTATGTTGTTTACTGATGCAGGTAAAGTGGTACGCTTTAAAGAAGCGGAAGAGTCTGCTGTTGTTGATGAAAACGGCAACCCGGTACTCGACGAAGAAGGCAACCCTGAAATTCGTTTCAAAGGTGTTCGCCCTATGGGTCGTACTGCTACCGGTGTTCGTGGTATTAAAATGGCCGACGACCAACGCGTAGTGTCGTTAATTGTGCCTAAGTCTGACGGTGCTATTTTAACTGTGACTGAAAATGGTTACGGTAAACGTACTCAACTTGAAGATTACCCATCTAAGAGCCGTGCGACACAAGGTGTTGTATCTATTAAGGTGAGTGAGCGTAATGGCGCAGTAGTTGGCGCTGTACAAGTTGACGACAACGACGAAATAATGATTATTTCAAACCGTGGCACGCTAGTACGTACCCGCGTTAATGAAGTATCGACGGTTGGACGTAACACCCAAGGTGTTATTTTGATCAGAACTATTGACGAAGAGCAAGTAGTTGGTTTACAACGTATCGAAGAGATTGAAGTTACAGACAGTGACTTAGTTGATATTGAAGACGTTGAAACGGTTGATACAGTAAATGAAGAAGCAACGGATGATAATCCACCTTCTGAATAACTGAAATTGAAAAAGCGGCTAAGGCCGCTTTTTTTAATCATGTTGAAAAAAATTAATAATCCTTTTTTGTTTATCAAAAGAGTTTAAATTACTGGAATGAGGCAAAGGTAATGAGTAAATATAATTTTTGTGCGGGGCCAGCTATGCTTCCACAAGCTGTTATGCAAAAAGCACAAAAAGAATTTTTAGACTGGCAAGACTTAGGCGTATCTGTGATGGAAATTAGCCATCGTAGTAAAGATTTTTTAGCGCTTACAGCAAAATGCGAAGCCAGTCTTCGTCGTTTAATGAACATTAGCGATGAATTTGAAGTGTTATTTATGCACGGTGGTGGCCGCGGTCAATTTAGCGCTGTGCCATTAAATTTACATCAAAATGGTAAAACGGCGGTTTACTGCGAGAACGGCGTTTGGTCTAAAAGTGCCACTGATGAAGCTAATAAATTTACTCAAACCCACTCAATCAACGTTAGAAATGACGCAAACGGGCTGTTTTCTATAAAAGAAGTGGCGCAGTGGGACTTACCTGCAGATGTATCTTACATTCACTACTGCCCAAATGAAACAGTAGACGGCTTAGAGATTTTTGATGTGCCGAGCCACCCAACGGCACCTATTATTGCTGATATGTCATCGACTATTTTGTCGCGTGAAATTGACGTAAATAAATTTGATTTAATTTATGCCGGTGCACAAAAAAATATAGGTCCATCAGGTATAGCTATTGTTATTGTTCGCAAAACATTACTTGAGCGTGAAGGTTTAGCTAAACCAGGTATTTTAGATTACGCACTTGAAGCAAAACAAGGCAGCATGTTTAATACACCGCCTACTTTTGCATGGTATTTAGCGGCCGAAGTATTTGAATGGCTAGAGCAAAATGGTGGCGTTAAGGCAATGGAAGCACAAAATATTGCTAAAGCTAAGCTGCTTTATGACTTTATTGATGAATCGCCTTTTTATACTAATAAAGTAGCGACGCATTGTCGTTCGCGTATGAATGTACCGTTTTGGCTAAACGATGAAAGCTTAAACGAAAAGTTTGTAACGCAATCTAAAGAAGCCGGCTTACTTGCCCTAGAAGGGCACCGAATTGTAGGCGGTATGCGCGCAAGTATCTATAACGCAATGCCACTTGCAGGTGTGCAAGCCTTGGTTGACTTTATGGCGGCATTTGCACAGGAGCACAGCTAATGGAACAACTTCGTTTAGAGCCTATTTCTCGTGTAAATGGCAGTGTGACCTTACCAGGGTCTAAAAGCCTATCAAACCGTATTTTATTATTAGCAGCGCTGGCTCAAGGGACTACTGTTGTAGAAAACTTGCTAGATAGCGATGATATTCGCCATATGTTGGGTGCATTAAAACTACTAGGTGTTAACGTAACGCTTAATGATGATCGCACTGTGGCAACCGTAGAAGGGGTTGGCGGTGTATTTAAAACCCCAAGTGACCCTTTATTTTTAGGCAATGCAGGTACAGCGTATCGTCCTTTAACAGCGGTACTCGCTGCTGTAGCAGGGGAGTATGAGCTTATAGGTGAGCCGCGCATGGAAGAGCGCCCAATAGGACACTTGGTCGATGCGCTACAAGCACTTGGTGGCGATATTACCTACACAAAGCATAAAGACTACCCACCACTAAAAATAATTGGTGGGCAAATTAAAGGCGGTACTGTTGAAATTGATGGCAGTATTTCTAGCCAATTTTTAACAGCATTGCTAATGGCTGCCCCTTTATTTAGTGGTGATACGCAAATTACCATTAAGGGTACTTTGGTATCTAAGCCTTATATTGATATTACGTTAGATGTAATGGCACGTTTTGGGGTGACAGTTGAGCACAGCGACTATACAACATTTAAAGTTAAAGGCGGCCAACAATACCAATCACTAGAGCGAATTATGGTGGAGGGTGATGCATCATCAGCGTCTTACTTTGTTGCGGCAGCGGCTATTGCCGGTGGCGAAATTGAAATTAAAGGCGTGGGCGCTAAATCAGTTCAAGGTGATATTGGTTTTGCTAAAGTGATGGAACAAGTTGGCGCTGAAATAAAATGGTATGACGAGCGTTTAGTTGTTCGTAAAGGTGAATTAAAAGGTGTAGATATTGACGCTAACGCTATCCCTGATGCGGCAATGACACTTGCTACGGTTGCTTTATTTGCTAAAGGGCCTACGGCTATTCGCAATATTTATAACTGGCGTGTAAAAGAAACCGACCGTTTATATGCTATGGCAACTGAGCTTCGTAAAGTGGGTGCCGAGGTTGTAGAGGGTGAAGATTTTATCGAAATTACACCACCGAGTACATTCAATGATGTGGCTATAGATACGTATGACGATCACCGTATAGCGATGTGTTTTGCAATGGTTGCCGTAGGCGGAAAGCCTATTACAATCAACGATCCTAAGTGTACATATAAAACTTTTCCAACCTTTTTCAAGGTTTTAGCATCAGTGAGTGAGTAGGTTTTTTATAAATAATTATAAAAAGTTACACACTAAAGCGGATCTATTTGCAGAAGTGACGTATAATATCGCGGTTTTATTTAGGTGTGCATTGCAGGAGGTTTTAAATGCAGGCGTTATTAATGCCCGTAATCACCGTTGATGGCCCAAGTGGTTCAGGTAAAGGAACTGTTTGTCGCTTGTTAGCCGACAAATTGGGGTGGGATGTATTGGATAGCGGCGCAATTTACCGTGTATTATCCCTTGCCGCACTTCATCACCAAATAGCATTAGACAACGAAGAAGCGCTTGTCCCGCTTGCTGCAAACTTAGATGTGCAGTTTTTGGTTGATAGCCAAACTAATGCTGGAAAAGTTATTTTAGAAGGCGAAGATGTAACCTCGACAATTCGTAATGAAGAGGTTGGGGCAGCTGCTTCAAAAGTGGCTGCATTACCGCGTGTACGTGAAGCGCTACTTCGACGCCAGCGTGCGTTTAAAACCGAACGGGGCTTAATTGCTGATGGCCGAGATATGGGCACCGTGGTTTTTCAAGACGCACCATTAAAAATATATTTAACCGCTAGTGCACAAGAACGCGCGCGCAGACGTTATGTTGAGTTGAATGAGCGCGGCCTTGATGTTACACTAAGTGGTCTATTACAGGACATTCAAGCTCGTGATGAGCGCGATATGAATCGCACCGTTGCGCCGCTTGTTCCTGCTGATGATGCAATTGAAATAGACACAAGCGAGCTTAACGCTCAGCAAGTGTTTGATAAAGTTATAACTTTAGTAGATATTGCTATCTCACAAGGCAAGCTTCCTAAACGAAGCTAAACACATTTTATGCACCAGCAGGACGCCAGTGCTATTTTAACAACCCCATGCAGCATGGTTGCTTATTGGTATTAATATATGAGACGTATATTCGTATGTCAGAAAATTTTGCGCAGTTATTTGAAGAAAGCTTAAAGGGTTTTGAAGCAGAGCAAGGCTCTATTGTTAAAGGTACAGTAATCTCTATCGAGAATAACATTGTACTTGTAGATGCTGGTCTTAAATCAGAAAGTGCTATCCCTGCAGAGCAGTTCAAAAATGCTGCTGGTGAACTAGAAGTTGCTGTAGGCGACGAAGTAGATGTTGCACTAGATGCAATCGAAGACGGTTTCGGTGAAACTATCCTTTCTCGTGAGAAAGCGAAGCGTCACGAAGCGTGGATCCGTCTTGAGAAAGCATGTGAAGAGCAAGAGACTGTTACTGGTGTTATCAACGGTAAAGTTAAAGGCGGTTTCACAGTTGAAGTTGATTCAATCCGTGCTTTCCTACCTGGTTCACTTGTTGATGTTCGTCCAGTACGTGACACAACTCACCTTGAAGGCAAAGAGCTTGAATTTAAAGTAATCAAGCTTGACCAAAAACGTAACAACGTTGTTGTTTCACGTCGTGCAGTTATCGAATCTGAAAACTCACAAGAACGTGAAGAGCTTCTTGCTAACCTTGTTGAAGGTCAAGAAGTTAAAGGTATCGTTAAGAACCTTACTGACTACGGTGCATTCGTTGACCTTGGTGGTGTTGATGGTCTACTACACATCACTGATATGGCGTGGAAGCGTGTTAAGCACCCTTCAGAAATCGTTAATGTTGGCGACGAAATCGCAGTTAAAGTTCTTAAATTCGACAAAGATAAAACTCGTGTATCTCTAGGCCTTAAACAGCTTGGCGAAGATCCATGGGCAGCTATCGCTGGTCGTTACCCAGAAGGTTCTAAGCTTTCTGGTCGTGTAACTAACCTTACTGATTACGGTTGCTTCGTAGAAATCGAAGAAGGCGTTGAAGGTCTAGTTCACGTTTCTGAAATGGATTGGACTAACAAGAACATCCACCCTTCAAAAGTTGTTTCACTAGGTGACACTGTTGAAGTTATGGTTCTTGAAATCGACGAAGAACGTCGTCGTATTTCTCTTGGTCTTAAGCAATGTATTGCTAATCCTTGGCAGGAATTTGCTCGTCTACAAAACAAAGGCGACCAAGTTACTGGTAAGATCAAATCAATCACTGACTTCGGTATCTTTATCGGTCTTGACGGTGGTATTGATGGTCTTGTACACCTTTCAGACATTTCTTGGAACACGCCTGGCGAAGAAGCTGTACGTGAATTCAAGAAAGGCGACGAAATCACTGCTATCGTATTGCAAGTTGACCCAGAGCGTGAACGTATCTCTCTAGGTGTTAAGCAAATCGAAGCTGACCCGTTCAATAACTACCTTGATGCAAACAAAAAAGGTGCTATTGTTAAAGGTAAAGTGACTGAAGTTGATGCGAAAGGCGCAACTGTAGAGCTTATCGAAGGCGTTGAAGGTTACATCCGTGTAGCTGATATCGCTCAAGAGCGCGTTGAAGATGCAACAACTGTTGCTTCTGTAGGCGACGAAATCGAAGCTAAATACGTTGGCGTTGATCGTAAGAACCGCACTTTAAGCTTATCTGTTAAAGCTCTTTTCGAAGCAGAAGAGAAAGAAGTACTAGAGAAGCTTAAGAAAGAAGAGCCAGTGTTTGAAAACGCAATGGCAGCTGCTTTCGCAAATGCACAAAAAGACTAATTACTAATTAGTTTTTAATTGGAAGGGCAGTTTTGCCCTTCCACTATTCTCTTTAAGGAAACGCTATGACTAAGTCAGAACTGATAGAAACACTTGCCGAACAGCACGCACACGTCCCAGTGAAAGATGTTGAAAATGCAGTAAAAGAAATTCTTGAACAAATGGCCGGCTCATTATCTACTTCAGATCGTATTGAGATCAGAGGTTTTGGTAGTTTCTCTTTGCATTACCGCGCTCCTCGCACAGGTCGTAATCCTAAGACTGGCGATACAGTAGAGCTTGATGGTAAGCATGTACCTCATTTTAAACCAGGCAAAGAATTACGCGACCGCGTAAACGAGAGTATTGCCTAGTTAACCAGTTGGAGTAGTTACTTGTTTAAGGTATTAAAAATTATTCTGGTTGTACTATGCCTATTTTGCGCATTTTTATTGGGTTCTCAAAATCCACAATTAGTACAAATCAATTATATTATTGCCAGTAATACCTTGCCACTCGCTGTAATAATAAGTATCTGCTTTATACTGGGTGTAATAATAGGGTGTTTTATTAGCTTTAAATTGTTTTCTAAATTAAAGTGGCAAAATTACCGCTTAAAAAAACAATTAGCGCCAGAAAAAAATAATAGTAAGCTTATTGCTAATAAAGACACCTAATCATGATTGAGCTTTTGTTTTTACTACTGCCTGTTGCTGCCGGTTATGGCTGGATTATGGGCAAAAATAGTGCAAAAAACCAAGCTCATCAACTCAACCGCCAAATCACTTCAGAATACAGTAAAGGCTTAAAGTTTTTACTAGACAGAGAAGAAGATCAGGGCTTAGAGCACCTAATAAACCTATTAGAAGTGGCTGCTGACTCTGTTGACCACTACTCAACTCTTGCTACCATGTTTCGCCGAAGAGGTGAGCTTGACCGCGCAATAAAAATTCATGAACTCCTTTTAAAACACCCAAGTTTAAATGAACAACAAGCCGCAGCTAGCCGTCTAGAATTAGCCGAAGATTATATTATGGCCGGCTTATTAGACGGTGCAGAAGAGCATTTAGTGTGGCTTGTTAAAGCTGGGCATGAACAAGCACTTGACCCAATTATTACTTTATACTCGCAAACCCGAGAGTGGGAAAAGGGCATTAATATGTTCGAAGCCCATAGTGAGTTATTCGTTAAAGAGCAGCATTTTAAAGCAATTGCTAATTTTTACAGCGAAGCTGCCTTAAGCGAAAATAAACCGCAATTAATGAACAAAGCCATTAGCTTAAATTACAAAGCGGTTCGCCCTTTGTACGAATTAGGGTTATCGGCTTACACAAGTGAAGACTACGTAAAAGCAATTTACTATTGGCGTGAACTCGTTTGCCAATTTACGTTATTTGCGCCTTTGTTTATTGACCAGCTTGCACATAGTTATAAGCAGTTAAATTTAACACATCAGTTTCATGATTTATTATGTGACTTGCTCGATAAAGGTGGGGTGCTAATAAAAATAAAACATTGCCAAGCACTGTTAGAGCAAGGAAATACTAAACAGGCATTTGAGTTTTTAACCGACAGCTTAAAACGTCAGCCTACAATTCGAGGTTTTAGTTTTTTACTACAGCTAATGGGTGATAAAAATCCAAATACCAAAGAAGTACTTGATGAAATTGATAAGCTAGTTACGTCGTATATAGCTACAAAACCAGACTTTCAATGCCAACATTGTGGTTTTACAAGCCACACTATTTATTGGAACTGCCCATCTTGTAAACATTGGGAAACCATTGTGCCAAGTAGAGGCCTAGACGGATTTTAATAACCCCCAACTATTTATAACTTTACTGCCATTCATTAGGATAGTTATGTCTTTAGAAGATACAAAAAAAGTTCTTATTGCCCTAGATTACGATTCACAAGACGCGGCTCTTAATTTTGTAAAAAAACTCTCACCAGATACGTGTCGCTTAAAAGTAGGTAAAGAAATGTTTACTTATTTTGGCCCTGCATTCGTTAAACAGTTAATCGATTTAGGCTTTGACGTATTTTTAGATTTAAAATTTCATGATATCCCTAATACAGTGGCAAAAGCGGTCACCGCAGCGGCTAATATGGGCGTTTGGATGGTAAACGTTCATGCATCAGGTGGTTTTGAAATGATGAATAAGGCAAAGCAGGCACTTGAAAAGTTTGGTGATAAAGCACCTTTATTAATAGCAGTGACAGTGCTAACCAGCATGGACGAAGCTGAACTAAAGCGTTTGGGTGTTGAAAAATCAGCGCAAGATCAAGTTATTCATTTAGCTAAATTAACAAAAGAAGCAGGGCTTGATGGCGTAGTATGTTCTGCCCAAGAAGCGAAAGCGCTAAAAGCACAATTAGGTAGCGAGTTTAAGCTAGTTACTCCAGGCATTCGTCCGGCTGGTAGTGATGTGGGTGACCAAAAACGCATTATGACACCTAAGCAAGCTATTGAAGCGGGTAGCGATTACTTAGTGATTGGTAGACCGATCACACAATCGTCAGATCCGGTACAAACTTTAACTGATGTTAATAAATCACTAGTTTAAGTTAACAAAAAGCAATTATTTAGTGCTAAACCCCTTTTATGAATACATTTTTATGCTACATTAGTACTAAGAATGCAGTAAGGGGTTTATTTTGAAGTTAATTTTTGGATCTATTTTAATTGTTGTTGCAGGTTTTTCAGTAAATAAATATGTTTTTTCTAGTAAAGCTTATGATGGAGTAGCGACGATTACTGACTTAGTCGCAAATTACCCTGTCGATTTATTTGAATTTAAGCAAACCATGCATGGCTACGCACACCACTTATGCTATAAAAATGAAGAGCGCTTAACGCGCCAAAACGTAACTACGTCAGATTGCATTTCAAATCACGACGACAAACAAAGTGAATGTGAAAATAAAGTATTTAGGCTGGCGCCACTCAGTTTAGAAACCAAAGCTGAGATACTTGATTATTCAAAGCAATATACAGAATGTACGTTGCCGTATAAGCGTATTATGGGCTAATGCCTGTTAGTAATTCCCTAATTATTTTTGAAGGGTAAACCTAGTGTTAGGTTTGTTTAAAAAATTTTATTTACGCGAAGGTGAGGGCAGAGAATAGGGCAATATAAGTACCATTAGCGATAATAGCTAAATAACTTTTTTGTTCATCAAAACGTTTTATCATCTATGAATAATCATTTAATTAAACTATTTAGAAAAAATTTAATTATAAGCGCCAACATAATGTTAGCGCTTATAAAAAGTGTACAACTATTTTAAGCGGATAGATTTGGCTTCTATGTCTATCAAGCCTTGCTTAAATAAACCACCAATAGCTTTTTTGTAGTTAGCTTTACTGGTTGAAAATACTTTTTTGATAAGCTCAGGCTCAGATTTATCACCAATGGCTAGTATGCCGCCTTCGTTTTTAAGCTTTTCCATTATTTTATCGCCAAGTTCACTTACTTTACCCATGCCTGGCTTTTCAAGTATAACGTCGATTTTTCCGTCTTCTCGTACTTTTTGAACAAACCCTTTAAGCTTTTGCCCTACAAATAAGTTTTTAAATACCATGTTGTAAAACACAACACCAAAGTGAGACTCTTCAATAAGCACTTTGTAGCCAATATCTGTTTTACCAGCAACAATTAAATCAACTTCTTGAAGATGAGTGTACTTAGGCTCATCTTTTGATAAAAAGCGATTAAAGTTGCTTGATGCACAAATACGTTGGCTCGCATTATCTAAATATAAGCGAACTAAGTAAGAATGACCTTCTTGCATACGTGGTTTTTGCTCGTTAAATGGAGCTAAAACATCTTTCTCTAGTCCCCAATCTAAAAAAGCGCCAATGCTATTTATTTCTTTAACACGAAGCAGTGCGTATTCACCTACTTGGGCATGGGGTTTTTTTACTGTTGCTGTAGGTAAATTGGCATTATCTAAAAAGATAAAAACGCTTATGCTATCGCCAGCTTCAAGTTCATCTTTAATTTCGTGTTTTGGTAAAAACACTTCCCCTAAATCGTGGCCATCAAGGTAAGCACCTTCATTGCTCACTTCTTTTACAAATAAGGTTTGTGTTGTTCCTAGGTAACTCATAATTATTCCTGCTCAGGCTTTTTTTTACGGCGCATTGGTGAATTGCCATCAATGTTCATCGGGGCTTTTATAGGTGCAGCTGGTTTTTTAGGTTTTGCCTTGCGTTTAACTTGCGGCTTTTTCACCTGTGCAACTTTTTTAGTTTTTACAGCAGCTGTTGCAGGCTTTTTCTCTTTTATACCTTTAAATTTAGCTTTAAGGCCATCCACGCTTGCAAAAACCAGCTCGTCGTTCAAAAACGACTTAATTGCTAAGTAGCTTGCCCAGTCTTTAGGGCCTACTAGCGATAATGCATTACCTTTAAATCCGGCGCGGCCTGTACGACCTATGCGGTGTACATACTCTTCAGCGTGTTTTGGTAAATCAAAATTGATTACATGCGTTACACTTAATAAGTCCAATCCTCGCGAAGCAACATCAGTGGTGATCAAAATTTTAAAGTTTTCGCGGCTAAACGAGTCCATGATCTCAAGGCGTTTGCTCTGTGTTAAATCGCCAGCTAAAGCCACCGATTTAAAAGCTTTTGCATTTAATGCTTCACTTAAACGGCTGGTATCGGCACGGGTTGCTGTAAATATAATACATTGGCCAACATCATCTTGTTTTAAAAAATGCTCAAGTAACGCTTCTTTATGATCAAGGTGATCGGCTAAATAGAGTGTTTGTTTAATATCACTGTGTTGCTCGTTAGCGGCGCTCAGTGTAATTTGTTTTGGCTTTTTTAATAAATTACGCGAAAGGGCATCTACTTGAGCGTGATCTAGTGTCGCTGAAAACAACAATGTTTGGCGCAAGCGGTGATTAGCTTGCTCGTTAATCATTTTCAGCTGTTCAGTAAAACCTAAGTCTAAAATACGGTCGGCTTCATCAAAAATTAATAGCTCTAACCCGCTTAATTGTAATGAGCGTTTTGTGATGTGATCGGCCAAACGCCCAGGGGTTGCCACAACAAAGTGCGGGTCGTTACGAAGGGCTTTAATTTGATCGTTAAAGTTCTCGCCACCGAGTATTTTTACAGCTTTAATGTTTGTGCCCGCAATTAATAAACGCAATTGCGTAAATACTTGCGTTGCAAGCTCACGGGTTGGTGCAACGATGAGGACACGTGGATCGCGTTTACTGAGCGCTTTTTGTTTCATAACTCGCTGAACAGCAGGTAATAAAAACGCTAATGTTTTGCCCGACCCAGTTTTAGACTGAGCAAAAATGTCATGCCCTGCAAGTGCGGTAGGCACTGCATGTGCTTGAATATCTGTGGGCTGGGTGATCCCTTGATGTGCTAATTGTGTTTCAAGGCGAGTATCAATCCCAAGATCAGTAAAGTGCAAAGTCGTGTTCTCCAATGTGCAACTTAAATTAATGGCCGCATTATAGCTTACACAAGGGTTATGCCGACAGTAAAAACCATTCTAACGCGCTATTTTTTGCAATTAATTATAAAAAGCGTAAAATACGCGCCCCATATGCGCCGGATTTACGATTCGGTAAACGCCACTTAAGGCTATCAAAGCAAAATAGGAAGTAAAATGACTGCTGTTCATAAAGATGATGTAACAAACGAGCACTTTGTAGTGTGTGCAATGTACAAATTTGTAGGTTTGCCAAATTTTGAAGCGCTACGTAAACCCCTTTTAGATGTGATGGAAGCAAACGAAGTACGCGGTACTTTATTGCTTGCGGCTGAAGGTATTAACGGTACTGTATCAGCTAAGCGCGAAGGAATAGATAACTTACTTGCGTGGTTAGACACACAAGAAAACCTAAAAGACATAGTGACTAAAGAATCATTCGATGATGAATGCCCGTTTTACCGCACTAAAGTAAAGCTAAAAAACGAAATTGTTACAATGGGCGTTGAAGGGGTTGACCCACTAAAAGTAGTGGGAAGCTATGTTAAGCCTAAAGAGTGGAATGCATTAATATCAGACCCTGAAGTGATTTTGATTGATACACGTAACGATTACGAAATTGAAATTGGCACTTTTCAAAATGCAGTCGATCCTAATACCAAAACTTTCCGAGAGTTCCCTCAATGGGCTAAAGAAAATTTAGACCCAGAAAAACACAAAAAAGTAGCCATGTTTTGTACCGGTGGTATTCGCTGCGAAAAATCAACGGCTTACATGAAAGAGCAAGGGTTTGATGAAGTTTACCATCTTGAAGGCGGTATTTTAAAATACCTAGAAGAAGTGCCAAAAGAAGAAACAATGTGGGAAGGTGAGTGTTTTGTTTTTGATAATCGTGTAGCAGTAAATCATGATTTACAAAAAGGCTCTTACGATCAATGTCATGCGTGTCGTATGCCGATTACAGAAGAAGAAAAGCAAAAGCCAGAATACATGGAAGGTGTTTCGTGTCATCACTGTATTGATAATGTAACCGATGAGCAACGTGCTCGTTTTGCTGAGCGTCAAAAGCAAATAGAATTAGCACAAGCACGTGGTGAAGGGCACATTGGTAATGAAGCGCAAGCGGTTTTACAACAACGTAAAGAAGCTAAAAAAGCACAAAAAGAAGCCCAGCGCGGTAAATAATCTTTAACTACCTATTATCTACATAGCCCAGTTTATACTGGGCTTTTTTATTTATATAGCCACTTTTTAGTTTAATCCTGCCTGTATTTGTATAAATGCTTAGTCTTTAGGCGCCTTTTTTCAAAGATTAATTGGTATTACCAATTTAATTTCATCTTGTAGTTTTGCTAATTTATCGTTCTATCCTACCTATTGATCAATCAGCTGTTAGACTTCGTAAGGTAATGGAAATAATAATTAATTAAGGTGTTACTTTGAAATCGCAAAACTTTTTAATCGGTGTGCTTAGTTCGCTGCTGTTTTTCAGCGTTCCTGCAATGAGCGCGAACGTTGTTGTACAAAAAATTGCCCTCGAAAGTGCTAAACAACAAGTGCAAGCGGTAGGAAATACAGAGGCAATACATTCGGTTGTAATGTACCCCGCAGTAGGCGATAGAGTAACAGGCGTTTTTTTTAAGCCAGGTGATAAAGTAAAAAAAGGCGATACTTTACTCGAACTTGATTCTCGTAGGCAAAAAGCAGCGCTTGATGAGGCTAAAATTAAACTTGCCGACACCCAGCGAATACTAAAACGATTAGAACAAAGTCAGGCCAAAGGCGCAGTGCCTAAAAGCGATGTTGATGATGCTAAAACCGTTGTAGAGCTTGCCAAAGTCACTCTCATACAGGCCCAAACTGAGCTTGAAGACAGAAAAGTAATTGCGCCAATAAATGGCATTATGGGTTTAACAGATGTTGAGGTAGGCGATAGAATAACCGAGCAAACACCCATTGCCACAATAGATGACACAACAAGCCTGTACATAAATTTTAACGCACCGGAGTCGGCTATCAGTATGCTGCGTAATAAAAGCAGCTTAACGGTGTTTCCTTGGCAATCAGACACTGCCATTAACGCTGATATTGCCTATTTAGACTCACGCGTAGACCCACAAACTCGTACTTTACGTGTTAAAGCCAAGCTAAATAATGAAAAACAACAATTTTTACCTGGTATGAGCTTTAGAGTACATATTGAAGTGTTAGGCGAGCATTTTGCTGCAGTTCCTGAGGCTGCATTACTGTGGGGTGCAACAGGCCCGTATGTATGGACCAGCGTTGATAAAAAAGCCACACGTGTTGATGTAAAAATAGAGCAGCGCTTGGCGGGGCGATTATTGGTTTCTGGGCCGTTAAATAAAGGCGATATTTTAGTAATTGAAGGGGTACAACGCTTACGTGCAGGTCAAGAGCTAAGCTTTAATTTACCCGCGCAAGATACGCAGGAGTAGGTATGAAACAGCAACCTATGATGCAAGACTTACCCTCAATGGCGATTCGCCGCCCAGTACTTATTGTGGTGCTTAACTTATTAATTATTATTGCAGGTATTGCCGCTATTGCGGGTGTTGAAGTAAGAGAGCTTCCTGATGTAGATAGACCACGTATTACGGTTTCGGCGCCATTTCCTGGCGGCTCGCCTGAGACCGTTGATACCGAAGTAACCAGCAAATTAGAAGGCGCAGTAGCGCGTGTAAGTGGCGTTAAATCAATACGCGCACAAAGTGAAGAGGGAAATGCACGTATTGTGGTCGAATTTAGACCAGGCATAAATTTAGATGACGCCGCGAATGAAACGCGTGAGTCTGTTGCACGTGTAGAGCGAGACCTTCCAGAGGAAGTAGAGCGTGTTTCTATTATTAAAGCCGACAACGACGCCGAAGCAGTTGTATCTCTGACTGTTTCAAGTGAAAGTTTCTCGCTTGAAGCACTTACCGAGCGTGTAAATGTTGACTTAGCGCCGCAATTTTTAACTATTCCGGGTGTCGCAGATGTACGCTTAAACGGAGATAGAGAACGCGTATTAAGAGTACGAATAGACCCGCTAAAACTAAGTAGCTTTAATTTAACAGTGCCCGATGTAGCACAAGTGCTTAGCCAAGCACCGTTTGATGTGCCAGCAGGGAGTTTAAAGTCAAACGATCAGCAAATTATTGTACGTGCCGATGCAACCTCTATTACTCCAGATCAAGTTGGCGATATTATAATACAAGGCGATACCCGAATTAGTGATATTGCGGCTGTGTATTTTGGCCCTGCCGATCCGCGCTCTATGGTAAGGCTAAACGGTAAGCCCGTTATTGGTATGGAAATTATTCGACAAGCTCAATCAAATACAATTGAAATATCAGATGAAGTGCTCAAGCTTATTACAAGCATGCAAACGCGCTTTCCAGAAATGGAATTTACACTTACCTCCGATGACGCACAATTTATAAGAAGCTCAGTAGATGAAGTAATTTACTCTTTATTACTTACAGTATTGTTAGTGATTGTGACTTTGTGGGTATTTATTGGCTCTTGGCGCGCCACTTTAGTGCCTGCTTTTGCTATTCCTGTTGCCTTAATAGGTTCTTTAGCACTTATATGGGCACTGGGTTTTTCAATAAATATTTTAACCTTGTTGGCGCTTGTATTAGCCACAGGCTTAATTGTTGATGATGCCATAGTAGTAAGTGAAAATATTCAGCGCCAGCGGGGGCTAGGTTTAGGGCGTCGGGCAGCTGCTGTAATAGGCACGCGCGAGGTGTTTTTTGCTGTTGTAGCAACCACGGCTGTACTTGCCGCTGTATTTATACCTATTGCGTTTTTACCCTCTACTGCCGGTCGCTTATTTAGAGAGTTTGGTGGAGTACTTGCCGGTGCGGTAATTATATCAAGCTTTGTGGCACTTTCATTAGTGCCTGCTCTTACCTCCAAATTAAAGTTAAAGCAGGGCGGTTTTCACCCATTTGCTAAACTAGGCCATTGGTTGGGTGGTATTTATACAAAAACAATTCATAAAGTGCTTAACCATGCATGGCTTACGTTTGCGCTCTGTTTATTGGTTGCAGCAGGCTCAGGGGCGTTGTACGCCAGTTTAGACAGCGAGCTTTTGCCCACAGAAGACCGAGGAAAAATTCGTATATTTGCACGTGGCCCAGATGGTGTAGGGCTAAACTTTATGGATAGGCAAGCGATAAAAATGGAAGATATTTTACTTCCGTTTGTCGATAGCGGCGAAATTGAGTCTATTTATACTGTGGTAGGCCAATGGGACCCTAATATTGTGTTTATTACTGTGCCATTAAAGCATTGGGATGAGCGCCATTTTAGCCAACAAGAAATTATTAATAAGATACGCCAGCCACTTGGCGATATTCCAGGAGCACCGGCTTACCCAGGTGGGGCTAATAGTTTAAATTTACGAGGCCAAGGGGGAGGCGTTGAAATAGCGTTGCTTGGGCAAGATTATTTGCAAATATTTAAAGCGGCTCAGCAGTTTTCTGCGGCATTAGAAAAAGCCGTTCCTGAGGTGGCACCTGTGCGTATTTCTTATCAGCCATCGCAACCACAACTAAGAGTAAATATAGACAGACGCCGTGCACAAGAGCTCGGTGTATCGCTAGACGACATTGCCATTACCTTGCGCGCAGCAATAAATGGCGACGATGTAGAAGATTTAAACATTGGCGATCAGTCTGTGCCAATTATACTCCAAGCGCAAAACCAAACCATAAACAGTCCAAGTGATTTGGCTAATTTATACATCAGAGCGGGTAATGGCAGTTTAGTACCATTAAGTAGTGTGGCGTATATTTCTGAAGAAGGCGTGGCTGCAGAGCTTGAACGTCATGCCCAGCGCCGCTCTATAGAGCTCAGCATGGAGTTGCCAGAATCGTTAACCATTGCTGCTTTAGTAGAGCAAATAAAAACAGTGTCTGAGCAGTCGTTAGAGCCAGGTATTGCACTTGCGTTTAAAGGCGAAGCGCTAACGTATGAAGAAACATCCAGCGAAGTACTTGTAACTTATGTACTTGCTTTTTTAATTGTATTTTTAGTATTGGCTGCTCAATTTGAAAATGTAAATAGTGCCATTGTGGTTATGATAACCGTTCCCTTTGGTATTACCTCGGCCATATTAGCGCTTTATTTAACCGGCACATCGTTAAATATCTACTCTCAAATTGGTTTAGTGATGCTGATAGGCTTAATCGCTAAAAACGCAATTTTGCTTGTTGAATTTGCAGACCAATTACGCGATCAAGGTTTAACGGTCAGAAAAGCAGTTGAGCAAGCTGCGCTGGTACGTTTACGCCCAATTACGATGACCCTTATATCTACTCTACTTGGCGCATTGCCGTTAATTCTCTCTACAGGCGCAGGGGCTGAGGCCCGAAATGCAATTGGCTGGGTGGTGTTTGGCGGCTTAGCACTTGCGGTGTTGTTTACGCTTTACCTTACTCCGGTAATTTACTTAGGCTTAGCACGCTTTACCACGCCAAGGGGGGATGAATCTAAGCAGCTCGCACAAGAGCTTGAAAAAATAGACTAACCTTAAAGCCATGCCCAGCAACGTTTTTAAATTAAAAGTGTACTGGGCATGGTTATGGCTTGATTGGCACTACTTGTTTGTTAAGATAGCCACTTAAGCATATACATGCCTTTTTGTGTGGCCACAAGGAATTCCCAATGCAAGCCGAACAAGTTGAAATTGCGCAGTTTTTAGCGCAGCACCCGCCATTTGATGACTTACCGACAAACGCTTTAAACGAGCTTGCGCAACAAGTTGAGGTAGCTTACTACCGCTCGCAAACTGATATTTTAACGTTAGGCCAAGACATCGCTGATTTATTTATAATTCGCAGTGGCTCTGTGGAAATTTATCGTCGTAATAACGAGCTTTATAATCGCTTAGATGTGGGCGGTATTTTTGGCCAAATGGGCTTGTTGATGAATCGTAAAGTGCGCTTTCCTGCAAAGGCACTCGAAGACACCCTAGTGTACTGTATTAACTTTACGCTGTTTAACCGTTTTTGTGACGAGTTTGACGGCTTTGCTGATTATTTTGAAGCCGATGGCAATGTACGCCTTCGCCAAGCGTTAGTTGAGCAAGCCGACAGCAACGATTTAACAACCGCCAAAGTTAAGTCGCTCATTCATCGCGATGTGGTAACGCTAAGTACGCAAACCACCATACAGGATGTGGCTAAAGTAATGACAGAAGAAGCGGTATCTTCTGTGTTAGTTACCGATTTAGACAAACCAATAAGCGACGACCCAGAAGAAGACGATGGGCAAATTGTAGGCATTATTACCGACCGCGATATACGCACAAAAGTGGTAGCCGAAGGCCTTGGGCTTGATGTTACTGCAGATAAAATTATGTCGACTAATCTTGTACTGCTTGATTCAAATGCCTATGTATTTGAAGCCGTCCTTGCCATGCTGCGCGACAACTTGCACCACTTACCTGTGGTACAAAAGCGCCGACCTATTGGGGTTATTTCACTATCCGATATTTTAAGGTACGAGTCACAAAGTAGTTTACTCTTGGTACGCGGTATTTTAGCGCAGCAAACCATTGAAGATTTAGCACATTATGCGCGCCAGTTGCCCAATGTATTTGTACGTATGGTAAACGAAGATGCTAATTCACATATGATTGGTACGGCAATGGCGGTAATAGGGCGTACTTTTAAACAGCGCTTATTAGTACTGGCTGAAGAAAAATATGGCCCGCCGCCAGTACCTTACTGTTTTATAGCGTTAGGCTCTATGGCGCGAGATGAACAACTTATTGTAACAGATCAAGATAACGCGCTTATTTTGGATGACAATTACGATGATGAAAAACACAACGAGTACTTTCAAAATATTTCTGATTTTGTGTGTGATGGCTTAGCGCAATGTGGTTATACCTATTGCAGCGGTGAAATTATGGCCTCGTTTAAAAAATGGCGTAAAACACGCTCGCAATGGTTTGATCAATTCTCGCAGTGGATAGCCTTACCTAAACCACAAGCCCTACTTAACAGCTCAATATTCTTTGATTTAGATGGGGTGTGGGGTAAAACAAAATGGGCCGACGAGCTTAAAATTTTTATTGCTAAGCAAAGTAAACAAAACCGTGTGTTTTTAGCAAATATGGCCGCCAATGCCCGAAACCGCACACCGCCACTTGGGTTTTTTAAAGGCTTTGTGCTTGAGCACAACGGCCAGCATAAGCGTTCAATGAACTTAAAACGCAGAGGCACCGCGCCGCTTTCTGATGTGATAAGAGTGCATGCACTGGCGATAGGCTCTCGTAAGCAAAATTCGTTTGAACGCCTTGAAGATATTATTGAATCGCGCCTGTTACCTGAGGGTAAAGCACAAGATTTACGTGACGCGTTAGAATACATTGCCATGATGCGAATTCGCCATCAAGCATGGCAAATAGAGCAAGAAGAAGAGCCCGATAACGACATAGACCCGCATTTACTTTCGCCGTTTGAGCAACGCAACTTAAAAGAAGCGTTTGCCATACTCGAAAAAGCACAAAGCTACTTAAAGTTTAGTTACTCAGCCAATGCGGGTGTTAAGTAACGAATGGCTAAGCAATCGTATTTTGACTGGCAGGCTCATTATAAAACACTGGCTAACAACGCTAAAAATGAGCATTTAAAAGCGTTTTATCAGCACGCTTATGGTGATACGCACACGCCCATAAAAGACATTTCGTTTGTGGCTCTTGATTTTGAGACAACCGGTCTAAATAGTGAGGTAGACGATATAGTCAGTATTGGCTTAGTCCCTTTTACAATGCAAAGAGTATATTGCACACATGCTAAGCATTGGGTAGTGCAGCCTCGTAAAAGCTTAAGTGAGGAGTCGATTGTTATTCATGGTATTACGCATTCAGAAGTGGATGATGCTCCCGATTTAACCTCTCGACTAGGGCCGCTACTTAATGCACTTAGTGGTAAAGTCGTGGTGGTGCATTATGCAGCGATAGAGCGGCACTTTTTAAACAATGCATTACTTGCGAGAATTAACGAAGGGATCCAGTTTGCATTAGTCGATACCATGGAAATTGAGCAACGAGCACTGCGCGCCCGCCAAGGCTTAATAGGGCGTTTGTTTAATCAAAAGGTAGGCTCACTGAGACTCACAGATTGCCGCAGCCGATATTCTTTACCTGCCTATCATAATCACAATGCGCTAACTGATGCATTAGCCACAGCAGAGCTGTTAATTGCACAGCTGCAATATCATTACCGCGATGATACGCCATTGGCTGAATTACTAAGTTAAATCTATTTTTAAATTTTAGCGAGTGCAATACAGGTTTAAACTTATTAACCAAAGTTTAGCTTAGCCAATAAAAACGCCGCATATTATGCGGCGTTTTTTTATTGTTTACTGGCAAGCGACTAATTATTTAACAGCGCGAGGCTCAGTACGTAATCCTAATAATAGGCTTACACACATTAGTAGTAACACTAAAGTAAACGGAAGACCTGTTGAAACAGCACCCGCTTGTAATGCTTGAATCGCCTCTGTACCACCAATCCATAATAGAGCAGCAGCAATAGAGCCCTCAACCGTAGCCCAAAAGATCCGTTGTGGTACTGGCGCATCCACTTTACCGCCTGCTGTAATTGAGTCGATAACTAATGAACCCGAGTCAGAAGAGGTAATGAAAAACACTAATACTAAAACCACAGCTAGGAACGAAAGCACGCTCGACATAGGCAGTTCGTCTAGCATTTGGAACATCGCCATAGGTACATCGGTTAAACCGTTTACGCCTAAGCTACCTATACCTTGAACAACTTGGTCTATTGCAATGCCGCCGTAAATAGACATCCATAAAATAGTAACCGCAGTAGGAATTAATAATACAGCGATTAAAAACTCTCTAATAGTACGACCACGAGAAACACGCGCAATAAACATACCTACAAACGGTGACCACGAAATCCACCATGCCCAGTAAAATACAGTCCAACCGTGCATCCATGTTTCGTCTTCTCGGCCATGTGGGTTGCTCAGTGGAATAATATTTTCAACATAACCCATAACCGTATTTGGTACGTTACCGATTGCCACAGCAAAGCCAACTAAACCAACAAACAGGAGTAAGGCAAATGCAATGAGCATGTTTATATTACTAAGGACCTTTACGCCGCCATCAATGCCGCGTACTACTGAGATAATAGCCAGTAAGGTAACGCCAATAATAACCAATAATTGTGCGCCTACGCCGCCATCAGTTCCAAATACATGATTAATACCTGCAGAAGCCTGCTGTGCGCCTAAACCTAACGAGGTTGCAAGGCCAAATAAAGTGGCAAGCACGGCAAGAATATCAATAATATGACCAGGCCAACCCCAAGCTCTGTCGCCTAATAGTGGATAAAAAATTGAACGGATTGATAAAGGAAGACCTTTATTATAAGTAAAAAACGCAAGTGAGAGCGCTACAACGGCATAAATAGCCCATGGGTGAAGACCCCAGTGAAACATGGTTGCACCCATTGCTACTTTTGCAGCCTCAGGCGTATTTGCGGTTACATTAAGTGGGGTTTCGTACCAGCCGGTAAAGTAAGCTACAGGCTCTGCAACACCCCAAAACATTAACCCAATACCCATACCTGCGGCAAATAACATGGCAAGCCATGACATACGCGAGTGCGTTGGTTTCGCACCTTCTCCGCCTAAACGAATATTCCCATATGGCGATACAATTAATGCCAAACAAAATATAACAAAGAAGTTTGCTGCCCACATAAAAAACGCATCAAAGTTATTTATTATATCGAGCTTAATACCATCAAGCGTTGCTTTGGCTGTTTGCGCATCCGAAACGAGAATGGCGACTAAAAAGATGACAATCAAACCGGCACTAATACCAAAAACAGGATTATGTATATCAAATCCCCATTTTTGCACGTTATCTTGACCTACGGTGTAGTCCGTATTATCAATACTATACTTGTCATGATTTTCGCTCATGAATACCTCTTATGTTGTCCTAACAAGCCAGAGAGTTCCGGCATAACACTAAGTTAATTAGCCACACAGTAAGTTGCATTATTTACAATAAAACTTATTTGAGGACTAACTAAATTAATCGCTGATCATACCCTTAATAGTGTATGAGTTAAATCGTAAATGTAAAACTATTTGGTTATATATGCCTGATTACTTAGCGCTAAAAGCTATTTATCACTAAAAAGATAAGCTATTGTTAATTCAGTAAGTGTTAAAAATTAGTTTGTTATTAAACTAAAATTAAAGCAGCGCCACCAAACTCGTTTAGTCGTTAATACATTAGTCTACGTTTTAAATGGGTAGAGGGTTTGATTTAATCATTATGTAACATGCATAAAGGTAAAATCTGGGGTAGGCTTTATTTAATCGCAAAGAGTGAAAAGGACTAACTTTAATATGCTAAACACGAAAACGAATGAAGCGCACAGTACTGAAAAAATACACGCTCAATTTCAGTCAATTCGCCAACATAGTCTTACACTTATAAAAAACCTCAGCGCAGAAGATTGCCAACTACAAGCAATGGATGATGCAAGCCCAATGAAATGGCACTTAGCTCACACCACGTGGTTTTTTGAAACATTTTTACTTGCTAAGTATCTGCCTAACTACACGCTCTTTGATGAACAATTTAAGGTGCTTTTTAACTCCTACTATAACGGCATAGGTGAGCAGTTTAAGCGTGCTAATAGAGGATGTTTATCTCGCCCCAGTTTAGAGGTGGTGTTGCGCTACAGAGCCTATGTTGATAATGCGCTAAACGAGCTGCTTCAATTAGGCATTAACCAAACACTGTGCAATATTATAGAACTTGGGCTGAATCATGAGCAGCAACATCAAGAGCTCATGCTAATGGATATTAAATATAATTTTTCGGTTAATCCAAGCTTTCCTGCCTACAGCAAAACTCCAAATGACTTAATAAAGGTGAGTGATTCGCTAGGCACTTTAAAATATACCGAATTTAGCCAAAGCATAACCAATATAGGGGCTGATGCTAAAAACGGTTTTTCGTACGATAACGAACAACCTAAACATCAAGCCCTTATCCATGCGTTTAGTTTTGCTAACCGATTAGTAACTAATAGAGAGTACTTACAATTTATAGAGGCTGGCGGGTATAAAAACCCTTCATTTTGGTTAAGTGATGGCTGGGCTAATATAAACACCGAGCAACTTAGTCACCCTTTATACTGGCAGTATATTGACGGGCAGTGGTTTGAATTTACCCTATACGGACTGCAGCCTTTAAATTTAGATGCGCCAGTGAGCCATGTAAGTTATTTTGAAGCGGCAGCCTATGCTAACTTTGTTAATGCGCGCCTACCTACTGAGTTTGAATGGGAGTATGTAGCGCAGCAGCAAGCACTTAAGCAACAGCAAAACGATTTGCTTACGCCAAGTGTATGTAAAACCCCAGATGATATCTCGCAGTTAAGCGATACATGTTGGCAGTGGACTAATAGCGCCTATTTACCTTACCCAGGCTTTAAACCCTTTAGCGGAGCCGCAGGGGAATACAATGGTAAATTTATGAATAACCAAATGGTTTTGCGTGGCGGATGCGTGTTTACCCCAAAAGATCATTTAAGACAGACCTACCGTAACTTTTTTTATCCGCACCAAGCGTGGATGTGCAGCGGCATTAGACTAGCAAAGGACATACTATGAGCCAAGTAACAGCAATTAATCAGCAATCAATCACCGATCTAGACTTTTTAAATGATGTATTACATGGACTTGCTCAACAGCAAAAGTCGCTGCCGTGTAAGTATTTTTACGATGATAAAGGGGCGGCTTTATTCGAGCAAATAACCTCATTGCAAGAGTACTATGTTACCCGCACTGAACTTGCCATATTAGAAGATTACTCAAAAGCTATCGCTAATAAACTGCCTGAGAACCTATCAATTATTGAGCCTGGCTGTGGCTCGGGTAAAAAGGTCGCGTATTTACTCGCCCATATGAGCAATGTAAAAACCTTTGTTCCTTTTGAAATATCATCAGAGATGCTTAATTACTCGTTAGCGCATTTATCACCGTTATTTCCGGAGCTGGCCATTACGCCATTGCTAGGTGATTTTACCCATAGCCAAATGGTTAAGCAGTTAACAAAAGACACCGCCTTAGACAGCCAAACAAATTTAGTTTATTTTCCAGGCTCCACACTGGGTAACTTTGCGCCAGTAAAAGCCATTGAAATAATGAATAATTTCCACCGTTTATGTGGTGTTGATGGCTATGTATTAATAGGTATTGATTTAGTAAAAGAGCGACAAGTGTTACTTGATGCTTACGATGACAAAGCCGGCATTACCGCCGCCTTTAATAAAAACTTGCTCCAGCGTATAAATAACGAATTAAATGGCACGTTTATTTTAGATAATTTTAAACATGAATCGCGATTTAACGAAGTGCACAGCCGCATTGAAATGCATTTAGTGAGCAAGTGTAATCAAAGCGTAGTTATTAACGATAAGCAAATAGACTTTGTAGCGGGAGAGAGCATTCACACTGAAAACTCGCACAAATATACGCTTGAGTCGTTTAAAAATCTTGCTGCTCAGGCTAATTTATCGCTTGAACAAACATGGCAAGACGAGAAAAGCTACTTTGCACTTTGCCTACTAAGGCCAATGTAATAGCTTAACTTACAACTACCTGATTGCTGCTAAACGTATAGTTTAGCAGCGCGCCTTTTGGTGACTGCTGCAAAAGGGTTACTTTATTTAAACCATGTAGTCTAAAAATAAGTGGCGCAATAACCGACACGGCAGAGCCTGTAGCAGTATCTTCATTTACCCCAAATTGCGGCGCAAAATACCTAAAATACGCACTTGCGTT
Source organism: Pseudoalteromonas sp. Angola-4 (assembly GCF_028599265.1). NCBI lineage: Bacteria > Pseudomonadati > Pseudomonadota > Gammaproteobacteria > Alteromonadales > Pseudoalteromonadaceae > Pseudoalteromonas > Pseudoalteromonas sp. Angola-4. The sequence continues at coordinate 29,023 of NZ_JAQREK010000005.1, read as the reverse complement.
GTTTTTATTAATACTATGTATTTGCAGTGCAATTACCGCATTGTTATGCACATTTACTAAATGTGTAAAATTAACCTCTAAATGCTTTAAATCAGCCATGTTTTTAAACAGTACAACGGTATAGCCATTTTTATAAGCTGTTGAGTAAGTTGCTTTTATAGAGTGCGAAAACACATCACTAAGGCTGTTAACCTCATCACTCTTTTTAGAATTAATAGCCGCTAGCTGAAGTTGTACCCGGCCTGTAGCTCGCTTGATTTTAAACCGTTCTTTATCGTTTGAAATAAAGTGTGAAGGGCAAAAACCAAAGTGTGCTAATAAACATTTTGCAGCAGCAAGGGTGCCATGGCCGCAGCGCTTAATTTCTGATGTTTGGTTAAACCAGCGAATGTTACATACACGGTGAGAAATTTCATTTTCATTTAAAAAAACGCTAGCAGGGTGCTGCGAGTTTGATGCAATTTTTTGCATTACACGCGTACTTAACCCTTGCGTATAAATAACAATTAACGCACTTGAACCGGCTAAGTTATGCTGTGAACTAGAAAATACAGGAACTGAATAAAGGTGCTTTATATATCGCAACCTAGGCTGTTGTAGCCTACGTTGCGATAAAAGGGCGCGTTTAGCCTTTGCTTGCATACGCGTCGTTGTGAACGCCAGCAGCACGGCCTGAAGGATCAGCATTATTTTGAAATGATGCATCCCATGCAAGTGCTTCAGGGGTTGAACACGCAACCGACTTACCATGTGGTACACATTTAGCTGATGCATCACCTGGGAAGTGTGATTCAAAAATAGAGCGATAGTAATACGCTTCTTTAGAATCTGGCGTGTTAATAGGGTACTTAAACTTAGCGTTAGCAAGCTCTTGGTCGCTTACTTGCTCGTTTACAAACTCTTTTAACGTGTCTATCCAGCTGTAGCCAACACCGTCTGAGAATTGCTCTTTTTGACGCCACAGTACTTCTTCAGGCAGGTAGCCATCGAAGCCTTCGCGTAAAATGTGCTTTTCAATTTTGCCATCTTTACACATTTTTGCTTCAGGGTTGATACGCATAGCCACATCAACAAACTCTTTATCAAGAAACGGTACGCGTGCTTCTACGCCCCATGCAGCCATTGACTTATTGGCACGTAAACAGTCAAACATATGCAGCTTTGACACTTTACGGTTTAGCTCTTCATGAAACTCTTGTGCGTTTGGCGCTTTATGGAAGTATAAATAGCCACCAAATAGTTCATCAGCGCCTTCGCCCGATAATACCATTTTAATACCCATAGCTTTAATTTGGCGCGCCATTAAATACATTGGCGTTGAAGCACGGATGGTGGTTACATCGTACGTTTCAATGTGGTAAATAACCTCACGAAGCGCATCAATACCTTCTTGAATGGTAAAGTGAATAGGGTGATGTACTGTGCCAATCATATCCGCTACTTTTTGCGCAGCGGCTAAATCAGGTGAACCCTCAAGCCCAACAGAAAAAGAATGCAGCTTAGGCCACCATGCGTCACTTTCATCGTTATCTTCAATACGTTTAGCGGCAAAACGTTGCGTAATAGCCGAAATAACCGACGAGTCTAAACCGCCCGATAGCAATACGCCATACGGTACATCACACATTAGCTGGCGTTTTACAGCGCTTTCTAGCGCTTCTTTTACGTCTTGCGCTTGTGCGCTGTTATCTTTAACTGCATCAAAGGTTTCCCAATCGCGCTTATAATAAGGCGTTAGTTCACCATTTTTGCTGTATAGGTAGTGCCCTGGTGGAAACTCTTCAATGTGCTTACAAATTGGTGAAAGCGCTTTAAGCTCTGAGGCAACATAAAAATTACCATGCTCATCGTGGCCAGTATAAAGCGGAATAATACCAATGTGATCGCGGCCAATTAAGTACGCATCGTTTTCTTCATCGTATAAACAAAATGCAAAAATACCATTTAAGTCATCTAAAAACTCAGGCCCTTTTTGTTTGTATAACGCTAAAATAACTTCACAGTCTGATTGAGTCTGAAATTCAAAATCTACCTCTAGCTCTGCTGCCAGCTCTTTGTGGTTATAAATTTCGCCGTTAACCGCTAGAATATTTGTTTTTTCAGGGTTATATAATGGTTGTGCGCCGCTTGATACACCAACAATGGCTAAGCGTTCATGCACTAAAATCGCTTTTTCAGATGAATACACACCAGACCAATCTGGGCCACGGTGCCTTAGTAGTTTTGACATTTCAATTGCTTGGGTACGCAACTGAGTGGCGTTAGATTTAATATCTAATACACCAAAAATTGAACACATAGTAACTCCTCATTCCTATTATGTGTGCAGCAGGGCAACTTTGCTGTGCTGCGAAACCTTGTTTTATCAGAAATAATTACTCAAGTCACACTGCTTTTACAATTAATTAAGAATAATTTATGCACCAAGTGAAAAGTGCTCGCACCAAATTGGTGCGCCACGCACAAGTGCGGCTATATTTACAACACCTTTGGTGTTTAAAGTGGCGTTAATAAAGCATTTAGCGCAGTGTTTGCAAAAAAGCACACTGCACAAATGCACCAAGTGTGTGCGAAAATTAAAGCAGAGCTTAAATTGCATTATTATAATTTTTTGCGTTAGCGTGTTTTTATTTTTTGCGCTTAATTAACCAATCTAAGCCTACCTATTGCAAGTTAAGTAGAGCGCCGCTTGTACTTTTATTAGCTCCTTGTAATAGGTTTATATCTCACCTTAGAGTTAACTATATTTAAGCGCCAAGCTGAGCTGATGTAAGTGACCTTTAAGCTTTTGTTTTGCTAAGCTAGCCTGCTCATGGGTTACTTGCTTAAATTCAATTGAGTCACCGGGTCTAAATTGCGCAAATTGATGTAAATCAGCCTCTATTACCGTGCCAAGTAATGGGTAGCCACCGGTTGTTTGTGCGTCGTTAAGTAATACAATAGGCTCACCACTGGGCGGTAATTGAATAGAGCCTGGGCCTGTACCAAGAGAGGCAAGTGAGTGACTATGAGTTAGGGGACTTTCGTTTGTTAGCCTAAGGCCCATTCTGTTGCTGTTATGGCTTACTTTAAACGCCGTTGAAAAAAACTGTTTAAGTAGCGTATCACCTAATAGATGCGCATGTGGGCTTGCATATACCCTAATCACCTTTAGTTTAGGCGGAGTAATAGCGCCACGCTGTATAAAGCGCGTTATTGGCACGGGCGATGTTTTAATAGGAATAATGTCGCCCTCGCTAAGTGCTTTACCTGCTAAACCGCCAAAGAGCGCGTTTAAATCGGTTGATTTTGAGCCCATGATATCTTTCACATCAATGCCACCTTGTACGGCTACATAGGCACGCAAACCAGCGCGGCCAGTATCAAAGCTTAAAGTTTGTTTGGCTCTTACTTGGTAACTCCAGCCAGGGTACAAGGGTGTTTCATCAAGCGCAGCGTTTAAATCAGCACCTTGTAGGGCAATAACAGTATCGGTTTCAAACTGTAACTCGCAAAGGCCTAACGTAACTTCAAGCACAGCTTCATTATCTTTGTTACCCACTAATTTATTGGCAATTATTTGTGCGTAAGGGTCTAAACAACCCGCTTGGCTTACACCTAAATGACGATAACCGCAGCGCCCGCCATCTTGAATTGTAAGTTGTACACCAGGTTTAAGAACTTTTATCACTTTATGCTCCTTGCACTGTGTTTATTGAAACGAACGATAGCGTGTCGCCGGGTTTAAATAAGCAAGGATCTGAGTGTGTGCTATCAAAAAGGGGCGTGTTTGTGTGGCCAATGATATGCCAACCGCCAGGTGTTTCTGCTGGGTAAATGGCAGTTTGCTCTGCGCCTAAAGCAACGGCTCCCTTAGGTACTTTGGTACGCGGCGTGTCTCTGCGTGGGATATGCAAGCGTGAATCTAACCCATGTAGGTAAGCAAACCCGGGCTGAAACCCTAAAAATAAAACGTGGTAAGTGGCTTGGCTATGTATTTGAATAATTTGCTTGGGTGTTAAATTAGTTTGTTTGGCAACAAAATCTAAATCTTCTCCATCATAAGTAGTGTGTATTTTATGGTGAGTGCCTTTAAATGTTGTTGCTTGTACTTTGTCCCATAAATCAGGCAAGGCATTTTGCCATTTTTTTAAATTACTTGCCGATTTTAAATAAAGCGTTAAAGAGTTCATGCCTGGGACTAAATCAATAAATTCGTTACTTTGCTTTAGCTGCTTAGTGAGCGCCCAAATTTTTTTTTGAGTGTCTAACACATTGTTTTGTTTATGCTGTGTGGCATCTAATAGCAAACTGTTATTTGTTAAAGTAAATACCTGTAAAAATGCAGTCATAATTTAATCTTTTTATACAACGTGCAGCAAAGCTAACATAGTTTTGTCAATTTATTCAGTACCTAGCCATAAGAAAAATAAACGAAAAAGAAATGCAGACTCAAACTGTATTCAAATTTAGCACGTATTTATTTACTGAAATTAAAACAAGGGATGTTGGGTCTTAATTAAAACACGCAGGTATTAAGAGGTATTTATGACATTTTCTCGCTCAGTTTATTTATTAGGCGCCGCTATTACATTTAGCGCCGGCTGTTTTGCTTTATCAACCGAAAAAATAGAGCACAGCAACGTAGAGGCCACAATGCATATAAAAACCATTGTGTTAGGCTCTGGCTGTTTTTGGGGAGCCGAAAAGCGCTACGAGGCACTAGAAGGGGTTATTGATGCAGAGTCGGGGTATGCAGACGGGCACGGCTTTAAAGCAACCTATAAAAATATCACCGACCAATCTCGCCAGTTTGACGAAAACAACTACGCTGAAGTAGTGCAAGTGATGTACAACAGCAATATCATTTCTTCTAAAGTGCTATTACAAAATTACTTTGAAAGCCATGATCCTACACAATCGAATCGCCAAGGTAATGATATTGGCACGCAGTATCGATCAATTATTCTTACTACCACTAAAGAGCAAGCGCAGCTTGCAGAGCAAGTTAAAGCCGAGTATCAGCCGTTATTAAGTGCAGCCGGTTATGGGGCAATTAAAACAGTAATAAAACCGCTTGAGGGGTTTGTATCTGCTGAGGAGTACCATCAAAATTATTTACAAAAGAACCCAAATGGCTATTGCCCAGATCACGCCACGGGTGTGGTATTTAATAAAACTAAAAAAGGAGATGTAGACAATAGTGTTTTACTCACGGGCAAGCAGATTGTGGTACTTGATTCGCGCGAATACTGCCCTTACTGTGAAAAATTTAAAAAAACAGTCGCTAACAATTACAAAGGTTCAATCCCACTGACATTTCGTCATGCCGATGAGCTTAATGGCCTAACTATAAAATCGGCAACTTGGGCAACCCCCACCATTTTGTTTTTAGAAAATGGAAAAGAGGTGTACGCGCGTCAAGGCTATGCAAGCCCCGCTGAATTTTACAAAGCACTTGGCGCCTTTAAACTAGGCGATAGTGATGCCTACGAAGTTGCATTTAATGAGCGCACCGACCGACCTTACTGTAAGGAGTATAAAGAATTTAAAAACACTCCCGATGGCGTATTTGTTGATAAATTAAGTGGTGAGCCATTATTTGATACCCGCGATAGATTTAATTCGGGCACGGGGTGGCTGTCGTTTAAACATCCGGTTAAAAATAGTGTTACTAAGCATAAAGATACCAGCTGGGGGATGACTCGAATTGAGCTTAAATCAAAAAGCACCGGTATACATTTAGGGCATTTATTTAAAGGTGAGGGGCCAAGAGGCACAGATAGATACTGTATTAATGCTACTGTGTTAGAGTTTATACCTCGTGACCAAAGCTAATTTATAAGAGCGATTAATTCGCTCTTTTATATTTAATAAATCTAAACTTTAATTAACTGTGATTATGATATATAAATTAATAATCCAAACGATATAAACGGCATTTTACTATCAAATTGATTAACACGTTAGCACTTGTATCAGGGCTTATAACTATAAGCCCTGTATTAGCACAGCCAACCGAAAAATATGTAATAGGGGTAGAGAATATAGAATACCTGCCTTATTACGATGGCAGTGGCACTAATAAGCGTGATTATTTTGGTTTTAGTAAAGAGTTACTGGAACTATTTGCAAAACAACAAAATATTAAATTTGAATTTTACACTTTGCCTATTCCGCGACTTTATAAAGAATTTATAGAGCATCACCATGTTGACTTTAAATACCCCGACAACCCTAATTGGCAAGTAAGTTATAAAAATCAGCATCAACAAGAAATTAATTATTCTGTGCCTTCATTAGTTACACATACAGGGATAGCGAGCTTAAAGGACAATATTAAACTTGAAGATTGTAAATCACTTGCAAAAGTGCGTGGCTTTACATTGCAAGGGCTTGAAAAGTTAACCTCAATGCCAGGCTTGCAAGTACTCGAAAATGATAACGTTATTGAGATGATTTATTTGCTGCATAAAGAGCGAGTTGATTGTATATATATTTCACACGATGTACTTAAATACAATATAGAAGAATTTTTTGATACTCCCGTCCCTGTGTTTTTTCAGCATCAGTTGCCTGTTGATCACCAAGCGTTTATGTTATCGAGCATTAAACACCCACAGCTCGTTAAAAAGTTTAATGTATTTTTAAAAGACAATGAAAATGTTATTGAAGAGCTTAAACAAAAACATAACTTTATAGTTGAATAATACTAAATTTAAGCGAATTGGTATAAAACGGTGGGGCAGGTAATCGTGTTTATAAAACAAAAACGGCCCATATAAGGTCACCACCTCACATGAACCGCTTTTCACACTGACAACATCTTACACACACAATATAAGATTTGGTTGCTACATAGTAGCTAATTACGTTATTGCTGCGTACTGTTGGTGGAATAAAAAACAGTTCAAACCAAGTCACCACCTAACTTGAACTGCTTTTTCACACTGACAACATCTTACACACACAATATAAGATTTGGTTTGCTACACAGTAGCTAATTTCGTTATTGCTGCGTGTTGCTGGTAGAATAAAAAACAGTTCAAACCAAGTCACCACCTGACTTGAACTGCCTTTTCACACTGACAACATCTTACACACACAATATAAGATTCTTTTCTTACCTTGTTAGAGCTATCACATCTAAAAAGGTTGCATTTATTTGGTGCAAAACAGTAAATAATGTCTAATTAGTAAAAACGTTTAGCTGTTTGCTTGCGATGAGTTAACTTTAAAATAATCGTAAAAGTCAGACAAACGATAAAAATAAAACCAATAAGTGAAAAAAATTAAGCTATAGACTTTAGTCTAACGCGTTGTGTTATTATATTGATTTAAAAGGATAAACTTTTATAGGTTAGCTTGTAGGGAAAAAACGAATGATTAAATAAAAATATTTAATTAATAATAAATCACTAAACGGTATTGTTAGGCTGCAAGAAAGTAAAAAAGAAGGAGCTTTACAGTTTACTGTGTGCAGCTTTAGCACTTGCTACGTGCTGCACACATTAAAATTTGCGTAATCAAACCAAAAATGTAAATTGCATTTACTAAGGTAACACTAACCTTGAATGTTGCTAAATGTAGATACAACCCATTTAGCAAATAAATCTAGCGCGGGATTTGGCGAATTAGCTTCATGCTGTACTAAATAGTATTTATCTTTGGTGGTAAGGGGCTGTTGAAATAATTTGTAAAGCCATTTTTCATCAAACCAGCTTTGGCTAATAGGCAGCGGTATAAGTGAAATGCCAATGCCCTGTTGCGCTGCACGAGCGACCCCAAACATGCTATCAATTTGTATAATTTGCGTAGGCGAAAAGTCATCTATACCTGCTTTTTCAGCCCATTGGTGCCATGCCCACGGCCTTGCTTTGTGAAGGATTAATGGTACTTGGTTTAATGCTTGGCAGTGATCGTCTTTCCACTGTTTTAACAGTTTTTCGTTACACGCCGGTATATATTCAAGATTAAATAGCTCTGTAGTAAGGCCCTCAGTGGGTTTACTTGAGGATAAAACAATCGATAAATCACTGTGGCGGGTTAGCTCTTTACGGGTTTTGAGCGTATCCATTTGTAAATTTATATTAGGGTGCTCAGATGTCCACTCGCTTAATTTAGGCATAAGTAGTTCACTGGCAAAAAATTCAGGCAGCGTAATAGTTATATTAGTATTTTGCTGCAATTGACTGAACTCGTTGATGGTGTTTTCAAGCGTATAGATAATAGGCGAAATGGCATCAAAAAAGTTTTTACCCGCAGCCGTTAAACTAATGGATCGGGTTTGGCGTTGAAAGAGTTCAATGCCTAGTTGTTCTTCAAGTTGTTTTATCTGATGGCTTACCGCAGAGGGCGTTAAGTACAGCTCTTTAGCTGCATGTTTAAAACTTAAGCTTTTTGCTGCAAAGCAAAAAGAGCGGAGGCCTCGAATAGGAGTTTGCATGTTTTCCAGAATTGTTTAATTAATTTAAGACGCCTTTAATAGGCAATAATCGAACCAATAATTTAATATAATAATATCAATAGTTTAATTTTAAATATAGCACTAGTTCACAAAAAAGGTGCAGACAATCCACAAATTAGTGCAAATAATCTAAGCGCTTACATTAAAAGCTATTTGTATTATAGATAATATTTACTACAACTGTATTAAAACTGAAAAAAAGTTTATGGCAGGCAAAAAAAATCCCTCTTGCGAGGGATTTTGGGTAACTCAGCGCCATTGGCACTGGGAATGAGGTCGGTACATGGTAAAGCGTTAAAAAACCATTTCTGGTACTTCACCGTCAACAAGTAATTTACCTGCTGTTTTACTAATTATTTCATCAACCGATACGCCCGGAGCGCGCTCGAGTAAATGAAATGCGCCGTCTTTAACTTCAAGTACGGCCAAATCTGTTACTATTTTTTTAACGCAATTAACGCCCGTTAGCGGTAATGTGCAAGACTCTAATAATTTAGAATCACCATGCTTACTGGCATGGGTCATAGTAACAATAATATTCTTTGCCCCAGCGACTAAATCCATTGCGCCCCCCATGCCTTTTATCAGCTTTTTGGGGATCATCCACGAGGCAATGTTGCCGCTTTGGTCTACTTCAAATGCACCCAGAACGGTTAAGTCTACATGACCACCCCGTATCATGGCAAAACTATCTGCACTATTAAATATGGCTGCACCTGTGGCAGCTGTCACGGTTTCTTTACCCGCGTTTATCATATCTGCGTCTAGCTCGGCTTTTGTTGGGTAGGGGCCCATACCTAAAAGCCCATTTTCTGACTGTAACATAACTTCAATACCATCAGGTACATAGTTTGCGACGAGTGTCGGAATTCCTATGCCCAAATTAACGTAAAAGCCGTCTTGTAGTTCCTGTGCAACGCGCATTGCAACTTGTTCACGTGATAATGCCATAACCTATGCTCCTGCTTAATCTCGTGTTGTTACACGTTCAATGCGTTTTTCAAAGTCGCCTTTTATAACGCGATTTACAAAAATGCCTGGGGTATGAATTTGGCTTGGCTCAAGTTCACCGGGCTCTACTATTTCTTCTACTTCGGCAACGGTAATCTTACCTGCTGTTGCCGCCATTGGGTTAAAGTTCATGGCAGTGTGCCTAAATACTAAATTACCGTATCGGTCGGCTTTCCATGCTTTTACAATGGCAAACTCACCGGTGATCGACTCTTCTAAAATATATGGGCGTCCGTCAAATTCTTTTACATCTTTACCCTCTGCAACGGGCGTACCGTAACCTGTAGCGGTATAAAATGCAGGAATACCTGCACCGCCCGCACGCATTTTTTCAGCCAAGGTGCCTTGCGGGGTAAGCTCTACATCTATTTCACCGCTTAGTAATTGCTGCTCAAATAGGGCGTTTTCACCCACGTATGAGGCAATTACTTTTTTAATTTGTTTATCTTTAAGTAAAATTCCTAATCCAAAGTCATCTACACCACAGTTGTTAGAAACCACGGTTAGCTCTTTGGTGTTCATTGCCTTAATTTGTTTAATTAAGCCCTCAGGAATACCGCATAAGCCAAAGCCGCCAGCAATAACGGTATCGCCGTCTTTCAACCCTGCCATTGCAGCTTCGTAACTAGAAACCACTTTATCAAAACCGGCCATGAGACTCTCCTCATTGTGTTAACTGCCATTTGGCAAGTTAAGCTATTATTTTTGTGTGTTGCCTAATGCAATTGAAACTTTGCTTACAGGCGTTTTGCCAAGTGCTTGTGTAATTTTCCAACCAGCGCTACTTAACCTTTGTAAATCAATTCCATGTTCAATGCCAAGCCCATTGAGTAAGTAAACCACATCTTCGGTGGCAACATTTCCTGACGCCCCTTTGGCATAAGGGCAGCCGCCAAGGCCTGCAACAGCGGCATCAACCGTTGCTATACCTAAGCTTAACGCTGCGTAAATATTTGTGAGCGCTTGCCCGTAGGTATCATGAAAATGCACCGCCAGTTTTGATTTATCAATATGCTCAAGCAAAAGTGTTAAAAGCTGGGTAACTTTATTTGCAGTGCCAACACCTATGGTATCGCCAAGGCTTATTTCGTGGCAGCCTAAATCTAAAAGCTTTTGCGAAACGCTAAGTACTTTATGGGGGTCTATTTCTCCCTCATAAGGGCAACCGAGTACACAACTTACATAACCGCGTACACGTATGTTATTGGCTTTTGCAAATGCCATAACGTCGCTAAAACGCTCAATACTCTCATCAATACTGCAATTTATATTTTTTTGACAGAACGATTCGCTTGCCGCGGTAAATATGGCAAATTCTTTTATGTCAACGGCATGGGCTGCTTGGGCGCCTTTTAAATTGGGTGTAAGCGCACTTAAATTTACATGTGGTAAATTAAGCGCTGTTATCACCTCGGCCGAATCGGCCATTTGTGGCACCCATTTAGGCGATACAAAAGCACCGGCTTCAATATTTTTTAAGCCCGCGTCACTAAGTGCATTTATTAATGAAATTTTATCAGCTGCAGTGACTGGTTTTTCGTTTTGTAGGCCATCACGCGCGCCTACTTCAACAATTTTAACTTCAGTTGGAAAAGCAGCCATCACGATGCCTCCTGCGCCGTGGTGTCTTCTACAATTGCTAATAAAGCGCCGTGTGAAACTAATTCGCCTTCATCAAAGCAGTAGCTTTGTAAAATACCATCGTGCGGGGCGTTGAGCGTGTATTCCATTTTCATGGCTTCAATAATCACTACGGCATCGCCTTTGGTAATGGTGCTGCCCACATCAACTAAATGCTTAACCACAGTGCCATTAAGTGGCGCCGCAAGGGGCAGGGCATCGCTTTCATGGCTGCTAATGTAATGTTTAGTGTTTAAAGCAAGCTTAATTTGCAGCGCAGCAAACATTACGCTAATGCTGTTATCAAAGTGGCTAACATGGGTGGTAAATTTTTCCCCATTAATAAATACATTACATACGTTTTGGTTTACAAAGCCTGCTATATCGAACGACTTATCATTATGCGTTACAACGTAACCCGTTTTAGTTTTAACGGCGCTTATAGCTAAGTCTGTAAATGGTACATCCACTTTTTGGGGTGCGTTAAGCGTAAAACCACTGAGTTGCTGCCACGGGCTTGCGCTTTGCTGAGTTACTCTTTCAGTACTAAGCGATTCAAGGTAGGCAAAGGCTGCAATTAGTTGTGCTTTTTCAAGCGCGGCGCTATCAACACTTACCAATGCATCGCCTTGCTCGGCAATAAAGTGGGTGCTTGGCGCACCTTGAGCAAATGTAGGGTGGCTTGCTAAGTTGTGTAAAAAGCCAATATTAGTGCTAAAACCCGCTAAGTGAAATTGCTCAAGAGCTTGGCGTAAACGCGATAATGCTTGCTCTCGGTTATCATCATGTACTATAAGCTTTGCAATCATAGGGTCGTAATACGGGCTTATTTCATCGCCTTGTGCAATACCTGTATCTATTCTTACAAACTCACTGTTAAGCGGAGTATTTAACGATTCAATAGTGCCCGAGCAGGGAATGAAATCGTTACTTGGATCTTCTGCATAAATACGCGCTTCAAAGCTGTGGCCTTGGAGTTGTATGTCTGATTGCGTTAGTGGCAGCGTTTGCCCAGCGGCAATATTAATTTGCCAATTAACTAAATCTACACCAGTTACCATTTCTGTCACAGGGTGTTCTACTTGCAGGCGCGTGTTCATTTCCATAAAGAAAAACTCATCGCCACACAGTAAAAACTCAACCGTACCTGCACCTCTGTAGTTTATTGCAAGGGCACAGCGTACTGCGGCTTCACCCATTTCTTTACGCAGTTCATCAGACAAACCAGGCGCTGGGGCTTCTTCAATTACTTTTTGATGTCGGCGCTGCAGGGAACAATCACGATCCCCTAAATAAACACAGTTACCGTCGTTATCAGCAAAAACTTGTACTTCAACATGGCGAGGCTGGTTAACATAGCGCTCAAGCAGTACTAAGTCGTTACCAAAGCCCGCAATTGCTTCGCGCTGTGCGCCCTCAAGTGCAGTTATAAAATCTTTGGCCTGCTCAACAATGCGCATGCCTTTACCGCCACCGCCAAAGGCCGCTTTAATAAGCACGGGGTAGCCAATTTTTTCAGCCTCAGATTGTAAAAAAGCAGGATCTTGGTTTTCACCGTAATAGCCTGGCACTAATGGTACATTTGCCGCGGCCATAATTTCTTTGGCGCGGGTTTTAGAGCCCATGGCTTCTATGCTGCTTGCAAGAGGGCCAATAAACACAATTTTGTTAGCTTCACAGGCTTTAGCAAACTCACTGTTTTCAGATAAAAAACCGTACCCAGGGTGTATACAATCGGCACCGCTTGTTTTTGCAACCTGTAAAATTTTATCTGTTACAAGGTATGAGTCTTTACTTGGTGCAGGGCCAATGTGGTAGGCCTCATCAGCCATTTTTACATGTTGTGCGTGTTTGTCGGCGTCAGAGTAAACAGCGACCGTTGTTAGGCCCATTTGCTTTGCACTTCGCATTATACGGCATGCAATTTCACCACGGTTGGCAATGAGTATCTTTTTTAATGTGTGTGTGTTCATAATTAGTCCTACAGTTGCCAAGCGGGAGGGCGTTTATCAAAAAAGGCGCTTAGTCCTTCTTGGCCTTCGTCCGATACCCGAATATTTGCAATACGTTCGGCCGTGAGTTCAATAAGATCATCATTAATAGGCTTATTTGCTACATCGTTAATTAATGATTTAGCGGCTTTTACAGCGACTGGGCCGTTATCGATTAATGTTTGCAGCATGTTATCAAGGGCACAGTCTAAATTACCGGTCACCTGATGAACCAAACCAAGTTGTTTTGCTGTGTGGGCATCAAACACCTCGGCAGTTAAAAAGTAGCGGCGCGCAGCGCGCTCACCAATGGCTTTAATTACATACGGGCTAATAACCGCAGGAATAAGCCCTAGCTTTACTTCGCTTAAACAAAACTGCGCATCGTCTTTACTTAGGGCAATATCGCAACATGCAATTAAGCCCAGAGCGCCGCCAAATGCAGCGCCTTGTACAGCACATATAGTTGGGTGAGGAGAAGCGGCTAGTACCTGCATTAATTTAGCGAGCTGCATAGAGTCGGCAAGGTTATCGGCGTAGTTGTTATCAGCCATTGATTTCATCCAGGCTAAATCGGCACCGGCAGAAAAGTGCTTGCCTTCAGTTTTTAAAACCAAAGCGCGAATATCGAGTGTATTTGCATGCTCTATGCACTGAATTAGCTCGTGTATTACTTCACTATTAAATGCGTTACGTTTTTCAACTCGGCTTAAAACAAGTACAGCCACATTAGATTTTGTTATTTGTAGTGTTACTGACATTTTTGCGCTCCGGTTACATTCTAAATACGCCAAACTTAGAGTCTTGCTGTGGTGCATTTTTAGCTGCACTTAAGGCAAGGCCTAATACGTTACGGGTATCGGCAGGGTCAATAATGCCGTCGTCCCACAAGCGGGCGCTTGCGTAATACGGATGACCTTGCTTTTCGTACTGATCAATAATTGGCTTTTTAAAATCGCTAACTTCTTGCTCGCTCATACTATGGCCTTTACGTGCTAAGCCATCTTGCTTAACTTGCGCCATTACACCGGCGGCTTGCTCGCCGCCCATTACCGAAATACGGGCATTTGGCCACATCCACATCATGGTGGGTTCAAATGCGCGACCACACATACCGTAGTTACCAGCGCCATAAGAGCCACCAATTAGCACCGTAAATTTAGGCACATCGGCACACGAAACTGCCATCACCATTTTAGCGCCGTGCTTTGCTATACCTTCAGCTTCGTATTTTTTACCTACCATAAAGCCGGTAATATTTTGCAAAAACACTAAAGGAATATTGCGCTGTGCACATAGTTGAATAAAATGCGCGCCTTTTTGCGCCGACTCACTAAATAAAATGCCGTTATTAGCCACTATGCCTACAGGGTTACCGTAAATACTGGCAAAACCTGTTACCAGCGTTTCACCAAAGTAGCGTTTAAATTCATCAAACGATGAATCATCCACCGTACGGGCAATAACTTCACGCACATCAAACGGCTTTTTAAGGTCGGTGCCTACAATGCCGTAAAGCTCGTTTATATCGTAACGTGGTGGTTTTACATCCTCTAAAAGAGGGGCTGTAGGGCGCGTGTAATTAATACGCTCAATACATTGGCGCGCAATAGACAGCGCATGCTCGTCATTTTCTGCAAAGTGGTCAGCCACCCCCGATGTTTTACAATGCACATCGGCGCCGCCTAATTCTTCGGCGCTGACTACTTCACCAGTCGCTGCTTTTACAAGTGGCGGGCCGGCTAAAAATATAGTGCCTTGCTCTTTTACAATTATGCTTTCATCGGCCATTGCAGGTACGTATGCGCCGCCTGCGGTACATAACCCCATTACCACGGCGATTTGAGGAATACCTTTACCCGACATACGGGCTTGGTTATAAAAAATACGGCCAAAATGTAATTTATCAGGGAATACATCGTCTTGCTCAGGCAGGTTAGCACCGCCCGAATCAACCAAATAAATACACGGTAAGTGGCAACGCTCGGCTATATCTTGTGCGCGTAAATGCTTTTTAACGGTAAGCGGAAAGTACGTACCGCCTTTTACCGTGGCATCGTTTGCAATGATCATGCATTCAATACCTTTAACACGGCCAATACCAGCAACTACACCCGCACAGGCAATTTCTTGTTCGTACACACCAAAGGCTGCAAATTGCGAAATTTCTAAAAACGGTGAGCCTTCATCTAATAAAGTGCTAATACGGTCGCGTACAAATAACTTACCTCGGCCTTCGTGGCGCTCTTTTAACGCAGCGCCGCCGCCTAAGCTTATGGTGGCTACTTTACTATGTAAATCATCAACCAAAGCTGCCATGTTTTTGTGATTTTGCACAAAAGTAGGATCGTGAGGATTAACGCTCGATTTTAATATCGTCATAATTTAATCCTTAACGGCTTTCGGTGAATAGTTCACGGCCAATAAGCATGCGGCGTATTTCTGATGTGCCAGCACCAATTTCGTATAGTTTGGCATCTCGCAGTAAGCGCCCTGTGGCGTATTCGTTTATGTAGCCGTTACCCCCTAAAATTTGAATAGCATCAAGCGCCATTTTAGTGGCAAGCTCAGCTGCATATAAAATGGCGCCGGCGGCATCTTTACGGGTGGTTTCGCCGCGGTCACACGCTTTTGCAACGGTATAAACGTATGAGCGCGCTGCGTTCATTTGTGTATATATGTCGGCTACTTTGCCTTGAATTAACTGAAATTGGCCAATAGGGGTGTCGAACTGTTTACGTTCATGAATGTACGGTACAACAATATCCATACAGGCTTGCATTATGCCAAGGGGGCCTGCAGCAAGTACTACACGTTCGTAATCTAGGCCGCTCATTAGTACCTTAACGCCTTCGTTTAGGTTACCTAAAATGTTTTCTTCTGGTACTTCGCAGTTTTCAAACACCAGTTCACACGTGTTTGAGCCACGCATACCAAGCTTGTCTAGCTTTTGCGCGGTAGAAAAACCAGGGAAGTCTTTTTCAACAATAAATGCGGTAATGCCTTTAGCGCCGGCTTCTAAATCTGTTTTTGCATAAATAACAAATGTGTGTGCATCGGGGCCGTTGGTGATCCACATTTTATTGCCATTTAAAATGTACTTATCGCCTTTTTTTTCAGCTTTAAGTTTCATTGATACCACGTCAGAGCCTGCATTTGGTTCGCTCATGGCAAGGGCACCAATGTGTTCGCCGCTAATAAGCTTTGGTAAGTATTTTTCTTTTTGTGCTTGGTTACCGTTACGGTTAATTTGATTTACACACAAGTTTGAATGCGCACCATAGCTTAATCCAATTGATGCACTCGCACGGCTAATTTCTTCCATGGCTATTACATGCTCTAAGTAACCTAAGCCTGCACCGCCAAAATCTTCAGATACGGTCATGCCTAGTACACCCATTTCGCCCATTTGCGGCCAAAGCTGATTAGGAAACGCGTTGTCCATATCGGTTTGTTCAGCCAGTGGCGCAATTTCTTGGCTTGCAAAGCTATTTACGTGGTCGCGGATCATATCGGCGGTTTCGCCAAGGCCAAAGTTCATCTCTTTATAAAGTGATATAGTGCTCATGATTCATTCCTGTGTGTTGTCAGTATGTTTTTATTATTAAAATAGGCTACTCGTCTATTTTATTAAGTGTGTCTCTGCAGCGGCGCTCCGCTGTCACTAATTCCATAAGCACAACTTTTATGTCGTCCATTTGCTGAGAAAGGTCGGCTTTTTTCTCTGCAATTAAATCGAGCATAGTCACCAGCTGTTTAGCGCTTGATTTATCAGCGTCGTACAGTTCAAACAAACGGCCTGTTTCAGCCAATGTAAAGCCTAAGCGTTTGCCACGCAGTATTAGTTTTAAGCGAACTTTGTCGCGTTTTGAATAAATACGGGTTTGGCCATTGCGCTCTGGGCTTACTAAACCTTGGTCTTCGTAAAAACGAATAGAGCGGGTGGTAATATCAAACTCTTTAGCTAAATCGCTAATACTAAAGGTTTGATCGTTACTGCTTGGCGCTTTTGCAGAACTTGCAAAGTTTGTTTGGTTATCTGGTTTCATAGTTGTGTTTACCTCATTCGAATAACTCCAATATAAGTGAAGTTTACGTAAAGGTAAAGCTTGGTGTGGTATGAAACTATTTATAAAGGAGTGTTGATGTGAAATGTTAAATTATATTATTAATATTCAATAGTTTATTTTTATTAATTGTTCACTTCGCCGTTACTGGAAAATAATGCTTACACTTTTAAAACTAAAAATTAAACGCTTTTTAGTTGACGTTAGCGTAAACGTTAGTATTGTGTAAGGGTGTTAAACAATAAATGAATACTAAATTAATAGAGCAAATATTCTAACAACTATTTGCATATAAATACAACGGAGTTAATTATGACTTTAGAATCAGTGGTAATTGTAGCAGCAAAGCGTACGCCAATGGGCGGGTTTATGGGCGCATTGACCGATGCACAATCTACCGAGCTTGGCGCAACCGCCATTGCAAGTGCGCTTGCACAAACTGGTTTAGCAAATGATGCAATAGATGAAGTAATTATGGGCTGTGTATTGCCAGCGGGCCTTGGTCAAGCGCCAGCACGCCAAGCAATGTTAAAAGCAGGCCTTGCTCTGGGCACGGGTGCTACCACCATTAATAAAGTATGTGGCTCTGGTTTAAAAGCCGCCATGCTCGGACACGATTTAATTAAAGCGGGCTCAATTAGCAGTGCAATTGCTGGCGGCATGGAAAGCATGAGTAACGCACCGTATTTTATACCTAAAGCACGTGGCGGTATGCGTATGGGCCACGGCGAAATTAAAGATCATATGATGAGCGACGGCCTAGAAGATGCTTACGATAACAAAGCAATGGGCTGTTTTGCACAAGATACTGCTGATGAGTACGGCATTGGCCGTGAGCAAATGGATGAGTTTGCACTTAGCTCGCTAAGTAAAGCCAATGCGGCAATCGAAAACGGCAGTTTTGAAAACGAAATTGCGCCGCACACCATAAAAACTCGCAAAGGCGATGTAACCGTATCGGTTGATGAGCAACCCGGTAATGCCCGCCCAGAAAAAATACCAAGCCTGCGTGCTGCCTTTAAAAAAGACGGCACCATCACTGCGGCTAATTCATCGTCAATTTCTGATGGTGGCGCAGCGCTTATATTAATGAGCGAATCAAAAGCTAAAGAGCAAGGCTTAACACCGCTTTGTAAAATTGTAGCGCACAGCACGCACTCTCAAAAACCAAGCGAATTTACTGTAGCACCTGTGGGCGCTATGAACAGTGTGCTTGAAAAAGCAGGCTGGACAACTGCTGATGTTGACCTGTGGGAAATTAACGAAGCCTTTGCCATGGTTACCATGCTTGCTATTAACGAATTAAAACTTGATGAGAGCAAAGTAAACGTAAACGGTGGGGCGTGTGCACTTGGCCACCCAATTGGTGCCAGCGGCGCGAGAATTTTAGTCACGCTTATTCACGCACTTAAAAACCGTGGCCTTAAAAAAGGAATTGCGTCTTTATGTATTGGTGGCGGCGAAGCTGTAGCCATGGCTGTAGAGGCTTACTAACAAAAAAGTTAATTAACTAACAGCAACTAAAATGCACCGTACTCATACTAATAACAAAACGGTGCCATTTTTTAAAAGAACACACTAACAACAGGATTTACCCATGCACCAAGTTCCACTACTTATAAATGGCGAATTTGTTCAGTCGGCTTCAAACGAGCTTATTGATGTAATTAACCCAGCAAACCAAGAAGTACTTGCGCAAGTGCCATGCACTACCGACTCAGAAATGGATGCAGCGATTGCCTCGGCCTCAGAAACATTTAAAACATGGAAAGATGTGCCCATTACCGAGCGTGCCCGCATTATGATGAAATACGCGGCGCTGTTAAAAGAGCACCACGATGAGCTTGCAACCATTATTTGCCACGAACTAGGTAAAACGTTTGAAGATGCAAAAGGCGATGTATGGCGCGGTATTGAAGTAGTAGAACAAGCAGCTAACGCACCGTCATTAATGATGGGCGAAACAATGGAAAACGTTGCCCGTAAAATCGATACCTATTCTTACATGCAGCCCCTTGGCGTATGTGCAGGCATTACGCCGTTTAACTTTCCGGCGATGATCCCACTTTGGATGTTTCCGCTAGCTATTGTATGTGGTAACACCTTTATTTTAAAACCCTCTGAGCAAGACCCACTCACACCAATGCGTTTAGCTGAGCTATTTATTGAAGCCGGCGCACCAAAAGGCGTATTACAAGTGGTTCATGGTACAAAACCGCAAGTAGACCGCTTATTAGAAGACAAAGCCGTACGTGCAATTTCGTTTGTGGGTTCGTGTGGTGTAGGTGCATACATTTATTCTAAAGGCACACAAAATCTTAAGCGCGTGCAAGCCTGTGTGGGTGCTAAAAATCACATGGTTATTATGCCAGATGCGAGTAAATCACACGTGGTAAATAACCTAGTTGGCGCATCGGTTGGCGCAGCAGGCCAGCGTTGTATGGGTATTTCGGTGGCTGTGTTTGTAGGGCAAGCAAGTGAGTGGGTAGATGAAATAAAAGCTGGCTTTGAAAACGTACGCCCAGGCGTGTGGGATGACAAAAACGCAGCCTACGGCCCACAAACATCAAAAGCAGCAAAAGAGCGTATTTTATCGCTTATAGCAAGCGGTAAGGAGCAAGGCGCCACCTGTTTAATTGATGGTTCAAACTACACAGTAGAGGGCTTTGATCAAGGTAACTGGGTTGGCCCAACACTATTTACCGATGTGACAAAAGACATGGACTTATACAAAGAAGAAATCTTTGGCCCTGTGCTTGCCTGTATGTTTGTAGATACGCTTGATGAGGCAATTGCTCTTATTAACGAAAGCCCGTACGGCAACGGTACCTCGTTATTTACCTCAAGTGGCGCTGCGGCTCGTAAATTTCAACATGAAATTGAAGTAGGCCAAGTGGGTATTAATGTGCCTATTCCGGTACCGCTGCCGTTTTTCTCGTTTACGGGTTGGAAAGGCTCGTTTTACGGCGATACGCACACCTATGGTAAGCAAGGTATACGTTTTTACACAGAAACTAAAACCATTACTTCACGTTGGTTTGAAGACGACATCGCTTCAGGTCCAAACATGAGCATTAATTTAAAATAAACACACTCAAAAATAATAATAAAGAAGGGCGCAAAGGCTAAATCCGCTGACAAGCAACTAGAACACACACATCAGCCTTTGCCGCTCTTCACTCATTTACCCTAATGGGACACACTAACAACACAATTAAAGAGGTCTACCATGGACTTTAACTTATCAGAAGATCAACAAGCCTTTGCAGAAACTGCACGCCAATTTGCAGAATCAGAACTTGCTCCACATGCAGCAAAGTGGGATCGCGAGCATATTTTTCCTAAAGATACGATTAAAGCGGCGGGCGAGCTTGGCTTTTGCGGTTTATATACGCCAGAGGAAGCCGGCGGCCTTGGTTTATCACGCTTAGATTCAAGCATTATATTTGAGCAGCTTGCGATGGGCTGTACAGCTACAACGGCCATGCTAACTATTCATAATATGGCTACGTGGATGGTAGCAAGTTTTGGTACCGAGGCAGTTAAAGATGCATACGTAGAACAACTAGTAATGGGCGAGCTACTTGCCTCTTATTGTTTAACAGAGCCAGGGGCGGGCTCAGATGCAGCATCACTAAAAACAAAAGCTGTGCTTGAAGGTGATGAGTACGTTATTAACGGCTCAAAAATGTTTATATCGGGTGCGGGCGAAACCGAAGTATTAGTAGTAATGGCACGTACCGGTGGCGAAGGCGCTGCGGGTATTTCGGCATTTGTAGTCCCTGGTGACGCACAAGGCGTTGAGTACGGTAAAGCAGAAGAAAAAATGGGTTGGAACGCACAACCAACACGCTTAATTAGTTTTGAAGATGTGCGTATTCCGGCGCATAACTTATTAGGTAAAGAGGGCGAAGGCTTTAAATTTGCCATGCAAGGCTTAGATGGCGGGCGTATTAATATTGCCACATGCTCAATTGGTACTGCACAAGCTGCGCTAAACACGGCAAAAGAGTACTTAAAAGAGCGTACTCAATTTGGTAAGCCTTTGGCTGCGTTTCAGGCTTTGCAGTTTAAAATTGCAGATATGAACACCGAACTTGTAGCTGCACGCCAAATGGTAAGGCTGGCGGCATTTAAACTTGATACCGGCGATAGTGAAAAAACCACCTATTGCGCCATGGCTAAACGCTTTGCCACCGATGTTGGCTTTACTGTGTGTAACGAGGCACTGCAAGTACATGGTGGTTACGGTTACATAAAAGAATACCCGCTTGAGCGCCATGTACGTGATGTACGCGTTCATCAAATTTTAGAAGGCACTAACGAAATTATGCGTGTAATTATAGCGCGCCGTATTTTAGCCGAGTCTGCAAGCGACGTTTTATAAGGAGCAAGTTATGTCACAATCTAACCCGAGTATTGAACTGACTACCGAAGGCCATGTTGCTATTTTAACTATGTCTAACCCACCAGCTAATACCTGGACAAAAGACACCTTAATTGATTTAAAAAACAAAGTTAACGAGCTTAATAACAACAAAAACATTTATGCCTTAGTGCTTACTGGCGAAGGCGAGAAGTTTTTTAGCGCCGGGGCCGATTTAAACGTATTTGCTAGTGGCGATAAAGGCGTTGCCGCTGATATGTCGCGTGTATTTGGTGAGGCCTTTGAAGCACTGACTAATTTTACAGGGGTGTCGGTTGCGGCCATTAACGGTTATGCCATGGGCGGCGGGTTAGAAGTAGCGCTTGCGTGTGATATACGCATAGCAGAAGAGCAAGCACAAATGGCACTGCCAGAGGCAAAAGTGGGTTTATTACCGTGCGCGGGTGGCACGCAAAATTTAGCATGGCTTGTAGGTGAAGGCTGGGCAAAACGCATGATTTTATGTGGTGAGCGCTTAAAAGCCGATAAAGCCTTACAAATTGGCTTAGTAGAAGAAGTTGTACCACAAGGCGAAAGCTTTTCAGCGGCGTTAAAACTTGCCAATCAAGTAAGCGAACAAAGCCCAAGTTCGGTAGCTGCATGTAAAACGCTTATACAAAAAGGCCGCCACCAACCTATGGCAAGCATATTACCACTTGAGCGTGAATTGTTTGTTGGGCTGTTTGATACACAAGATCAACAAGAGGGCGTTAATGCCTTTTTAGAAAAACGCCGCGCTAATTGGGTAAATGGCTAATGAGTAATTTAACGTTATTAAATAATGCCGACGACCCCGTGCTATTTGAAACGGCAAGTGCAGCAAATGGCAGCTTAATTGGGCTTATTACACTCAACGTACCTAAAGCATTAAACGCCCTTAATTTTGGCATGATCAAATTACTCGAGCCGCAATTGCGGGCTTGGCAAAGCGATGATGCAATCGCAATGGTTATTTTAAAAGGCGCTGGCGATAAAGCATTTTGCGCTGGTGGCGATGTAGTGAGCCTTCATCATGCAATGGCGCAAGGTAAACCAACAAGCTTAGTGGAAGACTTTTTTACCCTAGAGTACCAGCTGGACTACCTTATTCATTGCTACGAAAAACCACTTTTAGTATGGGGGCACGGCATAGTAATGGGGGGCGGTTTAGGCCTAATGGCCGGTGCTAGCCACCGCGTAGTAACCGAAACATCGCGCATTGCTATGCCAGAGCAAACCATAGGCTTATACCCAGATGTAGGCGGTAGTTACTTTTTACATAAAATGCCACAAGGTGTGGGGCTATTTTTAGGGCTAACATCGGCCTCTATTAATTGTGAAGATGCACGCTTTGTATCGCTTGCCGATCACTTTATCGACAGCACTAAATATGATGCCATGCTAGCGCAAATTTTAGCGGCTAAGTGGGGCAAAACCGCAAGCTTAAATCATGAGCGTTTGACTAAATTATTAACCGATTTAGATAACCAATCTGCGCGTATGCCCAAAGGCAATATTAAAGCTAACTTAGCAACCATTCAAAAATTAGCTGAATTTAATACGCTACAAGAACAAGTTGATTATATTTTAGGCCTAGCTACTGACGATAAATGGCTGCAACGCGCCCAAAAATCACTTAAGCATGGTTGCCCACTAAGTTGCGCACTAGTAAGTGAGCAGCTAAAAGCCAGTAAAGGCAAAAGCTTACTAGCGTGTTTTAAAATGGAGCTGGGTATGTCCGTACGCGCTGGCGAAGTAGGTGAATTTCAAGAAGGCGTAAGAGCACTATTAATAGATAAAGACGGCGCGCCTAATTGGCAATACAAAACACTGAGTGATGTACCACAAGCCATAATAGAGAGCTTTTTTGCTAACCGTTTTGGCGAAAATCACCCACTTAATGGCTTAGACACCCCAACACACACATAAAGGAAAGACGATGACTAAACTCAATATTGGTTTTATCGGCTTAGGTAATATGGGCGGCCCTATGGCGGCTAACTTAATTAAAGCCGGCCATAATGTTACAGCATTTGATTTAAACCAGTCGGTCTTAAATGAACTTGCAAGTAAAGGCGCACACGCAGCTGAAAATGCAAATGCATGTGCAACCAATGCCGATATACTTATTAGTATGTTACCTGCGGGCAAACATGTTAAATCACTTTATTTAGGCAATAACGATGATAGCGGCTTAATTAAGGTACTTAGCAAAAACACCTTAGTGATAGATTGCTCAACAATAGATGCAGAGTCGGCCCGTGTGGTTGGCAGCGCACTTGGCGAGCAGGGTATTAGCTTTGTAGATGCACCGGTATCGGGCGGTGTTGCTGGAGCAACCGCAGGCACGCTTACGTTTATTGTTGGTGGTAGTAAAGCCGCGTTTAATACCGCACAACCTGTGCTTAATGATATGGGTAAAAACATATTTCATGCGGGCGATATTGGCGCAGGACAAGTTGCAAAAATATGCAACAACATGCTTCTCAGTATTTTAATGGCAGGTACGAGCGAAGCCCTGCAAATGGGTATTAATAATGGGCTAGATGCAAAAGTACTCAGCGACATTATGACTGCAAGCTCTGGCCGTAACTGGACCCTTGAACTTTACAACCCATGCCCAGGTGTAATGGATGCTGCCCCTGCAAGTAACGATTACAAACCTGGCTTTATGGTCGATTTAATGGCTAAAGATTTAGGGCTTGCCATGGAAGCCGCGCAGCAAAGTAATTCTTCAACCCCAATGGGTTCAATGGCTAAAAATTTATACACTATGCTACAGCACCAAGGTGCTGGCAGTGATGATTTTAGCGCCATTTTTAAACTGTTTTCTAAGTAGGAGCAAGGCGTGGAAATTAAAAATAACACGGTAGTAATAACCGGTGGCGCACAAGGTTTAGGCTTTGCAATGGCGAAAAAATTTGCCCTTATGGGCGCTAACATCGCACTTATAGATATGGCGCAAGAGTTATTAAACACAGCGTGCGAAAAACTTACACAGCTTGAAGGTGTTACAGGCACTATTAAAGGTTACGCCGCAAACGTAACGGTTGAGAGCGAAGTAGAAAACGTATTTAATACCATTAATAGCGATTTTGGCCACATTGGCGTGCTTATAAACAACGCCGGTATTTTACGAGACGGCATGTTTATTAAAGCTAAAGATGGAAAAGTGGTTAAAAAAATGTCCCTTGAGCAATTTCAATCAGTGATTGATGTAAACCTGACTGGTGTGTTTTTAGCAGGACGCGAAGCTGCAAGCCACATGATTGAATCAGGCATAGGCGGCGTAATAGTGAATATGTCGAGCGTAGCGCGCGCAGGTAACATAGGCCAAACAAACTACGCGGCATCAAAAGCAGGCGTAGTGGCACTTACAACCACATGGGCTAAAGAGCTTGGCCGTTTTGGTATACGCGTAGGCGCTATTGCACCAGGTGTAATAAGCACCGCCATGACCGACGCCATGAAACCCGAAGCCAAACAGCGCATGCTTGCAGTAACACCCGTAGGGCGTTTAGGCGAAAGCGACGAAATTGCCCATACTGCACAGTACATAATCGAAAACGACTTTTTCACTGGTCGCGTGGTTGAAATAGACGGCGGTATTCGTTTGTAAATTAAGTTTTTACGCTTAAATTTAAAAAGCATGGCGCTTGTGGGCTGTGCTTTTTTGTTTTAAAAAATCCCTAATAAGAGTGGCTTTTGAATCACCTCTTTAAATAATAAGCTCAACGCATTTAAGGCTTGGTTTGAGTGTTAGGAGCCACTTTTTTGGTTGACTAAGTGATTCAAAATAAGTTCGGCCTCATTATTTCCCATTGTTGTTGGGTGCATCATAGGGTTAAATCGAATAAACGAAGCTATCCAGTATAAATACGCTTTAATGGTACTTTTAGCATAACGCTTTAGATACATTTGTTCGGCTATCATAGTTAAAAAAGATGATTTCATGATATGAATCTCTAGTAAAAATTAACTGTATATATAGACAGTGCTTGTTGTTTTGTCCAATATTACTGATCTCCACCATTTCGGTGTATTTGTGCATTGATTAAAAATATTTTCCAGTTAACTAATTGTTTACACATGTTTATTTGATGGTTAAGATAAATGCACTGTAATATATGGACATTTGTCGGTTTATAAAACGACAAATGTCGTAGACAAAATTGTTAGGCTTTTTTCGGAATTTGGCGTTTCATCAAAACATAAAGGAACTAGATGAAGAATATATTTAAAGGTTTTCATAACGTAAGCCAAGAAAAATTAGAAGAACTATGGAAAGATGAACAAACTCTTTTCGTTTTTGACGCTAATGTTCTTTTAAACTTATATGGTTATGCCATGCAAACTAGAAACGACTTTTTTAATATTCTTGAGTCGATTAAGGATAATTTATGGATACCATATCATGCAGGGTTGGAATATCAGAGGCGCCGATTAACAGTTATAAAAAATGAAAAAAGCATTTTCAATGATATCGACAACAACCTAGAAAAAATTCAAAATGTTTTTAAAGGTGATTTTGAGCAATTAGCGCTTAAAAGACGTTTCCCAAAGCTTTTTGAGAATACAGAAAAACTTGAAAAAGAGATTAACAAGAGTATTGGAAATTATAAAAAATCAGTCTTGCATTGGAATAATAATCAACCTTGTGTCCGCTCCCACGATGCAATTCGAGATCAAATAAACGAACTATTTGATGGTAAAGTTGGAAGTAAACCTGAAAACCAGAATTGGCTTGATGAACTTTATAAAGAAGGAGCTGTTCGTTTCAAAAATCAAATTCCTCCAGGCTTTAAGGACGCTGGAAAATCAAAAAAGGAAGAAGATAAGAGCTTTCACTACGATGGTTTAAATTATGAAAGGCAATACGGGGATCTAATTCTTTGGAAGCAATTAATAACTAAGGCAAATGACGAAAATATAAAAAATGTCGTTTTTGTTACTGACGATGCCAAAGAAGACTGGTGGTATAAAATTAACTCCAATGGAAAAAAAGTTGTCGGGCCTTTAGCTGAGCTCCAAGCTGAAATTTATTCCGAATCAAATATAGATGCCTTTCATATGTACAGTACATCAATGTTTATGGCTGATGGAGAATCTTATAAAGCGGTCAAAGTTGAAGAAAGTTCAATAATCGATGCCCAAACTTCTCACATCTCATCAATACATGAATCTAAAATTAACAACTTGATAAAACTCTCTGAAAAACAAAATAAAAGATACAGAGACATTATTAACTCAGAAATACTTAACTCAGAAAAGTATAGAAACGCATTTGAAAACAGCAAACTAGCGATTGATATCGAGCGGTTTAATGCTCTTAATAAACCAAATGAAGAATTAGCTAAACAGCTAGAAAGATATGAGTTGTTAACTAAGCAATCTAATTTAGAACAGTATAAAGATATCTTTGAAAAATATAACGATTTAACTAAAAACATTAATATCGATAGCTATAAAAATGCCTTAGAAAGGTATGATCTAATAAACCGCCTAAATAAATCTCAAGATGAAGACGACTCTGGTGACAATGAGTGAGAAAAGCCTAACAAATTGCTCAAAAAGGACGTAAAAAGTTTGGCTTACGCTCCTTCGTCGCTAATTATAGCCAAACATTTTCCGCCTCTTAGCAAGGCGTTAGGTTTACTAATCAACTAAGGATAGAAAATTGAATTATTCAAACTGGTTAAAAAAGACATTTCCTAAATTGGGAGATACTTCAGAGGAAACAGTCCACTCATATATCAGTGAAGCAAAATCTAGTAGTCAACTGTTGAGGGAATTTTTAAAGGTATTAGGCTTTTTACTTTTCGTTATACCATTTAATTTGTTTCTTTTGGCTTCAGGAATTCAGTCGCCATTATACTGGGTGTTACTGCTAGCATCTTTCCTGGTTGGTAGCTTTATTTCTCTTTATTGTGAGCAGCTATTAATTAAAAAGCGTTTGCGCAAAATAGTTGCGTCAACATAAACCTAACAAAAACATCATGGTGGGAACTTTACTCGCTGAAAAAGCGCTCCTAAAATCCCCATATGTTAAGCGTTATGTTTCAAGGACGATTGGTGAAATTTCTCAAGTATTTAGTTCTTTCTATTATTTCCGTTGTCGTTTTATACCTTGTTATAAGCGTTATTATTTATCGATTGCCAAGCTTTGATAAAGTTGAATGCTTTAAAAGTGAAGTTGTATTTGATTTTGTTGATATACAACTCTCTCCTAGAGAAATATTTGAAACAGGGGTTTTAGGTAAAAGCGTTGTAACCTTAGCTATTGAAAATAAACGCTTCTTTATTGAGAATATAGACAAGAAAAAACTATGGGAAGTTAACCCGCGAGATATGAAAGAACAGGGTTACACCTTGAGTGCGGAAGTTTGCGCACAACCATTAATGTTTGGTGGCTACGGTGTTGCAAAAGTTGCTAATCTTACAAAGGTTAATAAGCAACCTATCATTACCAAATGAAACATAACAAGCTAATAAATAAGGACAAAAAACAGTTGGCTGTTTTCGTTCCTCAACATTTTAGCCAACAATTTTTTGCCCATTATTAGAAATAAATTAGATAGAAATAAATTAGACACCCAACTTAAATTTTGCTCTTTTTAAAATTGAAGACTACGTTTTAATCAGTGTAAAAAACGAGCTGGGTGTCTTATGGCAATTGCAAGAAAGCGACAAGTAAGTTTGGTTGATACAAAATACTATCACTGTATTTCACGGTGTGTTCGTCGTGCTTTTTTATGTGGGGAAGACCGTTTCACTGGTCAATCTTACGAGCATCGACGAGGGTGGGTTGAGGATAAGTTGCTTGAATTAGCTAAGGTATTTTGTATCGACGTGTGTGCTTATGCCGTTATGAGTAATCACACGCACTTAGTACTGTATGTAGATGATAAAAAAGCGAATAGGCTAAATGATAAAGCGATTATTATTCGCTGGCATAAACTCTGTAAAGGCACATTGTTAACACAAAAATACATACAGGGTGAAAATCTAAGTAAAGTTGAACTTATCTTTTTTAATCAAACAGTAAAGCAATACCGAGAGCGCCTATCAAGTATCAGCTGGTTTATGCGGTTGTTAAATGAAAACATTGCTCGCAGAGCAAATAAAGAAGATAACTGCACAGGGCGTTTCTGGGAAGGTAGATTCAAATCACAAGCACTTCTTGATGAAGCAGCACTTGCAGCCTGTATTGAATCGCCCCGAGTTCATCGGAGACCAGTTTGTTTAAGTCAGGCCACTTTACCTGACTCGTTTAAATTATCATAGTAGTCTGTTTCATATTGAGCTGGTGAAATATACCCAATTGAAGATAATAGGCGTTGATTATTAAACCAATTAACCCACTCTAACGTTGCGTATTCAACAGCATCAACATTCTTCCACGGGCCATTTCTGCGAATAATCTCTGTTTTAAATAATCCATTTATTGTTTCAGCCAATGCATTGTCATAAGAGTCACCCACAC